>CAYQRX010000077.1:3970-11454 GCA_964419865.1 uncultured Hyphomonas sp. | reverse complement strand
AGCGGTCATGTAGCGCCTCGCGCACCTGCCAGACACTGGCCGTGCGCACCGGCGCGGTCGATCTGTGGAATTCGAGGCACCCCGCCTCGAAAGGCAGGCCGAGGAAGTCCAGCACCCGGCGCACTTCGGCCTCCGGTGCGGCCACGACATCCTCATACTTCACCGTCAGGATGTCGCCGGGAAACAGCCGCGCCCAATGCGCCATCATCCGCCGCTCGGCATGGATATGGCCGGCAATATCCTGCGGGCGGAAGCCGTAATTCATCGAATGGTCGAGGTGCAGTCCCCAGACCGAGACCAGATTGTCGAGCGGGTGGCGGAGCGTGTTGAGGATCTTCGCCTTCGGGAACAGCCGTTTGATCAGCCCGACATGCCAAAAATTGTCCGGCCGCTTGTCGGTGACCATTCGGGCGTCCGGGAACAGCGACCGGATGCGGCTCTGATAGGCCTCGGCATACTCCATGAGAGTCCCGTCCGCCGCATTGGCAATCGCGGCCGGGTCCTTGCCGAGCCCCCGCGCGATCCGCGGGATCATGTCCAGCTCGCCCCCCGTATCAACTTGCGAATGGGCGCCGAGAATCTGCTCCATCAGGGTCGACCCGGACCGGAACATGCCGAGGATGAACACCGGCTCGGGCGCAGGCTCTGCCAGCCCCGTCTCTCGCCGGCCGACGGTGGCGAATGTGGTCGCCAGCATATCGGCGCGGACCAACTCGCCTATGGCGTTATAGGGTGCGATACTGCCCGCCGCGCCAATCTTTGCACCAGCATTCGCCTCGGCGAAGGTTTTTGCGGCCTCGTCATATGCGCCGCAGCTGTCATACAGGCGCCCCAGCGCGAACAGCAGCAGCGCATGATCTGCCGGGTAGAGCCGGCCCTGGGCAATCACCGCCCTGATCCTCTGAATCATCGGATCGTCTGGCGAACTTGCCTGGCTGAGCCCCGCAAGCCGTGACAGCGCGATTGCATTACCCGGCGCCAGTGCCAGAGCCCGCTCATATGCCGCTCTGGCATCGCCCCGCTGTCCGAGGTCTTCATGCAGATTGCCAAGGTTGAGCAGCGCCGGCAGATACTCCGGATTGAGCGTCAGCGCCTGCTCGAGCTCTGCCCGGGCCTCGCTGTGGCGCAAGAAACTGCCCGACAGGAGTGCCGCCCGGTTCAGATGCACTTCCTCCGGCCCGGCCACGCCGCGCTTCAGCGCTTCATCATACGCCGCCAGTGCCTCCTTGCCTTGTCCTGCCGTGCGCAGCAGCCAGCCAAGATTGTACCAGCTGTCGGGCATATCCGGATAAGCGCCCAACAAGGCGCGGTAGGCGTCGATGGCTTCGGGAATCCGGCCCTGCTCTCGCAGGCGCGAGGCGGTGTTGAGAAGGTCTTGCTGGCGTGCATCTGTCATCGCTGCCGTTTAACCGCGAAAGGCGAACACTGCCATAGGGCACGATGCACCGAGTTCCGCGTGGACAAAAGTTGACGCACATGTCAACTTTTCGAAGGAGGAATTGAAAATGGTTCAAACTTTGCCCGGCTTTGCGGCCGACACCATTACGCGTGTCCGCGCGCCGTTGGCGCAGGCGTGGACGTTGCCGGCGGCGGCGTACACCTCGGGTGAGGTTTATGCGCGCGAGGAGGCGCGGATTTTCCGGCGCAGCTGGTGGCCGCTGGCGCGGCTCGATCAGGTTGGCCAGCCGGGGGACTACCTCTCGCTCGATCTGGCGGGCCAGCCGGTGATGGTCGTGCACGGGCATGACGGCAAGGTGCGGGTGCTGTCACGCGTCTGCCGCCACCGCGCGGCGCTGGTAGTCGAAGGGGCGGGGAACCGGAAACTCTTCACCTGCCCGTATCATTCCTGGAGTTATGACACAGGCGGGGCGCTGGTGCGGGCCCCCTTGATGGAGGGCGCGGAGGGGTTTGATCCGGCCGCCTGCAACCTACCTGAAATCCGCAGCGAGGTTTGGGAAGGGTTCATTCTGGCCAATCTTGACGCCGAAGCGCCGCCCTTTGCGCCGCAGGTGGAGACCTATACGCGCTATTACGAGAATTTCCGCCTGTCTGACCTGGTCGTGGCGCGGACACTGGACTTCGAGCACGGCTGGAACTGGAAGGTGCTGGTCGAGAATTTCATGGAGGCCTACCACCATATCGGCGTGCATCCGGCAACGTTTGAGCCGGCCTTCCATGCCCGCGATTCCCGTGTGCCGGAGAGCGACGGCCCCTGGTCTATCCTGCACATGCCGTCAGCCCATCCGGACGAGCCCTCCATTCTGCTGCCGCCGCCGGGGCTGGAGGATTGGCAGGCGAAAGACCTGTTTGCCTCGGTTGCCTTTCCGCATTTCCTGCTCGGCATTCAGGGCGCGTCCGTGCTGTGGTATCAACTTTTTCCCAAGGGCCCGGACAGGCTGAGCCTCAAGATCCATATCTGCCTGCCCTTCTGGCTGAAGGAAGCCGAAGGGTTTGAGGACATCGTTGAAGGCACGGCGCAGTTTGCCACCGCCATCCATATGGAAGACATCGCGGCCAATGACAGCGTCTGGGCTGGGCTGACGGCGCCGATGACCGGGCAGGGGCGGCTTTCTCCGCTGGAGAAATCCATCTGGCAGATGAACCAGTGGTGGCTGGATCAGATGACGGGAGTGTAACGCTCCGGCAGCTTGGCGGAAGGCGCAGCGCACGGCTACACAAGAACGGGCAACAACGGAGCGCCCCATGCCACAGCTTGCCCGCCGGACCGTTCTTCTGGGCATGGGTGCCAGCGCGCTCGCCGCCTGTGCCAGCCAGCCTGTCCCGGCGCCCGTCCCGGCGGCTGACCCGGCCCGCCCCTTCGCGCCTGTCCTGTCCCAGCGCGGCCGCATCACCCGCACGGTCGTCGGCCTGCGCCCGTTCCGCCCGCAGGGCTTCCGCCTCGAAGCGGAGCGCTTCGGCGACAAGACCGTGATCCACAATTACGGCCATGGCGGCTGCGGCGTCACCCTCTCCTGGGGCACGAGCCAGCGCGCCGCTGTCATGGCGGGCGAGGCCGGCCGGCAGGATATCGCCGTCCTTGGCGGCGGCGTCATGGGGTTGACCACGGCGCTGATCCTCGCCCGGCGCGGCCATGCCGTCACCGTCTATGCCGAGCAGATGCATCCGAACACCACCTCCAACATCGCCGGCGCGCTCTGGCTGCCTTCCAGCCTCTTTGACCGGGATGTGGCCACGCAGGAATTCCTGACCCTCAACTGGCACGTCACCCGCGAGGCGCATCGCGGTTTTCTCCCTTATGTGAACCGGCCCGGCTACGGCGTCAGCTGGGTGCGCCATTCGGAAGTCTCGAACCGCGTGCGCGACCCGCGCTACCAACTCCCCGGCGGGGATGATCTTTACCCGGACCTTGAAGTGCGCCCCGCCCAGACCCGGTTCGGCTTCGCCTATGAGGAACGCTACCACACGCTGATGATCGACCCGGACTATTATCTCGACCAGCTGATGAAAGATGCCCAGCTGGCCGGCGCGACCTTCATTGCCCGGCGCTTCGAGACGCTGGACGAAGTGCTCGCGCTGCCCCAGCCCGTCATCGTCAACTGCACCGGTCTCGGCGCGGCGAACCTCTTTGGTGATGACAGCCTCATCCCCATTCGCGGCCAGCTCACCCATCTCCTGCCTCAGCCGGAGATCGACTATTCCTACACCGCGCCGGGTCAGGGCAGCGCGCTCTACATGTTCCCGCGCAAGACCGGCCTCGTCCTCGGCGGAAGCCATGGGCGCGGGGACTATTCCCTGGATGTCAACGAAGATGAGCTTACCCGCATGATTGATGGCCATGCGGCGCTGGCAGAGCGCACGGCCTTTTCCTGATAAATAGCCCCTCCGCCCGCCAATCTGGGCCATTTCTGGGCGATTCCGCGGCACGGGAAACTGATGGGAACCTGATGCGTTGGCCCTCTCAGGTGACGCAAAACAGGAGCCACACCCATGCGCAAGCCCTTGATCGCTCTCATCCCGGCCGCTCTGATCGCAGGTGCCGCCTGGGCTCAGGAAGCGCCGGAAGCCGACCCCGCCCCTGCAGATGTGCCGCAGCAGGACGTCCCGGCCGAAGAACAGTCGGAAGTAGAACAAACGCAGCAAGCCGCCCCGCCGCCAGAGGTCGAGACTGCGGCAGCAGAGGGCACCTGGACGCGCGCCGCCGCCGGCAACCGTGAGACGGTGAGCTACACCTCCACTGAGGGTGAGGAACTTTTCTCGGCCACCTGCATGGCCGCAGAGACTGAAACCGGCGACCGCATTCTCCAGATCAAGGCGGTGTCCGCAGATGACACGGTCGGCGCGATCGACCTTTTCACCTCCGCTGGCAACGCCCGCGTCACGGCAGGGCCCGATGCCTCCCCGGACCTCGCCGCCGGCCTGACCGAACCCGTCAGCCGCCCAGCCTATGTTCTGGCCTCCGGCGCCGGTGAAATGCGCATTGTGTCCGGCACGCGGGGCATCCTCATCGAGACCGACCCGATGCTGAAAGACCTGATCCGCAGCTGCCAGCCGGACCACCTCGCAAGGCTGCGCGAGCGCATGGCGCCAGAGACGGACGAGGAGGCCGAAGACGCTGGCCCCGGCCGGGGCAGCTGATACAGCGACCTGCGGCCGCTGCCAGCCCGGCGGCCGCTACCGCTCAGCCCAGCTTTCTCCCTGCCGGCGCGCGATCTCGACGAGATCGCCCATGGCGAGGTTCACATCGATCAGGTGCAAGCCCCAGTCGGCCAGGATTTCGCCATTGACGATCACATCGCCGGGAATGTCATCCGCTCTCGGACCAACCTCGGCGCCCACTGTCACGGCCAGCCAGTCATGCGTCTCATTGCTGCGGCACTCGCCGCCGAGCAGGCCCGGCAGCTTCACGAACGGGGTGTCCACTGGCGCCCCGTATTCATAGGGCGCTGCGTCTGAAGCCGCGATCAGGCTGCGGCTCGGCATATAGGCATCAAGGGTGCCATTGCCGGACAATCCGGCCGGACTCGTGCAGATGGCCCGCCGGCCATCCTCGGTCAGCTTGCCGAAGCGCGAGCCTTCCGGTGGATCGTCCGCCGCGCGGAACGAGACGAAACTCAGGATACAGCCGGTATCCGCCGCCGAGGCGCAGACCGGCATGCCGCCGAATGTGCCGTCCGCATCGACATGCGCCAGCGTGCCGATCGGATGGGCCGCGATGATACGGTCCTGAACCGGCGTGCCGATGATCTCCTTCCGGAGCAGCTCAAGGATCATGCCCGCGCCCTGGGAGTGTCCGGTCAGGATGATCCCCCGTCCATTGTTCTCATGCTCGAGATAATGCTGCCAGCTGTCGGTAATGTCCGCCCAGCGCATGTCCGCATCGGCCGTCGCCGTCCCGGTCAGCATCGCCGCGCGCAGCGACAGGAGCGTCGCCTGCCGGTAGATCGGTGCGTAGAGGCGGCAGGCGCTGCCATAGCGGGCAAACTGGTTGGCGACGACATTCAGCTCTTCCGGCCCGGCGATCATGTCGCTGTTGGGCGTGGTATCGAGGGATACGGTCGGGTAGAGATAGAAACAGTCAAAGGCGGGCTCGGCCGCCGCCTCGAAGGGCTCGATCCGGGTCGAGCCATCTTCCTCGATCACCGTCGCCGTCAGGTCCGCCGCGCAGGCATCATTCGCCGACTTCCCGGGATGGCAGAGCCAGGTATCGAGATCGGCATAGTCATTGCGCTCGAAGGCCGGGGCAGGGGCTTCGGCCGCGCTGGGGGTCTGCGTTGCCGCGCTGCAGGCGGCAAGGGCCAGCGCGCCGAGCGCGATCAGGGGTAAGTGGCGCATGGGTTCCTCCTTGATACGTCCGGGCCCGGCATTGGCCGCCGATGTCCCGGTTTGTCCCGAAATGTCACGCCAGCGCGCGCTGAATGTCCTCGAGATGTGCCTGTTTGGCCGCATCCGGCAGGAAACTCGCCGTGAAGGAGTTTCGCGCGAGCTGGATAATCTGCTCATCCGAAAGCCCCAGCGCCGCGGCGACCTGTTCGTAATTGCGCCCGATATAACCGCCGAAATAGGCCGGATCGTCGGAATTGACCGTCACCAGCAGCCCCTGTTCCAGCTGCGCCTTGACCGGGCTCTTCTTCAGGTCGTCGATCACGCAGAGCGAAAGGTTCGATAGCGGGCAGTTCGTCAGCGGCACCTGCATGTCGCGGATAATCTGAACAAGTTCAGCGTCTTCCATGCAGCGGTTGCCATGGTCGATCCGGTCCACCCCGATATCCAGCAGCGCCTCACGCACATAGGCCGGCGGGCCTTCCTCGCCGGCATGCATGCACAGTTTGAACCCCATCTCCCGGCAGCGCTGAAACAGGCGCTCGAACTTCAGCGGCGGGTGGCCAACTTCAGAAGAATCAAGGCCCACGCCGATGAACCGGTCATGCCAGGGCTCGGATTCCACCAGCAGGTCAAAGCCTTCTTCCTCGGACAGATGACGCAGGAAGCTCATGATCAAATAAGAGGTAATGCCCAGTTCCTGCTCGCCTTTTTTGATCGCGGCGAGGATGCCTTCGGTCACGACCCCAAACGGCACGCCCCGCTCGGTATGCGCCTGCGGGTCGTAGAACATCTCGACATGGCGAACATTGTCTTCCCGTGCGCGCTGGAGGTAGGCCCAGGTCAGGTCGAAGAAGTCCTCTTCAGTCCGCAGCACCTGCATCCCCTGATAATAGAGGTCCAGAAACTCCTGCAGGTTATTGAAATCATAGGCCGCTTTGGCGTCTTCCAGCGTCTTGAACGGCAGGTCGATCCGGCCCCGCTCGGCCAGCGCCATCATCAGCTCCGGCTCGAAACTCCCCTCGATGTGGAGATGAAGCTCAGCCTTGGGCAGGCGGCGGATCAGGTCCGTCTGGCTGCCCGGCCTGCTCATGCCGCCGCCATCAGGCTCTTGAACAGGGCGATCCCGTCCGAGCCGCCTTCGGAGGTTCCGGCGGCGCGTTCGGGGTGGGGCATCATGCCGAGGATGCGGCCGTTTTCCGAGAGAATGCCGGCGATGTCGCGGGCGGCGCCGTTCGGGTTCTCGCCGGCGGCATAGCGGAACGCCACCCGGCCTTCGCCCTCCAGCCGGTCGAGCGTGGCGGCGTCGGCGTAGTAATTGCCGTCATGATGGGCGATCGGGATGACCACTTCGCTGCCGCCGGTATAGGCGCTGGTGAAGGCGGTGTTGCTGCTTTCCACTTTCAGCTTCTGCGGCCGGCAGACGAAATGGAGCGAGGCATTGCGCATCAGCGCGCCGGGCAGAAGGCCGGTTTCGGTGAGGATCTGGAAGCCGTTGCACACGCCCAGCACATAGCCGCCGCGTGCCGCATGCGCCTTGAGCTGGGCGATGACCGGCGAATTGCCCGCCATCGCCCCGCAGCGCAGATAGTCGCCATAGGAAAAGCCGCCGGGCACCACGACGAGGTCGGTTCCGGCGGGGATTTCCCCATCCTTGTGCCAGACCATGGCGGGCGCCTGGCCGGTAATCCTGGCGAGCGCAT
>CAYQRX010000077.1:0-3960 GCA_964419865.1 uncultured Hyphomonas sp. | reverse complement strand
GCGCACCGGGGGCGAGCGCGTCCTGCGCGTCGCGGTCGCAATTCGAGCCGGGGAAGACGATGACTGCAGATTTCATGCGCCGCTCTTTAGCAGGGAGTCGCGCCGCTTGGAACAGTGTTGACGCGGTGCAACAGCGGTGTCTTTTCGGTCACAGCCGGGGCGCCCCGGGACGATTCAGGCTTGCCGGCTGGGCGGCCTCAATCCATCTTCAGCCAAACCATACAGGAGTTTGATCCCATGAAGAAAATTCTCGCAGCGATGTTCGCAGTTGCTGCCCTGCCCACGCTCGCTGCCTGCAACACGATTGAGGGCATCGGCAAGGATGTCCGGGCCGGCGGCCAGGCGGTCGAAGAGGTTGCCCGCGACACCAAGGAAGAAATCACCAAGTAATATTTTCCGGCAGGCAGGGCCGGTCTCCGGCCCTGCCGCCCTATTTGCCCTGGAAGACGAACCAGGCGCCCAGCGCGATCAGTCCGAAGCCGATCGCATGGTTCCAGCCGAGCGGCTCTTTCAGCACCCAGACCGAGAAGCCGGCAAACACGATCAGCGTGATCACCTCCTGGATCGTTTTCAGCTCGGCCGCCGAATAGACCGAATGGCCCCAGCGATTGGCGGGCACGGCGAAGAAATACTCCACCAGTGCGATTGCCCAGCTGGCAAAGATCACCAGCAGCAGCGGCGCCGCCTTGAATTTCAGGTGTCCATACCAGGCGAGCGTCATGAACAGGTTGGAGATCGACAGAAGAATGATCGGCAGAACATGCGGCGGCATGAAGGGCTCCGGCGAATCGGCCCGAAATGGCCGCATTCATGCAGGATTATGCCAGAGTGATGATGGGAGAAAGGAGCTTGATATGGCCCCGATAAAGTCATGTGCCGCAGCCCTCGCCGGCGCGCTCATGCTAACCGGCTGCAACACCGTGATCGGCGTCGGCCGCGATGTTCAGGCCGTCGGCAGCGGCATCAGCTATGTCGCGCGCGATGTGAACAATGAGGTTTTCGGCGGCTATGGCAGCTGGAACGAAGGCACGGTCACGGCCGGTGAGCCGTGCGACCCGGCGGCCGGCGAGCTGCGCGGCGGCTCCGGCCTGCCGCCCTGCTGAGGACGTGAAACTCTGAGGGACAGGTGGGGGGCCGTCCCTGCCTGTTCCCCTGTTGCGCCGGTATATGCCCGCCGTTCAATCCGACCGTGTTCCCGGGCGCCTATCTTCTTCTGCAGGCCGGGAGACATTCTTCCGGCCCGGGTCAGGAGGCTTCCGCCGGAAAGGAGGAGGGCTTCAGGACGCCTCACTGCGGATGGGTCAGGGCTTCGGGACGCCGGGGACACGCCTACCACCATAATACACTGCCGTCCCCGGACTATCAGGGCCCTCAAAGCCCATCCGCAGGACCTCCAGACTGACGCAAAACCGGAAGGGGAGGCCCTGTCCGGATTTTCCTGCTGCGCCCCGCCTAGTCCTCAAACGCCGCGATCACCGGCACATGGTCCGACGGTTTCTCCATCGCGCGGGCCTTGCGGTAGATCTCGCAGCCTGTCAGCCGGTCGGTCATGCGGGGGCAGGCGAGGACATGGTCGATGCGGATGCCGTGATCTTTCTGGAAGGCGCCGCCCTGATAGTCCCAGAAGGTGTATTGATGGGCGCGGCCATCGCAGGCCTGGAAGGCATCCGTCAGGCCGAGATATTTGAGCCGCCGCCAGGCCGCGCGCGTTTCGGGCAGGCCGAGGGCATCGGTGTTCCAGACCGTATCGTCCCAGCAGTCTTCCGGTGCGGGGATAGCATTGTAGTCACCGCAGAGCACGAACGGCTCCTCCGCCTTCAGCAGCGCGCGGGCATGTTCCTCCAGCGCGGCGATCCATTCCAGCTTGTAGTCGTATTTCTCCCCCGGCGCGGGATTGCCATTCGGCAGGTAGAGCCCGCCGACCCGGACCGGCCGGTCGGCCAGCACGGTGGCCTCGACATAGCGCGACTGGTCGTCCAGCAGGCTGGACATCTGCCGGGTCTCGTCCTCCAGCGGGAATTTCGACAGGATCGCCACCCCATTATAGGTCTTCTGGCCGTGGACGAGGCAGTTCCAGCCCTGCTCCTCGATTTCGAGATAGGGAAAGGCATCCGTCTCGCATTTGAGCTCCTGCAGGCACACCACGTCGGCATTGATGTCCTGCAGCACCTGCAGCACGGTCGGCAGGCGGGCCTTGATCGAATTGACATTCCAGGTCGCAATACGCATGGCCTGCACTCTTAAGCAGCTTCGCCCCATTGTTCCAGCAGGGGCCGGGGCTTATACTCAGCAAAACCTCGGGAGTTGCGTTTATGGCGCCAAGCTGGATTCAAATTCTGATCGTGGTCGTCATCGCCCTGCTGCTGTTCGGCGGCCGGGGGCGCATTTCCTCGATCATGGGCGACATGGCCAAGGGCATCGGCGCGTTCCGCAAGGGCCTCAAGGATGAGGAAACCAAGCCGGTGACCAACAAGGATGACATGGTCGACATCACGCCCAAGAAGGACGAGACGAAGACCTCGTCCTGAAACGGCTGAAGCGGAGGGCGCATCGCCATGCTGCCCGGCATCGGGTTTTCCGAAATATTGCTCCTTGGCCTCGCGGCGCTGATCATCATTGGTCCGCGCGACCTGCCGATGATGATGCGCAAGATCGGCCAGTTTGTCGGCAAGGGCCGGCGCATGGCGCGGGAGTTCCAGGCGGCGTTCGACGACATCGCCCGCCAGAGCGAGCTCGACGAGCTGAAAAAGGAAATCCAGGAGCTGCGCCGGGCCAATACGCTGACCGATGCGCAGCGCGACCTCGCCGCCTATGAGGCCGACGTCAATTCCGCCGTAATGCGAAGCGACGGCGCCGCCAAAGCCGACACCCCGCCGCCGGAAGCGGCCGAAGAGACCCCGCCCGCGCCGAAGGAGGACAAGGCGTGAGCGAGCATGTCCCGCCGGAAGACGAACAGCCCGAAATCCTCGACGACGAGGTCGAGGCGAGCCGGGCGCCGCTGCTCGACCATCTGATCGAGCTGCGCGGCCGGCTGATCAAGATGCTGCTGGCGCTCGCGGTGGCCACTATCGGCTGCTTCTTCTTTGCCGACCAGATCTACAATCTGCTGGTGGCGCCCTTTGCCGCGATGGCCGAGGATGTGCGCGGCTCGAAGCTGGAATTCATCTACACCGCGCCGCTCGAATTCTTCTTTGCAAAGCTGAAGCTCGCCCTGTTTGCAGGCCTGTTCGTCGCCTTCCCGCTCATCGCCTGGCAGCTCTACGCCTTTGTTGCGCCGGGGCTTTACAAGTCCGAGCGCGGGGCGTTCTGGCCCTATCTGGTGTTCGCGCCGCTGCTGTTCTCGCTGGGGGCGGCGTTCGTCTATTTCGTGATGCTGCCGATGCTGGCGAATTTCACGATATCGATGGAGCAGACCGACACGGCCGGCACCACGATCCGGATGATGCCGCGGGTGGGCGACTACCTCTCCCTCGTCATGGCGCTGATGCTGGCCTTCGGCATATCCTTCCAGCTGCCGGTGATCCTGACGCTGCTGGCCAAGATCGGCGTGGTCTCGGCGGCGGGGCTCGGCAAGGGGCGCAAATACGCCCTCGTTGGTATCCTCGCTTTCGGCGCCTTCTTCACCCCGCCGGATGTGATCTCGCAGATCCTGCTCGCGGTGCCGGTGTATTTTCTTTACGAAGTCTCGATCTTCTGCGTGAAACTGATCGAGAAGAAAGCGGATGAAAGAGAGGCCGCCTCGGCCGCAGAATAATTTTCCCTGCAGTCACAGCGTTGCAATTTGGGGCCGGCTGTTGAACCTAGGGGCCGGATAGAAACCCCCGTCTCCCGAGAAACGAGGAGCCTTCCAGAGTGGCCCGGATAAACAGCGTCCTGCTGGTCGATTTCGACAACATCTATGGTGCGACCAGCGAGGAGGTGGTGACCGGGCTGCCCAACTGGCTGCTCTGGCTGGAGGAC
>CAYQRX010000076.1:4494-11468 GCA_964419865.1 uncultured Hyphomonas sp. | reverse complement strand
GGCCTGCAGGGTGTCCTCATGCTGGAGCGGGTGGAGTTCAGTGAGTTCCGGACGCCATGCCATCGCCTCGCTGATCTGCGGATTATATTTCATCGTGCAGGTGCCGAACAGGCTGATCCCCATCATGCCTAGCGTCTGCTGCGACAGCCGCAGATAATGGTAGAGGACTTCGGGCTCCGACATTTCGGGCAGCGCGGGCTTGTCCTGCCGGCGCAGTGCCGGCGGAATCAGCTCGACGACATCGCCGATACGGTCCTGCATCGCGGCTTCGATCTGCGGAAACAGCACGCCGCGGCGGCCGGGATAACCCATTTCCATGATAACCGGCTCATTCCAGACCGGCGCTTGATATTCATTGAGTTCGGTGCTCATGTCACATTACCTCGCTGAGGGCGCCGGCAAGGCGCTCGATGTCGGACAGGGTATGGATCTCGGTCACGCAATAGAGCGCGCTCTGGCCCAGTTCAGGGAAATCGCGGGACAAGTCCTTGCCGCCGAAGATGCCCTTGGCACGCAGCGCGTCGTTGATGTCGGCGACGCTCTTGCCGGTGTCGTCGAAATTGACGACGAATTCCTTGAAGAAGCCGGACGGAAACGTGACGCGAACGCCCTCGATCCCGGAGAGCAGCTGGGCGGCGTGATGGGCGCGCTGGAGGATCAGCTTGCCGACCTCGGCAAAGCCTTGCGGCCCCATCATCGCCATATAGGCGGTGGCGGCGATCGCCCACATATAGACGGAGTGTCCGGTCCAATCGTTGCCCTTGTCGCGCAGGCCATAGGAGGTCTGGTGAAACAGCCCGAGGCCGAAGCCATGTTCGCCGGGCTTGAGCGTTTCTGCGATGCTGATGAAGAGCGTCGGATACGCCGCGGCATAACGCGGCTCGTCGCGTGAGGCGATGAATCCGCCGACGCCGCCGCCGGCGTGCATGTGGACGCCCAGCGTCTGGATCGTGCCAACCACTATATCAGCGCCATAGTCGGCCGGGGCGGCGAGCACGCCGAGCGAGATTGGATCGACGCCGACAATCGTCTCGGCACCCGCCGCGCGGGCGATGGCGGCAATCTCGGCGGCCTGATCCTCGATCACACCGAGATAGGATGGCACTTCGAAATAGACGGCGGCGGTGCGATCGGTGACGGCTCCGCGCAGGTCGTTCATGTCGATCAGGCCGGTTGCCGGATCATAGGCGATAAGGCGGATGGCGATGTGGTGCGCCATCTCGGGCGGCTCGCAATAATTGCGGATTACCGACAAGCGCTCTGGATCAATGGCGCGCACGACCGCCACCTCGTTGCGTCCGGTGAGCCGCGCGGCCATGCGCATCGCGTGCCCAGCAGCGGAGCCCCAGCTGCGCACCGGCAAGCCAACGAGATCGAGGTTGAGCAACTCACCAAGCTGGCTGCAGAATTCAAACCACGCCTGGTTGCGGCCATGATCGGAACTGGGCTCGCCGAAGATCGACGTGAGCCACTCATTGCGGCGGACGATCTCATCGACCGCGGCGGGCACATGGTGCTGCCAGATACCCGCGCCAAGGAAATTCAGATTGTCCTCGGTGCTGCTGTTCTTGGCGAGGATCCCGGTAATATGGCGGCGCAGTTCGCGCTCGCTCAGCGCCGGTGGCAGATCGAGCGGACGGGTAAGGCGATGATCCCGCGGGATCTGCACGAACAGTTCTTCGATAGCGGCGACACCGATCGAATCCAGCATCTTCTGCTGAATTGCCGGCACCGAATTAGCCATGTAGGGATGTGCTGACACGTCTCTCATAGAAAGTACTCCTTGGTGAGCGGTTTGATCAGGCCCGAACCTTGACCAACACGGTGCGGTGCGGAGCGGTGATGACCGGGATATGTCCCGTCAGCATGGCGTCGATTTCGGAGTCGCCGGTGTCGACCTGCAGTGCCCCGTCGGGTAAATTGATCAGCTTCTCAACAGTCGAAATCACTGTGATATTGTCGCGTCCCACAGTGCGGATTACCTCAGCGCTGATCTGCTGGTTGCCGCGCCCGAACAGGCTGCCCTGCCCGCCGAGCACGCCGACGAGGATCTCGGCTTGACGCCCGCTGATAAGCCGCAAGAGTGCCTGCTCATTGAGATCGAGACCAATGGCCTTACGGTCTAGAACCGCATCGACACCCAACAGCGTGGACGAGATGCCGAGGGCGTCAGCGACACGCCGGGTGCTCGTTCCCGGCCCGAGTATGTAGATTCTGCCGTCCCGCATGCCCTCGGCCACTTGCCGCGCCACTGCGTCGAGTGTCTCGTTTTCGCCTGGGACCGAGCCGGCCTTTGCATTCTGTACAAGGCGTCGTTCGAATGGGCTGCGCGCATAACCGTAAAGCTGCGCCGAGACAGTGCCGGCACGGATAGCATCCTCGTCTAGGTCCATTACTTCGGCATCGCGCAAATGCGCGCGCGGGCTGCCAGCCAGGAACAGCGCGGCGAGGTGACCGGCGTTGGCGGGCGTAGTGCCAAAGACGGCTGAATGCATCTTCACGCCCGCGGGCACCCCCAACATCGGCACCTGATGGCCGCTCGCGCCAAGTATATCGCGTGCGGTGCCGTCGCCGCCCGCAAAGAGGATCAAGTCGACGCCCTGATCCGCCATGGATTCGGCGGCCATGCGCGTATCGGCGCTGGTGGACGACCCTATGTGTGAAAGATCCAGCACGCTGGGCTCAATCTTCGCCTCGCGCGCTACCTGCTCACCCATTGGCCCGACGACGGTCAAGACGGTCACTTGCGGCAACGATGCGGTCAACCGGGCAATCGCTTTGGCTGCTCTTTGCCCTGCCATCGGACGGGCGCCGCGACGCATGGCCTCGTGGACGATCGCCTCCCCATCCGTGCCCTTAAGGCCGACGCTCCCGCCCATTCCCGCGACAGGGTTGACGATGAACCCCAACAGGGGGGCTGTCCGGTTACGAACACATGTACGATCGGAATCGACCACCGTGCACCTCACTGGTAAGCGGCATTTCTTGTTTGGTGACCGACGAACAGGAAACGACAAATGATTGAAGATGACTCATGAATTGGTGCCTCGCGGAACGTCAGGGTGAGTGAGCTTTAGAGAGTTTTCTTGTGCCCTGCGCCGCTGAAGCTGCCGCGCTGGTGCCGATCTTGCGGTGCGAGTATTGGGGCGGCTGGCACGCGCTTCCCGGTCCGCGAGACGGCCTTGGCCATGGAGACGCCGCCCGCGCGCCAGGTGCTGGCCGAAAGCCGCACCCTGAGGGGCAGCGGTGCGGCTGGTGTTGCGGCCATGGCCGCGGCCGGCATCGAGGTGGCCCAGAACGTCCTGGCCGAGACTCAGTCCGCCATCACTCGTGCCCTACCTCGACACTTTGCGCGGGGTGTTCATAGCCGTGGCGCTCGCGGGCATCGCGGTCGCGATCTTCGCCCGCATTGACGACTGGAAGTTGGGGCGGCCATGATCGCCTCGCTGCTTGCTTGGATCGCCGCCAGCCCGTGGATGTGGACGGCGCTGCGTTACGGCGCCATCTTGCTCGCCGTGCTCCTGTTCCTGCTTGTGCTTTGGCGGTCCGGCGAGCGCGCAAGGCGTCTGGCCGACCTCCTCGAGACAGCGGAGACTATCAATGCGTCCGGGGTGAGTGACTTTCTGCGAGCGCTTCTTGCCCTGCGGCGCTGAAGCTGCCGCACTGGTGCCGATCTTGCGGTGATAGCACCGGGGCGGCTTTCACGAGCGGTGACCAACTGCTATATTGTTGGTGTTCTCACGAGGCGAATGCCACAGTTCGTGCCGATAGGGCGCGAAAGTGGGCACCCAGTTGGTCGCCCATGATATTATTATGAGGGCTACCACGGGGCCAGATGAGCTGGCTCGCTCAGGTGGCGACTCCGTCGGGCCGCACGCGGGGATCGCGGAGACGATAATTCAATAGGAGACACAGCAATGACCGTGCCTGCCTATTCGTCTTCCGCTAGCTGGTACCGCGAAGGCCACTTCGGATATTGCGTTCGCACGATGAAATCTCCAGGCTCCATCCTTGATCTGCTTGAGATACAGCGACCGCCCGGCGACATGTCCCGCTCTGCCTTGCCGGATCTCGTCCTGTGTGAGGACTTGCTTGGCGGCAGCCGTATTGTCGGCAACTTGGGGGGAGGGTGTTTCGATGTCACGAGCAAGAAAGGTGCTTTATATCTTGCTGCGCCGAACTTCGCCCTTACGTCCGTAGTCGACACTAGCCATCAATTTCGCGCCTTGTCCTTTCCTGTAGCGCACTGGCAGAAAATGCTCGATGAGGCGGCCGACGGCCGATTCTCGATGGAGTCCCTGCAACTCTACAGAGGGTCATTTCACTCGCTGGCCATCCAATCGGCGCTCCGGAACCTGTGGGTCTTGTGTGACGAGGAGGGGGCCCCGTCGCGTCTGCTGGCGCAAGCCGCAGGCTTCAAGATCATGGCCGAGCTGTGCCGGTTGGGCGGGGCGCCGCTTGCGCCCGCAAAAGGCGGCCTTGCCCCGTGGGCCGAGCGGCGCTGTCTGGAATTGATGCGGGCGCGCCTGTCGGAAGACATCAGCCTCGAGGAGTTGGCCGCCGAGGCGCAGCTCTCGCCGTTCCATTTCGCCCGTATGTTCAAGCAGAGCTTGGGCGTGCCGCCACGTGTCTACCTGACACGCCTGAGGGTGGAGAAGGCTTGCGAATTGCTCGAACATGCGGATCTTCCGGTCACGGAGATTGCCCTGGAGGTCGGGTATTCGTCGAACCAGGTCCTCGCCCGGGTTTTCCTCAAGCACATGCGCTTGAGCCCGTCCGACTATCGTCGGGCAGTTCGCGATCCGGCGCGCCAGACCTCGTTTCAAGGTCACGGGGCTGCGCTTGGGGTGTCGGAGACAAGGCAATGACCGTCGGTGCCCTTTCGTCATTCGCCCAGTGGCACAGCAAAGGCCGGCACGCTTCCTACTTGCGCACGATGAAATCCCCGGGCGGAATTCTCGACCTTCTCGAGGTCCAACGGCCAGCCGGGGACATGTCCCGCCCAGCCCTGCCAGACATCGTCCTGGTGGAGGACATGCTTGGCTGCAGTCGTGTCAGGGGAGACCTGGGAGGAGGTCGCTTCGATGTGACGACCGGCAAAGGCAACCTCGCCCTCGCTGCGCCTAACTTCGCGACCACGGTGATCAATGACGAAAGACATTGGCTCCGCAGCTTGGCGGCTCCTTTGGCGCACTGGCAGGGCGTGCTCGACGAGGCCGCCGACGGCCGGTTCTCGTTCGACACCTCCTTCATCTACGGCCGGGTGTTCGACTCTTCGGCGATCCGATCGGCGTTCCGCAACCTGTGGGCTCTCTGTGAGGACGAGGGGGCGCCGTCGCGGCTGCTGGCGCGGGCGGCTGGCTGCGAGATCCTCGCCGAGCTCTGCCGCCTGGGCGGAGCGCCGTTCGCGCCGGCAAGAGGCGGCCTCGCGCCGTGGGCGGAGCGGCGCTGCCTGGAACTGATGCGCGCGCGGTTTTCGGAAGACATCAGCCTCGACGAGTTGGCGGCCGAGGCGCGGCTCTCACCGTTCCATTTCGCCCGCATGTTCAAGCGGAGCTTGGGTGTGCCGCCACGCGTCTACCTCACGCGACTGCGGGTGGAGAAAGCCTGCGAACTTCTCGAACAGACGGATCTTCCGATCACGGAGATCGCCCTGGAGGTCGGGTACTCGTCGAACCAGGTCCTCGCCCGGGTTTTCCTCAAGCACATGCGCTTGAGCCCGTCGGACTATCGTCGGGCCGTTCGTGATCCGGTGCACTCCATAGCGCTGCAGTGACACCCAAGGGTGCCGCTTGCCAGCGGAGAAGCTTGCTCGGCACGTTCACGCCGCATCAGAGCCTGTTTAAGAAGCGCCGGTCACCAGGCCCGATGAGACGCTGACCCGCGAGCGCGCCACCCTAGCGGAAGCCGGCGGAAGGCCTACGCCCGACAGGCCGCCGAGCGCTTCGCTGGCACGATGCATCTCGGCGACGACCGCCGCCGGATCACCAATCGGGTATGCGGGCG
Source organism: uncultured Hyphomonas sp. (assembly GCA_964419865.1). Lineage (GTDB taxonomy): Bacteria > Pseudomonadota > Alphaproteobacteria > Caulobacterales > Hyphomonadaceae > Hyphomonas. The sequence goes on along the minus strand of CAYQRX010000076.1, from coordinate 5,462 downwards.
ATCACCTTGATCTCGAAGTCGAATCCGGCGAGCCAGTTGACACCGATCGCTGTCCAAGTCGGATAGGGCGGCTCCGAAAAGATCCGACTCTTTGCGGCCATAATTGTTTCAAACTGGTTTTCGGGATCGGTATGGAACGTCGTGACGTCAACGATGTCGTCGAACGTGCAGCCGCCCGCAGTCAGCGTCGCCTCGAGATTGGAGAAGGCCAGGCGAACTTGCTCGGCGAAGTCCGGTTCCGGCGAGCCATCGGATCGACTCCCCACTTGGCCCGAAACGAACAAAAGGTCGCCCGACGCGATAGCCGCCGAGTAACCGTGCGTCTCATAGAGAGAATGGCGGTTGCCAGGAAATACAGCATTGCGCCTGTTCATATCTTCATCCTCACTTTTTCGGTTCGTGATCGCACGTTGCCGCCTTGACGATGGGCGCGACTTCGTTGCGCAGGAGCTCGATTCACCGTTTCATTGCGGCCGTCTCGAGCTTGGCTGTATTGCGGAGTTTCAGGTGGCGATCAGGGCCGACCAAAGCAGATGGCGACCAGATCGCCGCTCAGGGCGGCCAGCGCGCGGCGCCAGCCGTGGGCGATGGCGTTGTTCACGATAAACAAGGTGGTCGGCCCGGGCGTTGCGGATTGGGCCGCGCTGACGATCACGAAGGTGAGATAGGCAAGGACTTCCATCGTCCACCAGGGGCAAGGAGTTGGTAGTGGGCACGGGCGGCTCGAATGTGTCCTATTCGCCTTCGCCCATTTCCGCTCTAGGCAGGACCTCGGGTCATGAATCCAAGTTCAGGGCGGTCGTCCTGTTGTCACGGCGCCCTGTGAGGGCGCGAGACCTGTCGGGCGGTCGCAAGCGAGGGGGATGGCGAGGGTCGATCCGCGCGCTGCTTTCGGGGCGGATCGCCTGCCATCCCCACCGAGATCAGGCCGCGATTCCCGGCACCGGCGTGTTGAGCAGCTGCTGCTC
>CAYQRX010000076.1:0-4484 GCA_964419865.1 uncultured Hyphomonas sp. | reverse complement strand
GTACTTGAGGGCGTCGTTCAGGGCGGTCGCCGTCTCGGCCCGGGCCCAGTCGCGCTGCCATTCGGATGCCAGCGCCAGCCAGGTCATCATGTTGATGCCGCCCGCGATCATGCGCTGGATCGCTACCTCGTGCGCCTCAAGCGACGTGCCGCCCGACGCATCGGTGATCACCGTCACGTCCCAGCCTTCGCCGGCGGCCTGGAGCGCGGGCATCGCGACGCAGATTTCGGTCCAGAGACCGGCGATGATCAGCTGCTTGCGGCCCGTCGCCTTGACCGCGTCCACGACCTTGGGATCCTCCCAGGTGTTGATAATCGTCCGGTCGATCACCTCATGGTCGGGGAAAACTTCGGTGACATGCGGGAAGAGGTCGCCGCCCCGGGCGGCGACGACGGTGGTCAGGATCGTGGGCACGCCGAACACCTTGGCGCACTTGGCCAGCGCGGTCGTGTTGTTCACCACCATGTGCGGGTCGTGGCTGTTCAGGTTCGCGAGCTGATAGGGCTGATGGTCGATCAGAACGAGGACCGAATCTTCGGGACGAAGAAGCGAGTCGAGGCCGTTGCGGAAGGTCATTGTGTCATCCTTTGCATCTGAGGAAGAGCCGAGCTCTGGTGGCTGAACCTAGAGAGGATGCCTGAGCGGCGTGGCGCGGAAGCTGCCGCAAAAGTGCCGATCTTGCTGTGATGTCGCCAAGTGCGGGCCTCCCTTGCTTAACGCGGACCGCCAAAGGCTTTGACCTTGCCCCCTGGAGTGTCCTCGGTCTGAACCGGTCTCCGTCGGAGGGAGACGGAGATGAAGAACAGCCGCTTGAGTGAGGAGCAGATCATCGCGGTGCTGAAGGAGCACGCGGTGGGGATCGGCGTGGCGGAGCTGTGTCGCAAGCACGGGATTGGCGATGCGACGTTCTACACGTGGCGCAAGCGTTACGGCGGGATGGCGGTCCCGGACGCCAAGCGACTGAAGGCGCTGGAGGACGAGAACGCCCGCCTCGAGAAGCTTCTCGCCGAACAGATGCTCGACGTGGCGACGCTGCGGGACGCTCTTGGAAAACACGTCTGACGCCCGGCACACGGAGAGGCTTCGTGCGCTGGGCGATTGAAAGGAAGGGGTATTCCCGGCGGCGCGCCTGTGCCCTGATCGGGATGCATCCGAGGACCTGCCGCCACCAGTCGCAGCGGTCGGACGATGCACAACGCGCGAACGGCTGAAAACGCTGGCGAATGAGCAGCGACGGTCCGGCTGCCGGCGGCTGCACATCCTGCTGCGCCGCGAAGGCATCGAGGTGAACCACGAGAAGCTGTTCCGCAGCCTGCCGGCCACGCGCCGCCTCATCGAGCTATGGCGCGCCGACGACAATCACGACCGGCCGCACACCAGCCCAGGCGCCCTCAGCCCGAACGCGTTTGCAACCCAGTCCCGACAGCACCACAACACGGAGTCCAGCTCTGTGTGGGCACACTTCGGGGACGAGGTCAGCGCGATAGCGGCAGCGGGCGAAGCCCGAAGAGGTGCCAGTGATGAGAATACGGGACATTCCATTCTTCCTGGACGGATCGGGAGATACGTGGGCGGCTCGCCTTGTCAGGCGCGAACGAAGGCCAGCAGGTCAGGGTTCACCACCTCCGGATGCGTGGCGAACAGGCCGTGTGAAAGACCAGGATAGGTCTTCAGCGTTCCGTCCCGGACCAGCCTGACTGCCTTGTGTGCCGAGTTTTCGATCGGGACGATCTGATCGTCTTCGCCGTGCAGGAAGAGGACTGGAACCGTGATCGCTTCCAGATCGTCAGTGAAGTCGGTCTCGGAAAATGCCTTGATGCAATCGTAGTGGGCCTTCGCGCCGCCGGCCATGCCCTGACGCCACCAGTTGTCGATCAGGCCCTGGCTGACTTCGGCGCCCTCACGGTTGAAGCCATAGAACGGGCCATTCGGAATACCCTTGTAAAACTCTGCGCGGTTCCGGGACAGTGCCTCGCGAAATCCGTCGAAGACCTCCATCGGAATACCGTCCGGGTTCTTGTCAGACTTGACCATCACGGGGGGAACAGCGCCGATCAGAACGGCCTTGGCAATCCGGCCGCGCTCGGCTCGCGCCGCATAGCGGGCGACCTCGCCCCCGCCGGTCGAATGGCCGATATGGATGACATCATGAAGATCCAGCGCCTTCACGATTGCCGTGACGTCAGCAGCGTAGGTGTCCATTTCGGTGCCGGTGTCGGTCTGGTCCGATCGGCCATGGCCGCGCCTGTCATGCGCGAGCACGCGATAGCCTTGAGCCAGAAAGAACAGCATCTGGCTGTCCCAGTCGTCGGCGCTCAGCGGCCAGCCGTGGTGGAACATGACGGGCTGCGCGTCTTTCGCGCCCCAGTCCTTGTAGAAGAGGTTGGTGCCGTCGGTTGTGGTGATGGTGGCCATGGCAGATTTCCTTCCGGTAGAGCTTGAGCGCATTCCTGGAAACGGCAGCGTCAGGATGGCGCCATGGCGCCTGTCGGGAGCAGTGTCGTCGCTTGGGCCGTGCCGTCCTTTTGCAGATGGGTTCCCTTCCGAACGAAAACGCTCGGTGGTTCCAACCCGATGAGCCTAGCAATCGCTTGAACAACGTGCGGCGCGGAAGCTGCTGCGCAGTTGCCGATCTTGCGGGCCAAGCGCTGCGCGGCGTCATCTTTTCAGGGCGTTCGCATGAGCTGCCACTGGTGACCGCACTACGTAACGCCCGGCGCTTCAAGCGAAGCCGACGGCCTCGAGCTTCGCGAGACATGGAACTCTCGTTCGCACCTCGGCGATTGAGCAGCCCGTGTCTCACCTTTTGGGGGAAAGGGCGCAATTTCGGCAACTGCGCAGCAGCCCCCGCACCGCAGTGTTTAGGCGTTTCGGTAGATTGGGGGTCAACGCCGCGATCGCGACTGCCTTGCAACCCTCGGCGGTGCGACTCTCGGAGGACCAGAGGGAGCGTAGGCGGATCATCCGCCCGTTTCGACTTAACGTATCGGCGTGTTTCGATACGGTGAAAGGAAAACAGGATGTCCGATACAATGAAGGCCGTCGTCCTGACCCGCTTCGGCGGTCCGGACGCATTCGAAATTCAGACCCTTCCCGTCCCTTCGGTCGGCTCGCGGCAGGTTCGCGTTCGCGTCCACGCCACGGCGATCAACCCGCTCGACTATCAGATCCGCCGCGGCGACTACGCCGATTACGTGCCGCTGCCGGCCGTGATCGGTCACGACGTCTCCGGCGTGGTCGAGGCCGTCGGATCGGATGTCACCGAGTTCGCCCCCGGCGACGAAGTGTACTACACGCCGAGGATCTTCGGCGGCGCCGGGTCGTACGCCGAGATCCATGTCGCCGACGTCGATCTCGTCGGCCGCAAGCCCCAGAACCTGTCGCATGTCGAAGCTGCGAGCCTGACGCTCGTGGGCGGGACCGTCTGGGAGGCCTTCGTTAGCCGCGCCGGCCTGCGCGTCGGCGAGACGATCCTCATCCACGGCGGTGCGGGTGGCGTCGGGACGATCGCTATTCAGGTCGCCAAGGCCATCGGCGCACGGGTCATCACGACGGCACGCGCCAACGACCATGATTTCGTCCGTACGCTCGGCGCTGACGATGCAATCGACTTCTCGTCCACCGATTACGTCGACGCCGTGAACGCGCTCACCGCCGGGCGCGGGGTCGACGTGGTCTTCGACACGATCGGCGGCGATACGCTGACGAGAAGCCCGCTCGTGCTTGCGCCACTCGGGCGCGTCGTCTCGCTCGTCGATATCGCGGCGCCGCAGAACCTCATCGAGGCTTGGGGGCGGAATGCCTCATACCACTTCGTCTTCACCCGCCAGAACCGCGGCAAGCTCGACGAGCTGACGAACCTCGTTGAACGTGGTCTCGTGCGCCCCGTGATCGGCGCCGTCCTCCCCCTCGAGCGCCTGGCGGAGGGGCATGAGGTTCTGGAGACTGGCTCGCGCCGAGGGCTGCGAGGGAAGGTCGCGATCGATGTCTCGGGCGAGGCAGAGACGATCGTGCCGCCGCTCTCCGCCGCAGCCTGATCTGTTCGGGCGGCCGGAGGCGTGCTCGGGCCGCCCCCCTTCCCGGAGAGCCAGCATGATCACCGAACTCGCGATACTGCGCGTCCGGCCGGGCAACGGGCCCGACCTCCAGGAAGCCTTCGACCCGGTCCGTCCGCTTCTCGCCGCCGCGGACGGCCTCCTTCGCCACCGTCTCGTCCAGGCGATCGACCAACGGGAAACCTAGCTCCTCGAGGTCGCCTGGCGTCCGGCCGCATCCGCATATCGGCCTCGGCACGCTTACCTACCTGTTCAAAGGCGACTTCCATCACCGCGACAGCACCGGCGACGATCAGACCATCAGCCCCGATACCCGGCGGCCCAGGCATCGAGATCCTGTTCGATCTTCGCGAGCACCGGGTCGTCGGCACCTGCGGCAACGGCCGCAAGGCGTCGTTCGCGCTTGGGCCGACCACAGTCGCGGCGTTC
>CAYQRX010000075.1:0-11502 GCA_964419865.1 uncultured Hyphomonas sp. | reverse complement strand
CCCGGCCGCACGCCAACGGCGGCCAGCACACCGCGGGGCGGTGGACGCGACGGCGCGCGCGGCGGCGCTGGCCGGTCCGGCGGCGGCTGGCCGGGCCGCGGTGGCGGCACGCCTTCAGCAAGCCCGCCGCGCGGTGGCGGTGGAGGCGGCGCAAGCCGCGGGCCATCTTCCACGCCGGCGGCTGCACCGTCTGCGCGTCCTTCCTCTCCGCCGCCTACGGCTGTCTCCCGACCGTCGCCGCCCCCGCGCGTGGAAGGCGGGCGTGGCCGCGGCGGCGGTGATGGCGGCGGCCGCGGCGGACGGCGTCCCGGCAGCGCGCAGGACTGATCCAGGCAGTCACTCCGCGCGCGGATCGTTCCATTCGGCAGCGATACCATAGCCGCCTCGGCGGATTAACCAGAACATGCCGACCAGGTCGAAGACGCCGGCGCCGAGGCGTCCGAGGAAACCGTATTTGGACTGCCCGGCAAGGCGCGGGCGGTCATTCACCAGCTCCTCGCGCACTTCCCATCCGGCGCGCTTAATCAGGGCCGGGAGGAAACGGTGCATGGAAGCAAAATAGGGCAGATCCCTGAAGGCGCGTGTCCTGATCAGCTTCCACCCGCAGCCGGTGTCTGTGGCATCGTCCCGAAGAACAAAGCGCCGCACGCCATTGGCAATCCGCGACTGCAGCCATTTGAATCCGGAATCGTTGCGGCTGTTGCGTTTGCCGGCAATGATGCCGAGCCGGGGCGGTGCGCCGGGCGCGATCAGCTCGCGCCACAGCCGGGCGGTGTCGGCCGGGTCGTTCTGCCCGTCGCCATCGAGCAGCTGCACCCATTCGCCCCGGGCGGATTTCAGCCCGGTGAAAAGCGCGGCAGATTTGCCCCGGCGCTGTATATGGGTCAGCACCGTCACCGTGGACGGATGGCGCGCTTTGGCCTCGGCCAGTTCGGCGCCGGTCGCGTCGGTTGAACAGTCATTGACGCAGACGATCTCGAATTCGATTCCCGCAAGCGCCGAATGCACTTCATCGATCACCGGATGGATGTTGCCCGCTTCGTTGAAGAAAGGGATCAGGACGGACAGGGCAGGCGCTTGGCTCATGCGTGAAACACTTTGAAAAGACAGCGCCTAATACCGGGAAAGGATGGCTGTGTCAGCCGGGCGGCCTGTATGCGCTTTGCCTGGCGTCGGCCGGGGTCCGCCGCGGCTAGGCGAAGCGCCGTTATCTTCTTAAGGTGCGGTTCGGGTAGCAGGGAGATGGATGTATGGCCGCGGAAGCACATGCGCCGGATCTGGCTCCCATTGTCATTTTGCTCGGTTCGGCCGTCCTTGCGGTCCCCCTGTTCAAGCGCATCGGTTTCGGCTCGGTCCTCGGCTACCTCGCCGCCGGCCTGGTCATCGGTCCGTTCGGCTTCCGGGTCTTCACGGAGCCGGAAGCGATCCTGCATATCGCCGAACTCGGCGTTGTCATGTTCCTCTTCATTATCGGGCTGGAGATGCAACCGTCCCGGCTCTGGTCGATGCGGAAGGAAATTTTCGGGCTTGGCTTTGCCCAGGTCGGGGTCTGTATCCTGCTCCTGTCCTGGGTCGGTGCGGCGCTCGGCTATTCCTGGCAGGTCTCGCTGATTGCGGGCACAGGCTTCGTCCTGACGTCTACCGCTATCGTCATGCAGATGCTCCAGGAGCGCGGGGACATCGCCAAGCCGCGCGGCCAGAAGATGATCTCGGTCCTTCTGTTCGAGGATCTCGCCATTGTTCCGCTGCTGGCGCTGGTTGCCTTCCTGGCGCCGGGGGCAGGGGAGGTCTCGCTCGGCGAGCGTCTGACCGGTGTTGCCATCGGGCTCGGCTGCATCCTCGGTCTTGTGCTTGCGGGGCGCTACCTGCTGAACCCGGTCTTCCGCATCCTTGCTGCGGCCCGTGCCCGCGAAGTGATGACCGCCGCCGCCCTGCTGATCGTGCTCGGTGCGGCCTGGTGGATGCAGCTTGGCGGTCTGTCCACGGCGATGGGGGCTTTCCTCGCCGGGGTTCTCTTGTCAGAATCTTCTTATCGCCATGAGCTCGAGGCCGATATCGAACCCTTCCGGGGCGTGCTGCTCGGCCTGTTCTTCCTGGCGGTCGGCATGTCGCTGGATCTGAACGTTGTCGCCGCCAACTGGCAGCTGATCGCCATCAGCGTGGCCGCATACACCGTTCTCAAGGCGGCCGGTGTCTACAGTGTCGCCCGCGCCTTTCGGGCCGATCACCGCGAGGCTGTCGAGCGAACCGTGCTGATGACGCAGGGCGGCGAGTTCGCCTTCGTCCTCTATGCGGCCGCTCTCGGCGTCGGCCTCCTCGATATCGAAGGCAATGCCATCCTCACCGCCATCATTATCGTGTCGATGCTTATGACGCCGCTCTTCGTCATCATCCATGACCGGCTGATGCCGGAGGTTGCCGTCGATGCAAGCGGGGTAGAGACCCCGCATGACGCCATCGGCACGGCGTTGCTGATCGGTTTCGGACGTTTCGGCCAGGTCGTCAGCCAGCCGCTGATGGCGCGGGGCTATACCGTGACCATTATCGACAATGATCCCGAGATGATCCGCACGGCGGCGGAGTTCGGCTTCAAGGTCTGGTATGGCGACGGCCAGCGCATGGATATCCTCCACGCCGCCGGCGCGCATCATGCAGCGCTTGTCCTTGTCTGCGTTGACGACAAGGCCGCTGCCACGCGGATCGTCGAGATCGTGCGCCAGGAATACCCGAACGCGCTGCTCCTCGCCCGCGCTTATGACCGCGACCATGGTCTCGAACTCGTCAGGGCAGGGGTGGACTTCCCGGTCCGCGAGACCTTCGAATCCGCCCTCAAATTCGCCCGTTCGGCGCTCGGCCGCCTCGGTGAGCCGGAAGATGCGATCGATGATGCCATCGAGGAAATCCGCCGCCGCGACGAGGAACGCTTCGCCCTCCAGCTCACCGGCGGCACCTATGCCGGGCGCGAACTGATGTTCCGCTCCGGCGGAGAGAGCGTGCCGATCAGCGGCGGCAAGGCCGAACCGGATGAAGAATCGGGGAGCGGGTGACGCCGCCGCCAGCCCGCGCTAAACCCGCGCCCATGTTCAAGGCCACTGCCATCACCCTCACCCCCGAAGCCTGGCCGGGCCCGCTCGGCGTCTCGATCCTCGGGCGCGCCCGGGGCGAGGGGTTGTGGGATCTCGAAACGGTCGATCTGCGCCAGTTCGGCCTCGGCAAGCACAAGAAGGTCGATGACACGCCCGCCGGGGGCGGGGCAGGGCTCGTCATCCGGCCGGATGTGGCCGCCGCGGCGATCGATTCTGTCCTCAATTGTCCGGGATTGTCCCGGCCTGTCATCTACCTGTCCCCGCGCGGGCGCCGGTTTGACCAGGCAATGGCCCGCAAATGGGCCGCCGGGGCCGGTGTTGTCCTCTTCTGCGGCCGGTTCGAGGGTCTCGATGAACGGGTGATCGAGGCGAGGGGCATGGAGGAAGTCTCCCTCGGCGATTTCGTCCTCGCCGGCGGCGATGTCGCGGCGATGGCGATGCTGGAGGCCACTTTGCGCCTCCTGCCGGGCGTGGCGGGAAATTCTGCTTCAATTACAGGGGAGTCCTTCGAGAACGGCCTCCTCGAATATCCCCAATATACCCTCCCCCGAGAGTGGGAAGGCCGCCCGACACCGGAAGTCCTGCTGTCCGGCGATCACAAACGCATCGAAGACTGGCGAATCAGCCGCTCAAAGGCGTTGACTTTTGAACGCCGCCCCGATTTATACGCCGCTTACTCCGAAACCCCGACCTCTAATGCGCCGGAGACTGGCGATGAACCTGATTAAAGAGCTTGAGACCGCCGAAATGGCCCGTGTCCTCGGCGACAAGAAAATCCCGCAATTCTCGCCCGGCGACACCCTCGCCGTGAACGTGAAGATCAAGGAAGGCGACCGCGAGCGCGTCCAGCGCTATGAAGGCGTATGCATTGCCCGCTCCGGCGAAGGCATTAATGAGAGCTTCACCGTTCGCAAGATTTCCTTCGGCGAAGGCGTCGAGCGGGTCTTCCCGGTCGTCTCGCCGGTGATCGACTCGATCGAAGTGATCCGCAAGGGCCGTGTGCGCCGTGCGAAACTCTACTATCTGCGCGATCTGCGCGGCAAAGGCGCCCGGATTGCCGAGCGCACCACCGGCCACGGCATCGAAACGGCGGAGATCGCCGTGTCCAAGACCGAGCGCCGCCGCCAGAAGGACGCTGAAAAGGCAAACCGCAAGGAAGCCGCTGCCCAGGCCCGCGCCGAAAAGGCGAAAGCTGACGCAGCCGCCGCTGCCGAAGCTGAAGCCGCAGCGGCCGCTGCTGCTGAATCCCCCGCAGAGGGCAGCGAGTCGTAAGCCTCCGGCTGAAGCATACCAGCTATGTAGAACGCCCTCCTGCCAGGAGGGCGTTTTCGCATGGACAAGGCTTCCCTCCGGCCGCGCCATCGTTATTGTGCGGCGCCGAAGTGAGAGGCTGTGATGTCCGGTAAGACGCTCTATGACAAGATCTGGGACGCGCATGTCGTCCACACCGACCCTGCCTCGGGCGAGAGCCTGCTTTATATTGATCTCCACCTCATCCATGAGGTGACGACGCCGCAGGCCTTTGCGGGCCTCAAGGCCGCCGGCCGCAAAGTGCGCCGCCCGGAGCTCACCCTTGCTGTCGCGGACCATAACACACCGACCGAGAACCAGGCCGCTGGTCTCGCCGGAGTGAAAGACCCTGAAGCGAGGAACCAGCTGGAAACGCTGACGCGGAACGTCGCCGAACAGGGCATCCAGTTCTTCCAGATGGGCGACATCAATAACGGCATTGTCCATGTCGTCGGCCCCGAGCAGGGCCGTACCCAGCCCGGCATGACCATCGTCTGCGGCGACAGCCACACCTCCACCCACGGCGCCTTCGGTGCGCTCGCGCACGGCATCGGCACGTCCGAGGTTGAGCATGTGCTCGCCACGCAGACGCTTCGCGCCCGCAAGATGCAGAACATGGCGGTCAACGTCTCCGGCCGCCTGCGCGAGGGTGTCACGGCGAAAGACCTCGCACTCCACATCATCGCCATCACGGGCACGGCCGGCGGCACAGGCCATGTCATCGAATACCGGGGCGAGGCTGTCCGCGCCCTGTCGATGGAAGGGCGCATGACGCTGTGCAACCTCTCCATAGAGGGCGGCGCGCGCGCGGGCCTCGTCGCGCCCGATGATGTGACGTTCGCGTATATGAAGGGCCGCCCCTCCACGCCCAAGGGCGGCGCATGGGAAATCGCCGAACAGCATTGGCGCACCCTCTACACCGATGACGATGCCGTGTTCGACAAGGTGCTCGACATTCGCGCCGAGGATGTCGAGCCGACCGTCACCTGGGGCACCAGCCCGGAGCAGGGCATTCCGCTCTCCGGCATTATTCCGAAACCGGAAGACTTCGCCGATCCCGTCAAGCGCGCTGCCTGCGAACGTGCGCTGGACTATATGGGCCTTGAGGGCGGCAAGCCGATTGCCGGCACGCCGGTCCAGCGCGTCTTTATCGGATCGTGCACGAATAGCCGTATCGAGGATATCCGCGCCGCCGCCGCCGTCGCCAAAGGCAACAAGGTGGCCGAAGGCGTGCGGGCGATGGTTGTGCCGGGCTCCGGTCTTGTGCGCGCGCAGGCCGAAAGCGAAGGCCTCGACATCATCTTGATGGAAGCCGGTTTTGAATGGCGCGAGCCGGGCTGCTCCATGTGCCTTGGCATGAACCCCGATATTCTCTCTCCGGGTGAGCGCTGCGCCTCGACCTCGAACCGCAACTTTGAAGGACGGCAGGGCAGGGGTGGGCGCACCCACCTGATGAGCCCTACGCTCGCCGCCCGCGCCGCCATCAATGGCGTCATCGGATAATCAGACCACAGATATAGCTTGCAAGGAAACGCCGGGATGACTGCAACTGACCTCGCCCCCCGCCAGGACTGGACACGCGACGAAATCCGCGCGCTGTATGACCTGCCGCTCGACCAGCTCTTTGCCCGCGCCCTCGCGGTCAAGTCCGCCAACTGGGCCGACGGCGCGGTGCAGAAATCCCAGCTTCTGTCGATCAAGACCGGCGGCTGCCCGGAAGATTGCGGCTATTGCAGCCAGTCGGCCAAGTTCGACACCGGCCTCAAGGCAGAAAAGCTCCTTCCCCTGAGCGAAGTCGTCGAAACCGCCCGCCGCGCCAAAGCCAATGGTGCCGACCGTTTCTGCATGGGCGCGGCCTGGCGCAGCCTGAAGGATCGCGACCTACCGAAAGTCGCCGAGATGATTTCTGCGGTGAAGGCCGAAGGCCTCGAAACCTGTGTTACCCTGGGCATGCTCGAGGAAGGCCAGGCCGAAGCTCTCAAGGAAGCCGGCCTCGACTATTACAACCACAATCTCGACACCTCGCGCGAATACTATGGCGAAGTCGTCAGTACACGGACTTATGACGACCGACTGGAGACCCTCGGTCGCGCCCGGCGCGCCGGCATCAAGCTCTGCTGCGGCGGCATCCTCGGCATGGGCGAGAGCCGCGAAGACCGGATCGGACTCATTCACGAACTGTCCCTGCTGACTCCTCATCCGGAAAGCGTGCCCGTCAACAAGCTCGTGCCCATCGCCGGTACGCCGCTCGGTGGCAGCGAGGAACTCGACACGCTCGAGCTTGCCCGCGCCATCGCCGTCTGCCGCATCGTCTTCCCGAAAAGCTGGGTACGCCTCTCTGCGGGCCGCGAAAGCATGAGCCAGGAAGGCCAGGCCCTCTGCATCCTCGCAGGCGCCAACTCCATCTTCGTCGGCGACCGCCTGCTGACCACGCCGCTGCCGGGCATGGACAAGGATGAGCGCCTCCTCGAATCCGTCGGTGGCGGTTGCTCGAAGTGCTGATAGGATGTGCGGGAGATGGCATCCTTCTCCCGCACCGTTTTACTGCCCGCATCGCCGGAAGAGGTCTGGGCGGCTGTCCAGAACCCGTCCCTCATGGTGCACGTTGCCCGCCCGCTTGTGGTGATGCGACTTAGCGGCGGCGCGCCGTGGCCGCAGGAATGGGAGCCCGGCGAACACAAGGTGGATGTCCGCCTCTTCGGTTTCCTGCCGATGGGCTGGCAGGTTATCGACATCCATCTGTTGCCGGAGGAGGGCGGCGTGCGCCGCGCTGAGGATCGGGGCTACAGCCCGCTGATCCGGCGCTGGCACCACGTCATCGAGGTTGCGCCGGGAGAGCATGGCGGTGCCCGCTATACAGACCATCTGGACATCGGCGCCGGCTTCCTGACGCCTTTTGTCTCCCTCTTTGCCCGCATGCTCTTCGCCCATCGCCAGCGGCGCCTGCTTCGCCTCGCCGAGGCGGGCTTCGACTTTACGCGCGCCTGACTGACGCCGCGGCGGCAATTGCCTCTGCCCTCCCTCTCATGCCATCTCAGGCACCGAGACAGGAGAACCGCCGATGCCCCGCTTCACGCTTCACGGAATGTGGCCGTCCGGGCCGACCTACAAAGTCGGCCTGATGCTGCGCCTCACGAACACACTGCATGATTACGAGCATGTCGACCTGCGGGCCGGGGCCCACAAGGCCGACGCATTTCTCGCCAAGAACCGCTATGGTCAGGTGCCGGTGCTCGAGGACCATCAAACGGACATCTGCCTCTGCCAGTCCTCGGTCATCCTCGACTATCTAGCCGATGAGACCGGTCAATTCGGCGGACGTGACCGGGCCGAGCGCCTGCGCGCGCGCGAATGGCAGCTTTGGGGCGCCGGACAGCTCACCACCGGCATCTACCGCACGCGTGCCCTGAAGCTCGGCTTCTTCAAGTTCCCCGACGAGGTCGCCGAAGCGAACCGGCAGGCCGCGCTCGGCGCTCTGAAAGAACTCGACGGCCTGATTGGCGCGAACGGCTGGCTGGTCGGCGGCGGCGCCACGATTGCCGACCTCGATATCTACGGTATCGTCGCCTATGCCGGCCAAGCCCAGATCGACCTTCAGCCCTTCGCCCATGTCCGCAAATGGATGGCGCGGATCGAGGCGCTCCCCGGGTTCCGCGGCCCGCTGGACTGCCTGCCGCAATCCACCGTCAAACTCGCATGATCACCGGTCTCGACCATCTCGTCCTCATCTGCCCGGAGATTACTTCGGGCGCGGCGGTCTATGAGAAACTCCTCGGCCGCAAGGCAGACTGGCGCGCGGAGGTCAAAGGCGGCGGCGCCACCGCGCTGTTCCGGCTGGGCAATACGTCTCTCGAACTCCTCGCGCCCTCCGGCGAAGGCCCGCTAGCGGAGCGTTTGGGCGAGCTTATCGAAGCAAACGGCCCCGGGCTCACCACGCTGGCCTTCGCTAGCGACGCCATAACCGAGGATCACACCAGCTTCACCCGCCGCGGCCTCAATCCCGGCGAGATAACCGAAGGCCGCTCACGCCACGCTCAAACCGGTGCCTCCCGCGGCTGGCAACGTTTCCGCATCCCGGATGAAAACGCTGGTGGCATCAAGCTCTTCATCGTTCAGCCGGGCGAGGGTGCGCTAATGCCCCGGCCTGCCGCCGCAGATGCCGTGCACGGTCTCGACCACGCCGTCATCAACACCGCCGCGCCCGACCGGGCCCTTGCCCTCTATGGTGCCAAGCTCGGCCTTCGCCTTGCACTCGACCGCACGAACCCGGACTGGGGCGTGCGCCTGATCTTCTTCCGCACCGGCGGCCTCACCATCGAAATTGCCCGGCGCCTGTCAGATCCCGAAGACGCCAGCCGTCCCGACACATTCTGGGGCCTCACCTGGGCCGTGCAGGACATTGAGGCGGCCCGTGCGCGCCTCAGCGCGGCCGGGTTTGACCTCTCCGAAGTGCGCAAGGGCCGCAAGCCGGGCAGCCGCGTCTTCACGGTGCGCAATGGTACAATGAGCGTGCCGACCCTGTTCATCGCGCATGAGCCGGGCTAAAACGTCGCCCATGAAACCCTTCACCCGCCTCGATGGAACCGCCGCGCCGCTGATGGACAAGGGCAAGCCCATGTCCAATGTCGACACCGACATGATCATCCCCAAACAGTTCCTGAAGACGACGGAGCGCACCGGTCTCGCCAAGGGCCTGTTCTATGAGCTGAAAACCAAGCCGGACGGCTCGCCGGACCCGGATTTCGTGCTCAACCGGCCGCAATATGCCAAAGCGAGCATCCTGATCGCGGGGGACAATTTCGGCTGTGGCTCGTCCCGAGAGCATGCCCCCTGGGCGCTGCTTGATCAGGGTATCACCTGCATCATCGCGCCCTCCTTTGCCGACATCTTCCACAACAACTGCTACAAGAATGGCATCCTGCCGGTGCGCCTGCCGGCAGAGGTGTGCGAACGGCTGGCAGCCGAGGCCGGCGGCCCGAACCATCTTTTCTCAGTTGATCTCGAAAATCAGACAGTGACGACGCCCTCTGGTGAGGTTCATCCTTTCGATGTCGATCCGGGCCGCAAGGCGAACCTTGTCGCGGGGCTGGACGAAATCGGCGCCTCGCTGACTGCAGCGTCCGAGATCGACAGGTTCGAAGCGCATCGCCGCCTGACCACGCCATGGCTGGAGCCGGCCCGCTGAAAGTCCGGCGGGCAAACGCAAAGGAGACAAGTCATGCGGAAACCCGCCCGCCTTCTGCTGCCGCTCATTCTGTTGTCGGGCGTTGCTGCCTGCCATACCGATCCGTTCAGCGTGAAACCTGAGGTTCGCGGCGTAACGATACCTGATCGTTCCGAGCCAGCGCCGGAGCCGGACGATGAAGCGCCACCAACGGACACTGAGAATTAAGAGGACGCGCGCCCGTCCTGCGTGGGCATACAGGTCGCCATTGCCACTCAAAATTGTTCGGGGCGGGCTTGATCGGGCGGCAATATCCGCTACGAACATGCATCGATATTTGATAAGGAAACTCCCGATGCCCCGAATTTCTAAAACAGGTGCGGGCGCTCTTCTAGGCGTGTTCGTGATCTTCGCAGCCTGCGCGACCCCGGACAACAGCGCAGCTGAGCTGGCATCGACTGATACCATCAAGGCCTCAATGGAAGGGCAGGTGGCGCCAGATGGCTCGGTTATCCGGTGTCGCTCGATTCAGGTAACGGGCAGCCGTTTTCCGGCCAAGGAGTGCAAGTCCGAGAAGGCCTGGGAAGATTTCGACAAGGCGATGGCGGAAAATGCCAAGTCGGCGACTGATGGATTTCAGCGGCTGAACACTGGCTGCGCCGTTTCCGGCACTTGTTAAGTACTGCGAGGCCGTGGCGCTGACAGAGCCCAAGGGTGAGCGTTCCATGATTTCCTCATAATTCAACCGGAGGTAGACTTAATGACCCGCCCCCTCAGGACCACTTTTGGTGCGCTTCTCGCTGCTGTCGCCATTTCGGCATGTGCAACGCCAGAGGCTGGCTCGGCGCAGTATGCGTCGACTGACAAGATCACGCCGGCCATGGAAGGGAAGACCGCGACGGACGGAACCGCGATCCGTTGCCGTTCGATGCAGGTAACGGGCAGCCGTTTTCCGGCGAAAGAGTGCAAGTCCGAGAAGGCTTGGGAAGAGTTCGACAAGGTGATGGCGGAGAATGCCAAATCGGCGACGGACGGTTTCCAGCGACTGCGTACGGGTTGTGCAACCCAGGCAGAGGGCGGCTGCTGAATAGATGAAACAGACGCTGCTCCTCCTTCCAGGTGATGGTATTGGGCCTGAAGTGACCGGCGAAGCCCGCCGTATCGCTGAACTTCTGGTGTCGGATATCCGCATCGAAGAAGGGCTCGTCGGCGGCGCGAGCCTTGATGCGTATGGCGTTCCGCTCTCGGACACCACACTGGAACAGGCCCGCAAGGCCAACGCAGTGCTGCTCGGGGCGGTCGGCGGCCCGAAATGGAACGGTGTCGCCCGCGACAAGCGGCCGGAGGCGGGCTTGTTGGCGCTGCGCCGCGGGCTGGATGTGTTTGCCAATCTCCGTCCGGCCTTCTGCTTTCCGGCACTGGTGGACGCGTCAAGCCTGAAGCGCGACCGCGTCGAGGGCCTCGATCTGATGATCGTCCGGGAGCTGACAGGTGGGGTCTATTTCGGCCAGCCGCGCGGGATTGATGAAGCGGGCGGTCTGCGCCGTGGGTATGATACGGCCATATATACCCATCCGGAGATTGAGCGGGTCGCCCGCGTAGCTTTCGACATAGCGCGCGGCCGCAAGAGCCGAGTCTGTTCGGTCGAGAAGTCCAATGTCATGGAATCCGGCCTGTTCTGGCGCCAGGAAGTGACGCTGGCCCATGCCGAGTTCGGCGGCGGCGTGGCGCTCAGCCACATGTATGCCGATGCCTGCGCCATGGAGCTTGTCCGCGCGCCGAAACAGTTCGACGTCATTCTTGCCGACAATCTGTTCGGCGACCTCCTCTCCGATGAGGCCGCGATGCTGACGGGCTCGATCGGCATGTTGCCGTCGGCGTCGCTCGGCGCGCCGGGCCCGCCGGGGCTGTCTGAACCGGTTCACGGCTCGGCCCCGGATATTGCGGGTCAGGGGGTTGCCA
>CAYQRX010000074.1:0-11611 GCA_964419865.1 uncultured Hyphomonas sp. | reverse complement strand
CTGCCTGTTTGCCGCGCTGCATGACATCAATCGGCTGACGATCCCCAACTGGCTGAACCTGACGCTCGCCGGGTTGTTCGTTCCGGCGGCCGCGGTTTCCGGCCTGCCGCTGGAAATCCTTGGCGGCCACCTCCTTGCTGGCCTCCTGGCGTTCATGGCCGCTTTCGGCCTGTTTGCCCTGCGCCTGTTCGGGGGCGGGGACGCGAAGATGATCCCGGCCGTTGTCCTCTGGATGGGGCCGGCGGCGTCGCTGCCTTTCCTTTTCTACATGGCGATTGCCGGCGGCGCCTGCGCCCTGGCAGTGCTGGCCATCCGCCGCGGCATGCCGGCCGCGCTCATCCCCGGCTTCATGCGCGCGCCGTTCGAGCCGGAGGCGGGTGTGCCCTATGGTGTTGCAATTGCAGCAGGAGCATTCCTCGCCGGTTCGCAGTCGCCGATGCTCGCCGGCCTGTTCAGCGCGATGGGTATTGTCAGTTAACGTTCCTTTAGGCGGCGCGTGCAATTTTGCCCTCAGTATGAACTGGCTGGCCGCGGGCGTTTACCTTTGTGCGCGGTTTACGGAGGGAGAGGCGCCTTATGTCGCCGATGCGTATCATTATCCTCTTGTTGGCTCTGGTCGCGGCAGGCGGCGCTGCGCTTCTCGTAAGCCGGATGAGCCCGGAGGTCGTCACCGAAGCGGTCACCCGGACGGAAACATTTGTCCAGCAGCGCGAGGTCTCAGAGGTCAAGGTGCTCACGGTCACCCGCGACCTCGGCATCGGCCAGCAGATTCGCGCCGAGGATCTCAAATGGGCGGTCTGGCCCGAATCCGGTGTCGTCGAAGGCCAGTTCACCGAGACGGCAACGCCAAACGCGATTGAGGAAGTCACCGGCGCGCTGGTACGCATGCCGATCTTCGCCAATGAGCCGGTCCAGCCCAAACGGCTGGTGAAGCGCGGGGAGTCCGGCCTGCTGCCGGCGCTGATGGACCCCGGCATGCGCGCGGTGGCGATCCAGATCTCGGCCGAGACCGCTTCGGGCGGCTTCATCCTGCCGAATGACCGGGTCGACCTGATCCTGACCTATGAGCAAGAGAACCAGCAGATCGACGGGCGCGGCGGCAGCCGCACGATTTCCACGACGATCCTTCAGAATGTGCGCATCCTGGCGATCGACCAGGCCTATTCGACCAATCCGGAGACCGATCCGGCCTCGCGCATCGGCAATACCGCCACGCTGGAAGTGACGCCGGCTGAAGCCGAACTCGTGGCCATGTCGCAGGAGCGCGGACGCCTCTTCCTGGCGCTGCGGCCGCTCGATGAGGACGCGCTCGCTGCCGAGCGCCGGCCCCGCTACGAAGTCATGACGGGCAGGGGCAATGGCAATACCGGCGTGACGATCATCCGCAACAGCAAGCCGGCTCCGGCGCCGATGGGGGGCAACTGAAGATGCGCCATAAACTTGGCCTTGCCAGCGTCGCCGCGCTGCTCGCTTTCGCCGCGCCGGCCGCACTCGCCCAGACGGTGCCGAACGGCATGTCCGCCGCGATCACCAAGCCCGGCGACCAGAATGTCAGCCAGCAGGTGACGCTCGGCGTCAACAAGTCGATGATCGTCGATCTGGATGCGCCGGCGGCCGATGTCGTGATCTCCAATCCGGCGATTGCCGATGCGGTGGTGCAGACCGCCCAGCGGATCATCTTTCGAGGCATCCGCTTCGGCCAGACCAATGCGCTGATCTTTGACCGCAGCGGCCGCCCGCTGCTCGATCTCAATATCTTGGTCGAGACCGATCTGGCTTCGCTCAGCCAGACCATCGCCCGGCATGTGCCCGATGCGCGGGTCAATGTCGAAAGCCTGAACGGCAATGTCATCCTGACCGGGCGCGTCGACAATCTCTCCCAGTCCGATCAGGTCACGCGGCTGGTGCAGGCGTTTTTCCCGGGCGACACGCCGCCCCAGATCGTCAACATGCTGGCGGTCAATGCCGCCGACCAGGTGATGCTGGAAGTGCGCATTGTCGAAATGCAGCGCAGCATCATCAAACAGCTCGGCATCAACCTGTCGGGCTCGACCAGCTTTGGCGAACTTGCAAGCCAGAGCCTGCAGCAGCTTCTCGTAGGCGGCCAGCCGCTGTTCTTCGATCCGACACCGGACGGTCTCGGCTTCAATACCGTCGGCGTCGGGGTGGCGCAGGAAGCCCTGGGCCCGGCGGCGCCGGCCAGCAACACCTTTAGCGGCAGCGTCGCCAACGGTTTCAATGTCCAGGGCCAGTCGCTGGGCGGCGCCTCGTTCAATACAGGCTATACGAACTATGTTGGCAATCGCCAGCAAAGCTCCGTCGGCGCCGCGATCAATGCGATGGAGCGCATCGGTATCGTCAAGACGCTGGCCGAGCCCAACATCGTGGCGATGTCGGGCGAAAGCTCGAAATTCCTGGCCGGCGGCGAGTTCCCGGTGCCGGTCGCCCAGAACCAGAACGGCGAGATCACCGTTCAGTTCAAGCCCTATGGTGTCGGCCTCAGCTTCACGCCGGTCGTGCTTTCAGAGGGCCGGATCTCGCTCAAGGTTTCAACCGAAGTGTCCGAGCTGACCTCGCAGGGCGCCTTCCAGGGCGCGGCGCGCACCTTCACGACGCCGGATGGCGAGACGGTCGTTGTGCAGGGTGTGACGCTGCCGGCGCTGACTGTCCGGCGGGCCGAGTCCGTACTCGAACTGCCGTCCGGTGGCTCGATGATGATGGCCGGCCTGATCTCCACCAAGGATCGCCAGACCATCGACCAGTTGCCCGGCCTGAAAAAGCTGCCGATCCTCGGCTCGTTGTTCCAGTCGCGCGACTTCCTGTCGGAAGAGACCGAACTGGTCATCATCGTGACGCCCTATCTGGTCGGGCCGGCGGGCAAGTCGCAGCTGCGCACACCGGCCGACGGCTATGCCAATGCCACCGATCCGAAGACGCTGTTCTTCGGCAAGCTGAATGAGACTTATGGCCGGGATGGCGCGCCCATCCGGGCTGAGGATTACCGCGCCCCTGTGGGCTTCATGGAAGAGTAGGGACAGGTTCGATGACCCGGCACACTAAAAAGCTTCCCGTCTTCATCACGCTCAGCGCAGGCCTTGCCGCGCTCGGCGCCTGCTCCAGCGGCCCGTCCGGCGCCGTGCCGGCGAGCTATCTGCACGGCACCGCGCTCGACCGCCACGAGATCAGCGTCGTCAAACGGACGGAGTTTCTCGAAGTCGCCATCGACGCGCATGCCAGTGAGCTGTCGAATGAGGAGCGCTCGCGCATCCGCAGCTTCGTCGATACTTATACCCGGCGCGGCCATGGCCCGTTGGTTCTGTCGATGCCGCAGGCGTCGGCGAATCCGCAGCTCGCCGTTGCCGCCGCCGCCGAGGCACGGGCCATCGCCTGGGAACTGGGCGTCGAGTATGACGAGATCGCCGGCACGGCGCATGGTGCCGGCTCGGCGGTTTCCGAACCGCTGATCCTTGCCTACCAGATTTATGACGCCATTCCGCCGAACTGCGCGCAGAAATCATCGGTCGATTTCAGCAATATCGACTCCAACAACAATCAGCCGACACTTGGATGTTCGGTACGGACGAATCTGGCGGCGATGATCGCCGATCCGGCAGACCTGCTCGGCCAGCGCCCGCTTGACCGGGCCGATGCCCTGCGCCGCGAGGTCATCCTCGAGAAGTTCCGCCAGGGCGAATCGACGGCGTCGGTCAGGGCACCACAGGAATCGGGCGCGGTATCCACCGCGATCAACTAGCGTCGGCGCGCAGAGCCGCCGGGGAGCGAGAAGACAGATGGTCAAGGAAAACACCGCGTTCGAGGACGACATCGATCCCGAATTCGAGGATGTGTTCGGCGACGATGCGCCGGCCAGTCCGATCGAGAAGGCAACAGCGGCGATATTCGGCGATACGCCGTCGCAGCCGGCTCAGCCCGTCCAGCCGGTCTCGGATTTTGTCGGAAAGCCGGCCAATTACAACACGCCGATGAGCCTGCCGGAAAGCGATGGCGGGGATGCCATGCTGCCGGCCATCTCGATCAAGCTGTTCTTCGAGCGGGAAGAGACCAACCTCCTGATGCAGCTCTGCGCGCAGGATCGCCGGATGGGCCGCGCCACCGTCGATTGCATCGGTGGCGGCATTCCGGCGGCCATCGCCTATCTGCGCGCCAATCCGACCCCGAACCTTCTTGTAATCGAGTCCTCGGCGGCCAATGCCCAGATGCTGGCGGAGATCGATGCACTGGCCGAACATTGCGACGAGCATGTGAAGGTCATGGTCATCGGCGCGGTCAATGACATCATGCTCTACCGTCAGCTGATGGCCCGCGGCGTCTCTGAATATCTTGTGCCGCCTTTCGAGCCTCTGCAGGTGATCCGGGCGATCTCCGGCCTGTTTACCGATCCGGACGCGCCTTTTGTCGGCCGTCAGATTTCCGTGGTCGGTGCGAAAGGCGGAGTGGGGGCATCGACCATTGCGCATAACCTCGCCTGGTCGCTGGCCGAGAACATCCATGTCAACACGACGCTGGTCGACCTGGATCTTTCCTTCGGCACCACCGCGCTCGACTTCAACCAGGAAACGCCGCAGACCATCGCCGACGCGCTGCTCGCGCCGGAGCGGGCGGATGACGCCGTGATCGACCGGTTGCTGGCGCGGGCGACCGAGCGCCTGTCGCTGTTCACGGCGCCGGCCAATATCAACCAGATCATCGACATTCCGGATGAGGCCTACACATCCGTGATCCAGGGCGTGCGCCGCAATGTGCCCTTCATGGTGCTCGACCTGCCGCACATCTGGAACCACTGGCTGCGCAATACGCTGATCGCGTCCGATGAGGTGATCGTTGTCTGCCAGCCGGACCTTGCCTCGCTGCGCAACGGCAAGAACCTGATCGACCAGCTGAAGGGGCACCGGGTGAATGATCATCCCCCGCGCCTTGTGCTGAACATGTGCGGTGTGCCCAAACGGCCGGAGATTCCGGTGAAGGACTTCGCCGCCGCCATCGGCGTCGAGCCGGAGATTGTCGTGCCGTTCGATCCGGAAGTCTTCGGAACGGCCGCGAATAATGGCCAGATGATCTCGGAGACCGGCCCCGGCTCCAAGCCGGCCATCGCGATCGACCAGCTTGCCTCCACCCTCAGCGGCCGGGCAGTCCAGAAGGCGGAGAAATCCTTGCTCATGAAACTTCTGGGCAAATAGGGCAGGGACAGAACAGGACAGATCATGTCATTCGGCAAACGCTCGGGCGCACCATCTGCAACGCTGCCGCCGCAGGCCGCGCCTCAAAAGGCGGCCGCGCCGGTGGCCCCGCCGCCTGCGCCGCCGAAACCGAAACCGGCAGAGCCTGCGCCTGCGCCGGTGAAGGTCAAGATGCCCGAAAACAAGCCGGAGCCGGTTCGCAAGATCAACCAGCAGACCGATCAGTATTACGCCACCAAGACCACGATCTTCAATGCGCTGATCGATACGATCGACCTGTCGCAACTGGCCCAGCTCGACACCGAGAGCGCGCGCGAGGAAATCCGCGACATTGTCGTGGAAATCATCAGTATCAAGAATGTTGTGATGTCGATTTCGGAGCAGGAATACCTGCTCGACGACATCTGTAACGATGTGCTTGGCTATGGTCCGCTGGAGCCGCTGCTGGCGCGCGACGACATCGCCGACATCATGGTCAATGGCGCCGACACGACCTATATCGAGGTCAACGGCAAGATCGAGCGCACCAATATCCGCTTCCGCGACAACGCCCAGCTGATGAACATCTGTCAGCGGATCGTGTCCCAGGTTGGCCGCCGCGTCGATGAAAGTTCGCCGATCTGTGACGCACGCCTTCTGGATGGCAGCCGTGTGAACGTCATCGCCCCGCCGCTGGCGATTGACGGGCCGACGCTCACCATTCGTAAGTTCAAGAAGGACAAGCTGAAGCTGAGCGATCTTGTCCGCTTCGGCTCGATCAGCGAATGCGGCGCGGAAATCCTGCGCATCATCGGCCACAGCCGCTGCAATGTCCTGATCTCGGGCGGTACCGGCTCGGGCAAGACGACGCTGCTCAACTGTCTCACCGGCTTCATCGAGCCCGGCGAGCGCGTCATCACCTGCGAAGACTCCGCCGAACTCCAGCTGCAGCAGCCCCACGTTGTGCGCCTCGAGACCCGCCCGCCGAATATCGAAGGATCGGGCGAGATCACGATGCGCGATCTCGTCAAGAACTGTCTGCGGATGCGCCCGGAACGGATCATCGTCGGCGAGGTTCGCGGACCGGAAGCCTTCGACCTTCTGCAAGCGATGAACACCGGCCATGACGGCTCGATGGGCACGCTGCACGCCAACAGCCCGCGCGAGGCACTGAGCCGGGTTGAATCCATGATCACCATGGGCGGCTTCTCGCTCCCGGCCAAGACCATCCGTGAAATGATCGTCGGCTCGGTTGATGTGGTGGTCCAGGCCTCGCGCCTGCGCGACGGTTCGCGCCGCATCATGTGTATCACCGAAGTGCTCGGCCTGGAGGGCGACACCATCGTCCTGCAGGACATCATGAAGTATGAGATCGACGGTGAGGATGAGAACGGCAAGATCATCGGCCGCCATCGCGGTATGGGCATCGGCCGGCCGCGCTTCTGGGAACGCGCTGCCTATTACAATCTCGAGCGTGAACTCGCCGCCGCCCTCGACGAACTGAACGGTGCATGATGGGCGGGAACCTGACACTCTATCTCATTGCGGGTCTCGCTTTCCTGGCGATCGCCGGCCTGGGCCTGGCGCTGACGGGCAATGGCGATGATGCCGCGCGCAAGCGCGCCAAGGCGATCGGGGCGGGCCGGGCAGGGCCGGGCAAGACGGCCAAGGGTGTTGACGAGAATGCCCGCCGGCGCGCCAAGACCCAGGAAATGCTCGAGAATCTGCGCCGTCAGGACAAGGCGCGGCGGCGCAGCAATCCGATGCGCGACATCGGCTCCAAGCTGACCCAGGCCGGGCTCGAGATGCCCGTTCCGCTGTTCTGGGCCATTTCGGTGATCTGCGGTGTGATCTGCGCCGGCATCGTCTACATCACAGGCGCTGAGGGGCTGACCATCGGCGGGATCGATTTCAAGAGCCAGCCGGTGCTGATGGGCGCTGGTTTCTTTGCCGGCACGCTGGGTATTCCGCAATTCATCCTGAACTTCCTGATCAAGGCGCGCCACGCGAAGATGGTGAACCAGTTTGCTGACGGCCTCGACATCATCGTGCGCGGCGTGAAATCCGGCCTGCCGCTGAACGAATGTATCCGGGTCATCGCCAAGGAGAGCCCGGAGCCGCTGCGCAGCGAATTTGCGACTTTCGCCGACAACCTCTCGATGGGCACCGGCCTCGATCGCGGGCTGGCCGCGCTTTACAAGCGCATGCCGCTGCAGGAAGTGAATTTCTTTGCCATCGTGTTGATGATCCAGGCCAAGGCTGGCGGCAACCTGTCCGAAGCCCTCGGCAACCTGTCGAGCGTCATCCGTTCGCGCAAGATGATGCGCGAGAAGGTCAAGGCGCTGTCCTCGGAAGCCAAGGCATCGGCCATGATCATCGGTGCGCTGCCTTTCGCGGTCGGTATCATGGTGTTCCTGACGACGCCGGATTACATTCTTGAACTGTTCCGTACAGAGACGGGACATGTCATTCTTGCGATGGCAACCGGGCTGATGCTCACCGGCGTCACGGTGATGCGCAACATGATCAACTTCGATATCTGAGGGAGACGGCGATGTATGAATTCCTCCTCTCCTTCACCAAGCCTGCAACGCTGGCAGCCTATCTCGTCGCGCTGGCGGTTTTCGGCACCTTCATGACCATCTTCCTGCCCTATCTTCAGGGCAACAAGCTGGAGACACGCCTCAAGGCGGTCGCCTCGCAGCGTGAGAAGCTGCGCAAGCAGAGCCGGGCGGCGCTCGAGAAGAAAGGTATCCGCCGGCGCGATGACAGTGTCGTCGGCTCGATTTCGTCGAAGCTCAACCTCGCCCAGGCGCTGGAAGACCCCAACGTCGTCCAGCTGATGAACCAGGCCGGCCTGCGCGGACCGGGGCCGATCTCGGCATTCTACTTTGCGCGCATGGCACTGCCCTTTGTCGGGGCGGGCCTGATGTTCTTCTACATCTTCTTCGTCAATGATCACGGGCTCAGCGTGATGATGAAGTATGGCTCGCTGGCCTTTGGCGCGGCAGCCGGCTTCTACGCACCGAACCTCTACATCTCCAACCTCGCCCAGAAGCGGCAGAAGTCTATCATGCGGGCCTTCCCGGACTCGCTCGACATGCTGCTGATCTGCGTCGAGGCGGGCATGTCGATCGAGATGGGGTTCAACAAGGTCAGCCAGGAAATCGGCTCGGCCTCGCCCGAACTTGCCGAGGAGTTCGGCATCACGATTGCCGAGCTGTCCTATCTGCCCGACCGGCGCCTCGCTTATGACAATCTCGCCCAGCGCACCGGGCATGAAGGCGTCAAGGCGGTCTGTATGGCGCTCGCCCAGGCCGAACGCTATGGCACGCCGCTCGGCGATGCGCTGCGCCTGATGGCCAAGGAAAACCGCGAGATGCGGATGGCCGAAGCCGAGAAGAAGGCCGCCGCCCTGCCGGCGAAGCTCACCGTGCCGATGATCGTCTTCTTCCTGCCGGTCCTGTTCCTCGTCGTGCTCGGCCCGGCCTATATCAAATACAATGCGATGCAGCAGAAGAAC
The DNA here is from genome assembly GCA_964419865.1 of uncultured Hyphomonas sp. Classification (GTDB taxonomy): domain Bacteria; phylum Pseudomonadota; class Alphaproteobacteria; order Caulobacterales; family Hyphomonadaceae; genus Hyphomonas. Next base: position 2,911 of record CAYQRX010000074.1, on the reverse strand, counting down.
GAGGCTGCCCCGCAGGTGACGCAGATCGAGGGGCCGTCCGGCTTAGCCTGAGGCGTGGGGGCGGGGCGGGGGCTTCCGCAGCACGTCCTGTCCGGCTAGATGCTCCGGATGACCATTACAGACATCGCCCGCGACCGCCTCGCCCGCCTCGGCGTTTCCCTGCCTTCTGCAACCAGCGGGATCGCCTGCCGATCACCGGTCGATGGCAGCCTGATCGGCTATCTGCCGGCAGCGAGCCCGGCCGACTATGAAGCCGCCGTGTCAAGCGCCGCAGACGCGTTTCTGCAATGGCGTGACCTGCCCGCGCCCCGGCGCGGCGAATTCGTCCGCCTGCTGGGTGAGGAATTGCGCGCCGCCAAGGGTGACCTCGCCGCGCTCGTTACGCTGGAAGCCGGCAAAATCCCCGCTGAGGCGGCCGGCGAGGTGCAGGAGATGATCGACATCTGCGACTTTGCCACCGGCCTGTCGCGCCAGTTGCACGGTCTCACCATCGCGACCGAACGCCCCGGCCACCGGATGATGGAAACCTGGCATCCGGCCGGCATCACGGCCGTGATCACGGCGTTCAATTTCCCGGTCGCCGTCTGGTCATGGAATGCGGCGCTGGCGCTGGTCTGCGGCAATCCGGTGATATGGAAACCGTCGGAGAAGACGCCGCTGACGGCGCTTGCGGTCTCGGCCATCGCCGCGCGCGCGGCCGAGCGTTTCGGCGGTGTGCCGGAGGGCCTTCTCGCCTGCCTGATCGGCGGCGCGGAGACCGGCGCAGCCCTGGCGGCCGACGAGCGTATTGCGGTTCTGTCGGCGACCGGCTCGACGCGGATGGGCCGCGCGGTGGCGCCGGTGGTGGCCCAGCGTTTCGGCAAGATGATCCTCGAGCTTGGCGGCAACAATGCTGCGATCGTCTGTCCGTCTGCGGATCTTGACCTGGCCCTGCGCGCCATCGCTTTCTCCGCCCTCGGCACGGCCGGCCAGCGCTGCACCACGCTGCGCCGACTGTTCGTGCATGACAGCGTGGCCGACGCCTTGATTCCGCGCCTCAAGGCCGCCTTTGCCTCGGCCCGCATTGGTTCACCCTTCGAGGAGGGCGTCCTCATCGGCCCGCTGATCGACGCCGCCGCCGCGGATGCGATGGAAGCCGCGTTGGACGAGGCCCGCGCGCTCGGCGCGGCCGTCACCGGCGGCGGACGGATCGGGGGCGAGGGCGTCTATGTCCGCCCGGCGATTGTTGAAATGCCGCGCCAGGAAGGTCCGATGCTGCGCGAGACTTTCGCGCCGATCTTCTACATCGTGCGCTACGGGGAACTGGACGACGCCATCGCCCTCAACAATGCGGCCGGGGCGGGGCTCTCCTCCTCGATCTTCACGACCGATCTGCGCGAGGCAGAGCGCTTTCTCTCGGCGGCGGGGTCGGACTGCGGGATCGCCAATGTGAATATCGGCACCTCGGGCGCCGAGATCGGCGGGGCCTTCGGCGGCGAGAAGGAAACCGGCGGCGGGCGCGAATCCGGCTCGGATGCGTGGAAGACCTATATGCGCCGGGCCACCAATACGATCAATTATTCCGGCGCCCTGCCGCTGGCGCAGGGGATCCGCTTCGATCTGGACTAGTTGAGCGTACCACGCAGTTGCCGGCGCCCGCCTTCTTCAGGGGCGGCCTCGGCGCTGCTGCTGGTCAGCGCCTCATAGCTGCGGGTCGGCTGGACCAGCGCGCGTACGAGGGCGGCATTCTGCTCCGAGACATTGGCGGGCGCCGCAGCGCTGCTGACCTTTTTCATCTCCTCGAACCGGCCCTGAAGGCCGAGCACGAGGGCGAGGTTTTCATGCACCCGCGCGTTTGCATCGGGATTGGCGGCGGCCTTGCGCAGCTGCGCCTCGGCCCCGTTGAGGTCGCCGCTCAGCATCAGGGACAGGCCGTAATTGGTCAGGGTCGTGGTCCGCTGCGGCTCGAGCATCAGCGCGCGCGTATAGGCGGCCTGCGCCTGGGCATGCTGCTGCATCTGATCGAACGCCGTGCCGAGCGCGGCCCATGTATCGGCCCGCTCCGGCGAGGTGGCAGCGGCCCGGTCGAAGACGCGCAAGGCGGCCGGATGGTCACCGGCAGCCATATGCAGGCGGCCGAGCGCCATCATGATGTCGGTATTGCCGGGCTGGACCACCAGCGTGGTCGAGAGCACTTCGGCGGCGCGCGCCTGGCTGCCGATGCCGCGCAGCGCATCGGCAAATTCCAGCGTGACCGCCGCATCCGTGGGGTCTTTCTGATACTCCTTTGACCAGAAGTTCGCCCGTGTCAGCGGGTCGGCCCGGTTGGCGGCGGCGCGTTCTTCCGGGCTTGCCGGGGCAAGGGCGGCTTCCATCGCCCGGGCGAGCTCGGCCTCCTCCTTCGAGGGGCCGCTCGCGCAGGCGGCGGTCATGGCCGCGAGGGCCAGGGCGAGGCCGGATAGGGACGTTTTGGCACTGGACATCGGCGGGCTCCGTGTATGTATCCCTGAATGCCCCCGGAGTCTGGCCCGGTCCGGGTCAAGGTTCGGTTAACGCCGCAGTCCTTTTCATTAACCACAGAGACGCCCGTAAATGCCCGCACTTCACAAGAGTTTCACTGCCGGTGCCACCGGCCCGGCCCGGATCTGGCTGTTCACTTCGGCTCAGTTCAGCGACCTTGGCACTGATCCTTTCCCGAGCGCGCGCGCCGTTGCCGCGGCGCAGGCCTTCACCGGCGGGGCAGGGCAGACAGTGATCGTGCCGGGCGCCGATGGCAGGACGGGTGAAATCCTGTTCGGCCTCGGCAATGGCCGGGACCTCTTGGCGGTCGCCGCGCTCGCAGCCCGCCTGCCGGAGGGTGATTACGAGATTGCTGAAACCGGCGGACTGCCATTCGCGGCCATCGCGGCCGGCTGGGCGGACGGGGCCTACC
>CAYQRX010000073.1:0-11672 GCA_964419865.1 uncultured Hyphomonas sp. | reverse complement strand
GGGTAGCGGGGGAGGGCTCCGCGCCATCCGTGAGCGCGATCACAAGGTCGGCTTCCTCGGCGGCTCGCAAGGCCCGGCGGACGCCTTCGGCCTCGATCTCGTCAGCGGTCTCACGCACACCCGCCGTGTCGGCAAACCAGATGACCTGACCGGCCAAGGTCCGGCGCACCTCGATCACGTCGCGGGTCGTGCCGGGCGTTGCCGTGACGATGGCGGCCTCTCGCCCGGCGAGCCGGTTGAGCAGTGTCGACTTGCCGGCATTCGGCGCGCCGATGATCGCGACCCGGAAGCCCTCGCGGATGCGCTCGCCGATACCGCCATCGCCAAGGGCTGTGTCGATCTCAGCCATCAGCGCCGTAAGCTTGCCGCGCAGCGGCGCAGAGGCCTCCGATGAGACATCGCCTTCATCCGGAAAGTCGACCATGACCTCGACCAGGGCAATCAGGCCGGTCAGCTCATCGCGCCAGTTTTCATAGGTTGCGGAAAGACCGCCGGAGACCTGGCGAAGGGCTTGCTGCTTCTGGCCGAGGGTTTCCGCCTCGATCAGGTCGGCGATGCCTTCCGCTTTGGTCAGATCCAGCTTTCCCGCCTCGAAGGCGCGCCGGGTGAATTCGCCGGCTTCGGCGAGGCGCACACCGGGCAGGGCAGTCAGCGCGGTGAGCGCATGCTCGATGACGGCCCGGCCGCCATGCACATAGAGCTCCAGCGTATCCTCGCCGGTATAGGACGCCGGCCCCTTCGCATAGACGGCGATCCCGTGATCGATTTCCTGACCGGCCGCATCATGAATGGACGTGAGCGCCGCGCGCCTGGGTTCTGGCAGTCCGAAGGACAATAGTTTCGCGCCGATCTCCGCCACGGCCGGGCCGGAGATGCGGATGATCGCAATGGCAGACGGCGGGGGGCCGGAGGCGAGAGCGCAGATCGTGTCGCGCGCACCCATGATCTTGGCCGTCAGTTCTTCATGGCTTCGAAGAATTCGTCATTCGTCTTCGTCTGCTTGAGCTTGTCGAGCAGGAAGTCGACCGCATCGTTCGCGCCCATCGGGCCAAGGATGCGGCGAAGGATGTAGATCTTCGACAGCTGATCCTGCGGCGTGATGAGTTCTTCTTTCCGCGTGCCGGACTTCATGATGTCGATGGCCGGGAAGGTACGCTTGTCGGCAATCTTCCGGTCGAGGACGACTTCGGAGTTACCCGTGCCCTTGAACTCCTCGAAGATGACCTCGTCCATTCGGCTGCCGGTATCGATCAGGGCGGTGGCGACAATCGTCAGTGAACCGCCATTCTCGACATTCCGGGCGGCGCCGAAGAAACGCTTGGGGCGCTGCAGGGCATTGGCATCCACACCGCCGGTCAGGACCTTGCCGGAAGAGGGAACCGTCGTGTTGTAGGCGCGGCCAAGGCGCGTGATCGAGTCGAGCAGGATGACGACATCGCGCTTGTGCTCAACCAGGCGTTTGGCTTTCTCGATGACCATTTCGGCCACCTGGACGTGGCGCGTCGCCGGCTCGTCAAAGGTCGAAGCAACCACCTCGCCCTTCACTGTGCGGCGCATGTCGGTCACCTCTTCCGGACGCTCATCGATCAGCAGAACGATGAGATAGCATTCCGGGTGATTTTCTTCGATGGCGGCGGCGATGTTCTGCATCAGGACCGTCTTGCCGGTCCGCGGCGGGGCGACGATTAGGGCGCGCTGGCCTTTGCCGATGGGGGCGACGATGTCGATGACGCGGCCGGAGCGATCCTTCTTGGTCGGATCGCGGCTCTCCATGCGCAGCCGCTTGTCGGGATAGAGGGGCGTAAGGTTGTCGAAGTGGACCTTCTTATTGGCTTTCTCCGGCTCCTCGAAATTGATCCGGCTGACATCGGTGAGGGCGAAGTAGCGCTCATTATCCTGCGGCGCGACAATCGGGCCCTCGACGGTGTCTCCGGTCCGGATGTTGGCCTTCTTCAGCACTTCGGGGCTGACATAGATGTCGTCAGGTCCGGGTAGGTAGTTCGATTCCGGCGAGCGCAGGAAACCGAACCCGTCGGTGAGAACCTCAAGCACGCCCTGGCCGGTGATCTCGACTTCGCTGTCGGCCAGCTCTTTCAGGATCGCGAAAAGCATATCCTGGGTCCGCATTGAGGACGCATTCTCGATCTCGAGTTCTTCCGCATAGGCGAGAAGTTCCTCGGGCGACTTCGCCTTGAGTTCGCGCAGAGTCACGCTGGTGAGGTTGTCGAGCATCGTTGAGGCCATTCGGGTTTTCCGGGCTGGTAGGGCAATCGGGGAGGGGCCGGGCGAACATCGCTCGCGGGCGCCAAAGGACTTGGCGAGCCGGCAGGCGCCTTATCCGTCAGAATCCGGCCATACGTCAAGCGTTTGTGGGCACGGCCCTGTCAGAAGGGTTTGACGATCACGAGAACGACCACGCCGATCAGCAGCAGGAAGGGCACTTCGTTCATCATGCGCAGACGCTTCGCGTCCACGGTGCCGGCCACCCGATCGACCTTCTTGCCAAGGCCGATGAAGTATCCATGCAGTCCGCTGATCACGAGAACGAGGACCAGTTTCGCGTGAAACCAGCCCTCAAGATAGAGCTGACCGCCGCGCTGCCAGTCGACAAACACCATGGCAATCCCGAACACCCAGGTAAGAACAAGGCTCGGGTTCAGAATGATCCGTCTGAGCTGGTTTGAGGACGTCTGCATCCGGTCGAACAATGGTTCGCCGGGCGCCGATGACAGCTGGTGGATCTTGTAGCGCGGATAGACGAGCAACCCGGCCATCAGGGCGATGACAAAAACGACGTGCCCAGCCTTGAGCCAGAGATAGATGTCCATGCCCGGCCCCTTTCAGGCGGTTGTTTCCTGAACCCGTTTGCCTGCCTCTTGCCTGATTTCAGCCTGTGGACAACCCTTGTGGCCAGACGGGCAAAGCCGCCCGCCGGCGCAGGAGCGGATAGTGCCGGTCATCCCGAGTGCGGCGGTGACTTCGCCGGCCAGCGTCGAGATGAAGCCCGGATGGGTCCCCAGCGCCTCGACACGCGTGTAACTCGCCGCGCCATCCTTTTCGGCGATCAGGCGGTATTCCTCGCCGAGTTCCACCAGCGTTTCGATATGTTCCGAGACAAAGGCGATCGGCGCGATCAGGATATTGCGGCCGGCTTCTGCGGTGCGGGCAACTTCCTCCTCGGTCGCCGGCCCGATCCACTTCAGCGGACCCACACGCGACTGGTAGCAGACGCTCACCTCCCAGTCCGGCGGCACCCGGCCGGCAATCATTTCCGCCATCGTCTCGCACTGCCACTGATAGGGGTCGCCCGCCTTGATAACGCTTTCGGGCAGACCATGGGCCGACAGGAGCAGCGATACCTTGTCCGGCTGGCCCGCGCGGGACCAGGCCTCCATGATCTTCTCGACATGAGCCTCGATGAACGTCTCGTCGAAAGGATAGCAGCAGACCGTGCGGCAAGGCCCCCGATAGGCCCGGTTCCAGGCGGTGAGAGAAGAGCCGGTCGTGGTTGTCGAAAACTGGGGATAGAGCGGCAGCAGAACGACTTCATCGGCGCCCCACGCCTTGACCTCAGCAGCCGCTTCTTCAGTCAGCGGATGCCAGTAGCGCATGGCTATGAAGCAGCGGACCTCGTCGCCGGGCAGCCGACCGGCCAATTCTGCCTCAAGCGCTGCAGCCTGCTTTCTGGTTTCGGGCAATAGCGGCGAGCCGCCCCCGGCATCCATCAGCGCATAATTTTCCTTCACGGCAGGCGCACGCTGGGCAGAAATCAGCCGCGCTACCAGCCATCGTACGGGAAGCGGTGCCCGGATGATTGCCGGATCGCGAAACAGGTTTTTCAGAAAAGGCTGAACGTCATCGCCCGTATCCGGACCCCCGAGATTGAACAACACAACAGCAATCCGGCGGCCCATCTTCGGCTCTCTTTCTATCCGTTTCTGATCAGGTCCAGCACACGTTCGACATGCGCAATCGGCGTCTCGGGGCGAATGCCGTGACCAAGATTGAAGATATGGGGACGGCCCGCATAGGCGTCCAGCAATTCGCGCACGCGTGCGTCAAGACGCCCGCCGCCCTCAATCAGCAGCAGGGGGTCGAGATGGCCCTGGACCGGCAAGCCTTTCGGAAGCTGCGAATTGACGAAAGCCGGAACGGCGGCGGTATCGAGGCCAGCTGCGGTGACGCCGGTATCGCGAACATACTCCGGAAGCATAACACCCGCCCCGCGCGGAAAGCCGATGATCGGGACGGTGACGCCCATCTCCCGCAAGCGCGCGACAAGTTCACGCGTCGGCTGGATGATAACTTCGCGGAAGATATTGTCGGGCAGGCCCTCGGCCCAGCTGTCGAACAGCATCAGAGCCTCTGCGCCTGCCTCGACCTGGCGGGCGAGGTAATGCGCGGTCGCCTCCGAAACATGCTCCATCACGGCGGCGAGATCCTTCGGCCGGCCATGGGCCCAGCGCCAGGCCATCGACTTGTCGGTCTTGCCCCGGCCTTCAATCGCATAGAGGCTGACGGTCCAGGGTGACCCGGCAAAGCCGATCAGCGTTGTGGAGGAGGGCAGGGCGGCCTTCACACGCGAGACGGTTTCATAAACGGGCGCCAGGCGGTCGGCCGCCTTCTGCGGGGTAACGCGTCCGAGATCAGCGGGGCCGGAAACCTGTTCAACCAGCGGCCCTTCGCCCTTCTCAAAGGTGACTCTCAGGCCCATGGCATCGAGGATCAGAAGAATGTCGGCAAACAGGATCGCCCCATCCATGCCATAGCGCCGGACGGGTTGCAGCGTCGCCTCGCTGGCAAGTGACGGGGTGTAACAGAAGTCGAGAAAGTCTTTCGCTCGTGCCCGCGTCTCCAGATACTCGGGCAAATGCCGGCCCGCCTGGCGCATCATCCAGACCGGAGGCGGTTTCACAATCTCGCCTGAAAGTACTTCCAGCAGTTTCTTAACTGACCCAGCCACTGAGACCCCTTCCCGATTCATCCTGAAAAGCCCGTCAGGGCGCTTATGATTATAACCCCGAGGGATTCCGGGATAACGCCTGTGTTAATGCTTTATACCGCTAAATCCACAGCCGACTCACAGATCGGCCCCGGCCGGGCCGCCGTTTCAAATCCGAAATGAGTCAATGGTTAACGGGGTGTAAATGTCCGTGTGAGACTCACACAGGAGAACGCAGCGTGACTCTCCTCGGGTGAGAATCCTGCCATTGTGAGTCGCCTGTGAATCCCTGTGTGGGGATCGGAATTCCACACCGGAGTCACACCCCTTGTGAAATCGGCTCCGGCCCGGCAAGAGAGCAATTGTGATCCGACCGCAACGCCCCAGTATCTATTTCAACGTCCATCTCGTTTCCGACAGCACGGGTGAGACGCTGAATGCTATCCAGCGCGCCGCTTGCGCGCAGTTCGAGAATGTCCAGCCGCTGGAGCACAATTATTATCTCGTGCGCTCCGAGCGCCAGCTCGAGCGCGTGATGCGCGAGATTGAGGCCGCACCGGGCGTCGTCTGGTTCACGATATCGGATGGGGCCTTGCGGGCGCGGCTGGAGGCCTTCTGCCGTGAGCGGAGTATCCCGACGCTCCCGGTGCTGGACCCATCGGTCGCCATGCTCAGCCGGCATCTCGGCGTTGCCCCGAACAACCGCGTCGCCGGCCAGCATGCGATGGATGAGGATTATTTCGAGCGTATGGAGGCGATCAACTTCACCCTGGCCCATGATGACGGCCAGAATGTTGACAGCCTGATCGGGGCGGACGTGATTCTGCTTGGTGTCAGCCGTACGTCGAAAACCCCGACATGCGTCTATCTGGCCAACCGCAAGGTGCGGGCCGGCAATATCCCGCTCGTGCCCGGCGTGGCGCTGCCCGATTTCATCGAAAAGATGGGGGACAATGGCCCGCTGGTTGTCGGCCTCAAGATTTCCGCTGAACGCCTGGTTCAGATCCGGCGCCAGCGCCTGATCTCGCTCAATCAGGATGAGATCACCGAATATGCCGATGAAGAAGCCGTGCGCGACGAGATCACGCAGGCCAACCGCCTGTTCCAGCGCAACAAGTGGAAGACGATCGACGTCTCGCGCCGCTCGGTCGAGGAGACGGCGGCGGCAATTCTCAACATGCTGCACGAAAGATGGGGGCACTCATGAGCCTCGCCGTGATCCTTGCCTCAACCAGTCAGAGCCGCCAGGCCGTGCTGGCCGCAGCGGGCGTGGAGGCAGCGGCGATGGCGCCGAATATCGATGAGGCGGCGTTCCGCGACAGTATGCGCGCCGCACAACTGCCTGTGCGCGAACAGGCGATGCAGCTTGCGGAACTTAAAGCCATGCGTGTTTCGGCGAAGCAGCCGGGCCTGGTCATCGGCGGCGATCAGATGCTGGCGCTTGGCGATGAGGCCTTTGACAAGCCTGCCGACATGGCGGGCGCCAAGGCGCATCTGCGCCGCCTCTCGGGCAAATCGCACACGCTCGAAACGGCCATCGTCGTCTGCGAGGATGGCGCCCCGGTCTGGCGTCACCTCGCGCGGCCCAGGCTGACGATGCGTCCCCTGTCGGAGGACTTCATCGACGCCTACACCGCTCGCTGCGGCGAAAGCCTTCTGTCGACAGTCGGCGCCTATCAGCTCGAAGGTCTCGGCGCGCAACTCTTCACGCGGATCGAAGGCGACTACTTTTCCATTCTTGGGTTGCCGCTGCTGCCGCTGCTGGACTATCTCCGTATCCGGAAAGTGCTGCCATCATGACGCAGATATATGGTGTCATCGGCGACCCGATCGCCCATTCGCTCTCACCCTTTATTCATAACGGCTGGTTGCGCGCCAACCATATCGATGCGGTGTATTCAGCCTTTGAAGTGAAGGCCGGCGAGCTGGCTGGCGGCCTTGAAACACTTGCCCGGCAGGGCGTGCGCGGACTGAATGTGACCCTTCCGCATAAGGAAGACGCGTTGAAACTGGCGAGCACAGCAACCGATGCTGCCCGTCGCCTTGGCGCCGCCAACCTTCTTGTTCGTACGCCGGAGGGCTGGGCGGCCGACAATACAGACGCACCCGGCTTTGCGCTGACGCTGGACTATGGCGACATCGAGGTGAAAGGCCGGGACGTCTTCCTGCTCGGGGCAGGGGGATCGGCCCGCGCCGTCGCATCAGTCCTCTCACAGCGCGGGGCGAACCTCACCATCTGCAACCGGACGGTCGAGCGCGCCGTGACCCTGGCGCTTGCACTTGCGCCCGGCGCCGGCGTCGCCTCCCTCGAGGACGGGCTGAGGCAGCTCTCCTCTGCATTCCTCGTCGTCAATACGCTGAGCCTCGGCCATTCCGGCGGCGCGCTGGAATTGCCAGCGTCGTCGGGCGGCATTTTCTACGACATCAGCTATGGCAAGGGCGCCGCCGCGGCGCTGACCGAGGCGCGCGCCAAAGGCTGGCGCACCCTCGACGGTCTCGGCATGCTGGTTGCGCAGGCTGCGATCAGCTTCGAGCACTGGTTCGGTATCATGCCCGACATGGCCGAAGCGCATGCGCGGTGCCGCAAGCTGGTGGAGGCGACACAGTGATAATCCTTGGCCTCACGGGATCGATCGGGATGGGAAAGTCGGCCACCGCCGGACTGTTCCGCGAAGCCGGTGTGCCGGTTTATGATGCCGACGCCGCTGTCCACGCCCTCTATGCCGAGGGCGGGGCGGCCGTTGCACCAATTGGGGAAGCGTTTCCGGGCGTCATACATCGAGGCGCCGTGGACCGGCAGAAACTGCGCAGCCATGTCCTCGACAATGCCGAGGCGATGAAGCGGCTCGAAGCGATCGTCCACCCGCTGGCCGGGCAGGCACAACTCGATTTCCGCCACAAGGCCAGGGCCGAGGGCGCCCCTTTTGCCGTGCTGGATATACCGCTGCTGTTTGAGACCGGCGGCGACCGTCATTGCACGTATACTCTCGTCGTTACGGCGCCGGCCAAGATGCAGCGGGCGCGCGTCCTTGCCCGGCCCGACATGACAGAGGAGGCCTTCCAGGCCATTCTCGCCCGGCAGATGCCGGATGCCGAAAAGCGCGCGCGCGCCGACTTTATCCTGTCGACCGCCCACGGTTTCGACTTTGCACGCGACCATGTCCGCGCCATCATCGCCCTGATGCAACGAATCGCCGAAGGAGAGACCGCGTGACAGACCGGGTCCGGGAAATCGCGTTCGACACGGAAACGACCGGCCTCAATCCGGATGATGGCGACCGGATCATCGAGATCGGCGCGGTCGAGCTGATCAATCATATCCCGACCGGGCGCACCTTCCGGCGCCTGATCAATCCCGGAAAACCCGTTTCCGACGCGACGATCCGCATTACCGGGATTACCGACGACCATCTGCGCGACAAGCCGCCCTTCGAGGACGAAGACATCGTGGATGCCTTCCTGGAGTTCCTCGGTGATGCGACGATCGTTGCGCACAATGCGAGCTTTGACAGGGGCTTTCTGAATATGGAGCTGGCGCGGTGCGGGCGCGACATCATCCCGGAATCGCGCTGGATCGACACGGTTCAGATCGCCCGCAAGCGCTACCCCGGCGCGCCGGCCAGCCTCGATGCGCTGTGCAAGCGCTTCGACATCTCGCTGGAAAGCCGGACCTTTCATGGCGCGCTGCTCGACAGCCAGCTTCTGGCCGGTGTCTATCTCGAGCTGCTTGGCGGCCGTGCCCGGGCGTTCAGTTTTGAGCCGGCCCTTGAAGGGGATGCGAAACGACCGCCAGCGCGTCAGCGCCCGCAACCGCTGCCGGCGCTCATCACAAAAGAAGAGCGCGCCGCCCATGCCGCCCTGGTGGACAAGCTCGGGCCAGACGCGCTCTGGAAATCCTGGCTTTAGGCCGGATCAGGCCGTGCCGCCATTTTCAGTCTGTGCCCGTTCGGCCGCGCGGCGGTACTGCTGCTGATAGAGCGCAACAAAATCGACCGGGTCGATCAGGAGCGGCGGGAATCCCCCCTCGCGGGTAATCTCGGCGATGATCCGCCGGGCGAAGGGAAACAGCAGGCGCGGGCATTCGATCAGGAGCATCGCCTCAACCTGATTTTCCGGCACATTCTGCAGCTGGAACAGACCGGCATAGTCAAGTTCGCTGATGAACAGCACGGTTTCCCCGGCGACCGCTTTGGCCGAAAGTTTCAGAGACACCTCGAACATGCCATTGCCATCGGCGTGCGGCGCGGCGCCGACATCAATGCCAAGGTCGATGTTGGGCTGGGTCTGGACCGGAGGATGGCCCGGATTCTCGAAAGACAAATCCTTAACATACTGACCGAGCACGCGCAGGCTCGGCGGATTGGCCGGCCGTTCACCGGGAGTGGGGTTTCCGGGGGCGCTCGTATCTGTCATTATCCACCTCTGAAGTTAGGGTCCCGCGCCTAGCATGCGGCTAAGCGCTGCGCAACGCATGGGCTGGCAAGCCGTAGCCTTCAATACTATGTGTGCATCAGGCGAATGGCTGTAATAAAGGAATCCGCACCGGAAATGGCGAACCCCGTGATTGAAGTCCTGATCCTTGCGGCTGTCGCACTCTTCGTGCTTTGGCGCCTTTATACGGCGTTGGGCCGCGGCGGTGATGATGGGCCGATGCACCGGCCGGCACCGAGCGGTGAAGAGCGGGCCCCGACCCGCGAGCCAGGCACCGCCGCGCCGCGCCGTTCCGATGCAGACCGTCCGGTTTTCACGGGTCCTGCCGCCGGCGGGCTGGAAGAGATTTACAATGCTGATCCGGAGTTCCGGACAGAAGAATTCATGCGCGGCGCCAAGGCGGCCTATCAGATGATCGTGGCGGCCTTTGCCCGCGGTGACCGCAATGCGCTTCGCCCGCTGCTCGACGACGATGTCTATGAGGCATGGGATGCGGCCATCGCCGAGCGCGATGCGTCCGGTACGCGCCCGTTCGAGCTTCTGCGCATCAAGAAGGCCGAGATCGACCGGGCCGAACTCGACGGCGCGATCGCCCGCGTCATGGTTCGGTATGAGGCCGAACTCGGTGACGGGGAAATCACGCGCATCGCTCGCGAGATCTGGACCTTCAAGCGCGATGTCACCTCGAGCGATCCGAACTGGCTGCTCGATGATGTGGACGTCGCGGCCTGATCTGACGTCTCCCTCAGATGACATGTTAAGGGATTTCGCGGCATAAACAGTCCGCCATGATGCGTTTCTGTCTTGCCGCTTCCGCCGTCGTCCTGCTCGCTGCGTGCCAGAGCGCGCCAAGGCCGCTGCCACCCGCTCCGCCGCCCGCGTCCTTGCCCGGCCTGGTGACGCCGCCGCCAGCTTCGACGCCGGTGACCTATCGCGACCTGCCGGGCTGGCAGGTTGCTCCCCTTTCGGCGCCGCTTGAAGCGTTCCGGCGCACCTGCGACCGGTTCACCCGCCGCGCCTGGGATGCGCCGCTTTCGCGCAGCGCCCCCTGGGCCGGCACGGCGGAGGACTGGGCGCCCGCCTGTGCCTCGCTCGCCGGCCCGCTGGACGATGTCTCGGCCCGCCGCGTAATTGAATCCCTCTTCGTCCCGGTCGAGATCATTGACCCTGAAGGGCGGCCGCGCTTCACGGGCTATTTCGAGCCGATGTATGAAGCCCGGCGCACACCAGAGCCCGGCTTCACCGAGCCTGTGATGGCGTTGCCGGCGGACTTCGTTCCGAACGGCGATGCGCCGCTTCAGCGCCTGCCGAACGGGACGACCCGGCCCTATCCTCCGAGAGCTGAGATCACCGCGCGCGGCGGCGATACGGCAATCGCCTGGGCCCATCCATCGGATGTCTTCTTCCTCCAGGTCCAGGGCTCTGGCCGTCTGACCTTTCCGGACGGCACGACCATGCGCGCGGCCTATGCGGCCCATAACGGCCAGCCCTTCCGCTCGGTTGCCAACTGGTTGATCGAGACGGGCCGCATCACCCGCGGGGAGGGCAGCATGCAGGGGATCCGGGCCTGGATGGACCGTTCGTCCCCGGACGAAGTGCGCCGGGCTATGAATATCAATCCGCGCTTTGTTTTCTTCCAGGCGCTGCCTGAGGGCGACAAGGCCCTCGGCCCGAACGGCGCCCATAATGTCCCGCTGACACCCTTCGGCTCGATGGCGGTCGATCCGGCCTTTCACGCTCTCGGGGTGCCGATGTTTGTCGAAACGAATGCCCCCGGCCTCGGCGGCCACTGGTCGGGGTTGCTGATTGCGCAGGATACGGGCGGGGCGATCAAGGGGCCGGTGCGCGGTGATATCTATTTCGGCACTGGCTTTGACGCTGGCCAGCGCGCCGGCACGATGAATGCGCCCGGCCGGCTCTGGGTGCTCCTGCCGCGCCGCGTTGCGGAACGCCTTTATCATTCCGGCGCTGCCCGGCCGGTTGCGGCGCTGGACGCGCCCGGCACGGCAGGCGGATGAAGGGCCGCCGCCTCAGCGAAGAGGAAGCCCGCGCCTGGGCCCGTGTGGCGGCCACCGTCAAACCGATCGGGCCGAAAGAAGCCTCGCTTCCGGAATTCCAGGCGGCGCTCGAAGCCGGCGAAGCCGAACTGCGCGGGGCGAAACCGGCGCGCAAGACGCCGCCAGCGCCGTCGCCCGAAAAGCCGGCCCCTTCAGGCCCCGCCACCCCGGCCAACCGCGCCGGTGAAAAGCGGGTCCGGCGCGGCAAGCTCGACATCGCCGCCAGTTTCGATCTGCACGGC
>CAYQRX010000072.1:8182-11781 GCA_964419865.1 uncultured Hyphomonas sp. | reverse complement strand
GGCCTCGAAATCTTCGCCCAGCCGCCCGGCAAGAAGCTCGGCACGCTGAACCTGATGTCCGGCGGCGAGCAGGCGCTGACGGCGACCGCGCTGATCTTCGCGGTTTTCCTCTCCCGCCCCGCCCCGATCTGTGTGCTGGACGAGGTCGATGCCCCCCTCGATGACGCCAATGTCGACCGGTTCTGCAACATGCTCAACGAGATGCGCCAGCGCACCGAGACCCGTTTCGTCGTCATCACCCATAATCCGGTGACGATGAGCCGGATGGACCGGCTCTTCGGCGTCACCATGCGGGAAAAGGGTGTCTCCAAGCTGGTCTCGGTGGACCTCGCCGGGGCCGAGCAGCTCGTTGCGGCGGAGTAGCGCACCATCCCTCGCACAATTCCTAATATTTACAGGTCACTAGCATTTGCTATTGCCCGTTGACTTGCCCATGCCCCCCTCATAGTTTGCGCCGCAATCCGGGGGGCTCCCCACCGGTGCGGATTCGCGTGCACGGAGCGCTAAAAGCCCATGTCCGGCGAGCAACCTGAAGATCTTGGCGAGCGGATCGCGAAGGCACAGGCGGCGCGTGAGGCTCGGGAAGCGGCGAAACGGCGCAAGCAGGCATCTGACGACGGGAGCATCTCGGCCGGGGCGTATGCGCTGCGTTTCGGGATCGAATTTGTGGTCAGCGTCTTTGTCGGGGGCTTTATCGGCTTCTGGATCGACAAGTTCGCCGGCACCCATCCCTGGGGCCTCCTGGTGATGGGCCTATTCGGTCTCGCAGCCGGAATCCGCGCCATCATGCGGGCCTATCGCGAGCTGAACGCGCAGGCCCAGAGAATTTCACAGGGGCAACAGGCCCCAGATGACGGAACGAAAGACGGATGAACCTGCTGCCGGCCATCGCGCTTGACCCGATCCACCAGTTCGAAGTCACCAAATGGCTCGACCTGCGCCTCGGCAATATCGACATCTCGTTTACCAACGCATCCGGCTTCATGCTGCTTGGCGTGGTGCTGGTCATTGCCTTCTTCGGCATGGCGGCCCGCAAAGGTGATCTCGTGCCCTCGCGCCTGCAATCGGCCGCGGAGATGGGCTATGGATTCGTCGCCGACATGATCCGCGGCACGGCCGGTGAGGAAGGACTGAAATTCTTCCCCTTCGTCTTCACCCTCTTCTTCTTCATTCTTTTCGCCAACCTGATCGGCATGGTGCCGTATGCGTTCACGACCACCAGCCACATCATCGTCACCGGCGCCCTGGCGCTGACGGTCATCCTGATGGTCATTGTGGTGGGCCTGCTGAAGAACGGCCTCGGCTTCTTCAAGCTGTTCGCCCCGTCCGGCGCGCCCTGGTACATCTATATCATCCTGACGCCGATCGAGATTATCTCCTTCCTGGCGCGTCCGCTGACGCTTGGCCTGCGTCTCTTCGCCAACATGCTGGCCGGTCACATCATGCTGAAGCTGTTCGCGGGCTTTGCGGTCCTGCTGGTCGGCGCCGGCGCCATATATGTCCCGATCGCGCTGCTCGCCTTTGTCATGGGCGTCGCCCTCAACGCCCTCGAATTCCTCGTTGCAGGCCTGCAGGCCTATGTCTTCGCCATTCTCACCTGCGTCTATCTCAATGATGCGCTGCACGCAGACCATCACTAGGAGCCCCTGCGGAGTGCGTCACGATACCCCGCATCAAACAGCTTGACGGCGCCGGACGAACACGCTTCACGGGCGTCAAATCACCCCTAACCCCGTTTTTCCTCAAAGGAGATACCTGATGGAAGGCAATATCACTGACGGCCTGAAATATGTCGGCGCTGGCCTCGCAACGCTCGGCATGATCGGATCGGCGCTCGGCGTGGGCAACATCTTCGCCAGCTTCCTCGACGCCGCCATGCGCAACCCGTCGGCTGCTCCGCAGCAGACCGGTAACCTCTTCATCGGTATGGCGCTCGCCGAAGCTCTGGGTATCTTCTCGGTGCTCATCGCCATCCTGATCCTGTTCGTCGCCTGATCTGCTAGCCGGCAGGTTCTGACCGCGACGGAGACACGCCATGATGATCGCTTTCCTTGCTGAAACGGCTGGCGAAGCGGCGGCCTTCCCGCCCTTCGAGACCTGGCACATGCCGTCCCAGCTGTTCTGGCTGGCGGTGCTGTTCACGGCGCTTTATCTCGCCCTGTCGCGGTTCATCCTGCCGAAAATGTCGGACACGATCGAGAAGCGGTCCAACCGGGTCGCCTCCGATCTCGACGAAGCGGCCCGCCTGAACAATCAGGCAACCGAGGCCCAGAAGGCGCTCGAACTGCGTCTTGCCCAGGCCCGCGGCAAGGCGCGCGAGACGGCTGACAAGGCCCGCGAAAAGACGGAGGCCGAACTGGCCTCCGAAACAGCGCGGGTCGATGCCGACCTTGCGAAGAAACTCGAAGCCGCAGACGCACGCATCTCCAAGCTGCGCGCCGATGCGATGAAGAATGTCGAGCAGATCGCGGTCGATACGGCCGAAGCCATGACCGCACGGCTCGGGGTCAAGGCATCGAAGGCAGACCTCAAGAAGGCCGTCTCGGCGGCTCTGGAGCAGGCGTGATGAAGAAGACAGCCTCTGTCCTCATCCTGGCCCTTGCGGCGGCACCTCTGGCGCACGCGGCCGAAGGCGGCTTCCTCGGCGGCCTCGCTTATGCCGCCAAGGACCCGGTGACCTTTGTTGCCTTCCTCAGCATGGTGGCCTTCCTGGCGATTGCCGCCCGCATGGGCGCCTTCAAGGCAATCTTCGGCGGCCTCGATGCCCGCGCCACCCGCATCCGCGGCGAGCTGGAAGAGGCCGCCAGCCTGCGCGAACAGGCCGCTGAGGCCCTCGCCCTGGCCGAGCGGCGCGCACAGGACGCCGACAAGGAAGCCGAAGCCATCATCGAGCAGGCCAAGCGCGACGCGAAAGCCATGCTGGAAGATGCACGCCGCGACCTCGCCGACAAGATTGCCCGCCGCGAGGCGCAGGCCGAGGCCCGCATCGCCCGCGCTGAAGCGGAAGCGGCCAGCGAAGTGCGCCGCGCGGCCGCTGACGCCGCAACCGCCGCTGCGCGCCGTATCCTCGCCGAGGAGACCGCCGTCGATCAGTTCGAAGCGGCCGCCCGCGACATCGAACGCGCGCTAAGCTGATCTGCCTCCTGGCCACAACCAAAAAGAAAGCCGCCCGAGGGCGGCTTTTTTGTTGCTGGGGCCTCGTTTGGCCTATTCCTCATCCTCGCCCGTGTCGTCGATGATCTGCGGCTGGGTGTCGTCGATGATCGGCCCGGTCTCCAGCACGTTCAGGACCGAGCGCGGCACGGTCCCGGCGGGACAGACGACGGGCATGCGCGCATTGGCAATCGCCGTCTGCTGCATGCTGGCGGCAAGCTGAGGCGAGCTGTCGGAACGAAACACCCAGGCGAGCACCAGCATGCCCACGATAGCGGCCGAAACAGCCGCGATGGTGCCCCAGCCGACCCCGATCTCCGCCAGCGGATTACGGACCGCCGTGGGCAGAGGCTGAGGCGCAGCCCCAGGCGCCGGGCTTTTGGTGCCATTGCTGCGCAGCGAGGCGGCGGCCATTTTTCCAGAACTGGGTATCATGGAGAAAGGGC
>CAYQRX010000072.1:0-8172 GCA_964419865.1 uncultured Hyphomonas sp. | reverse complement strand
GCGGCCCCGATGGCCTCACGCGCCGGCGCCGGCTTGATGCCAAGGTCCTTCTCGCGCTTCTTGCGGGCGTCGACGGCCAGCGGATCGTTCGGATGGGCGGCCAGCCAGGCGGCGCGCTCATCCTCATCCTTGGCGCCAAAGCCAATCCATTCGCGCAGATCCGTGCGCCCGCCCCGGCGGCCGAGTTCCTCGACAATCCGGAAGAAGCCTTCCGGCAGCTTGCGCGAGGTCATGCCCTCGATGGAGATACGCTTCTCCTGGCGGAACGGCTCATAAGGAATTGTCTTGTCGATGGCGGCCTGCAGCAATGTGCCGGGACGGGAATTGCCGATCGAGGCGGCGGCCCGAACCCAGTCGCTCTTGACCGCGTTTTCCGACCACAGGACGAGGATCGACTGCGCATTCGTCGCGTCCCGCGCATCCTTCGGGTCAAACGTCTCATCGGCCTGATTCTGGTTGAACGCGACCTTGAACTTCAGTGAGCGCAGGCGGCGGGCCACCAGCCTGGCAATGTCCCGGTCTGCTACAGCCGAGACCAGAAAGACGTCATGACTCATCGCAACCTACCTCAAAACCCTGCCCATTAACGATAACGGCTTGCCGTTCCGGGGCCAATCCTGCTGCATCCTAGCGATTTTTGTGCCTGTTTTTGGACCACGAAAGCGGCTAAGGCGCGCATTCAGGTTTTCAAGCGTTTCTGGAAGGTCTTCGCCCCATGGGCTTCAAATGCGGTATCGTCGGGCTGCCGAATGTCGGCAAGTCCACCCTGTTCAATGCGCTGACGCGCACAGCGGCGGCCCAGGCGGCCAATTATCCCTTCTGCACCATCGAGCCCAATGTCGGACAGGTGGCGGTGCCCGAGCCGCGCCTGGCAAGGCTGGCGGCCGTCGCCGGGTCGAAAGAGATCATCCCCGCGCGCATGAACTTCGTCGACATCGCCGGTCTCGTCGAGGGCGCCAGCCAGGGCGAAGGCCTCGGCAACAAATTCCTCGCCAATATCCGCGAGACCGACGCCATCATCTATGTGCTGCGCTGTTTCGAGAATGACGACATCACCCATGTCCGCGGCGTGGTCGATCCGGTGGCCGATTGTGAAGTGGTCGAAACCGAGCTGATGCTCGCCGACCTCGAAAGCCTCGAGAAGCGCAAGGCCAACATCGTCAAGAAGGCGAACTCCGGCGACAAGGAAGCCAAGGCGCAGGTCGCGCTGATGGACCTCGCCCTGACCGAGCTGAAGGAAGGCCGCCCCGCGCGGCGCGCCAAGGTTCCGGCCGATGACGTCAAAGCCTGGAACATGCTGCAGCTGCTGACGGCGAAACCGATCCTGTTCGTCGCCAATGTGGATGAAGCCAGCGCCGCGACCGGCAATGCCTATTCCAAACGGGTCGAGGAGCGCGCCAAGGAAGAAGGCGCCATCGCGGTCGTCATCTCAGCCCAGATCGAATCCGAGCTGGCTATGCTGGACGAAGCCGAAGGCCGGGAATTCCTGGAGACGCTCGGCCTGGAAGAACCGGGCCTCACCCGCCTCATCCGCGCCGGCTATGAACTCCTCGGCCTGCAGACCTATTTCACCGCCGGCCCGAAAGAGGCCCGCGCCTGGACGATCCGGAAGGGCTGGACCGCGCCCAAGGCTGCCGGCGTCATTCATGGCGACTTCGAGAAAGGGTTCATCCGGGCCGAGACGATCGCCTTTGACGATTACATCGCCTGCGGCGGCGAGAGCGGCGCCAAGGAAGCGGGCAAGATGCGCTCGGAAGGCAAGGAATATGTCGTGCAGGACGGCGATGTGATGCTGTTCCGCTTCAACGTCTGAGACAGCTCTGACCCCGGAATCGAAAAGGCCGGACCTTCGGGTCCGGCCTTTTGCGTTTCCATGTTTTGCGAGATCAGGGCGCGCCCTGGAAGCCCGGCGTATCCTCGACAGGCTTCTTGGTCAGGTCCATGCCGAGCGACAGAACGATGCTGGAGCAGACGAAGATCGTCGAATAGGTGCCGATGATGATGCCCCAGATCAGCGCGAAGCTCATGCCCTGCAGCACCGGGCCGCCAAGGAAATAGATCGCCAGCAGCGCCAGCAGCGTCGTGCCCGAGGTCAGGATCGTACGCGACAGGGTCGAATTGAGGGCCAGGTTGAGGACATCCACATCCGGCATCTTCTTGTATTTCCGCCGCTCCTCGCGCACCCGGTCGAACACCACGACGGTGTCGTTCATCGAATAGCCGATAATCGTCAGCAGCGCCGCGATGGTCGTCAGATTGAATTCGAGCTGCAGCAGCGCGAACATGCCCAACGTGATGATGACGTCGTGCACAAGTCCCGCAACCGAGGCGACCGAGAACTGCCACTCGAACCGGTACCAGATATAGACCATCATCAGGGCGAGCGCGGCCACGAGCGCGGTTATCCCGTCGCGGAAAAGCTCCTGCGAGACTTTCGGGCCGACCGTGTCGTTGCGCAGGAATTGTTCGTCCACCAGGCCGAAGCGTTCCTTCAGGATGCGGACGGCCAGCTCATTGGTCGCCTGGCTGGCACGCTCGGCCTGCTCGTCCGCAGGCAGGGCCTGAAATTCCTCGCCCAGCATGGCGGCGGGCGCCTCACCGAACTTGATGACGACAATCTGGCGCGCATCGGTGCCGATCGCCGAGTTGATGTCGGCATTGAACGGGATCGCGGCGCGGACATTCTCGACGGTGACCTCGCCCTGCAGGTCCAGCTCGATCACCGTGCCGCCGGCAAAATCGACGCCGAAATTCAGGCCGCGGGTCGCCAGGAAGAAGACCGACGCGGTCATCAGGACGATCGACAGGATGGCGCCGGCCATCCGCATCGACATGATCTTGAAACGGGTTTCCTGGGGCCAGTATTTCATCAGCATGGGATGGCTCCTGCCTCAGACCGCGAGTTTTTTGACTTTGAACGTCTTCACCCACATCACCGACAGCCAGCGCGTCAGCACAAAAGCGGTGAAGACCGAGGTGAAGATGCCGACCGCCAGTGTCACGGCAAAGCCCTTCACGGGGCCGGAGCCGAGCATGTAGAGGATCAGCGCAGCGATCAGCGTGGTGATGTTGGCGTCCATGATGGTGGACAATGCCCGCTCATAGCCGGCCTGGATCGAGGTCAGCACCGAGCGCCCGGAGCGCTGCTCCTCGCGGATACGCTCGAACACCAGCACGTTGGCGTCGACCGCCATACCGATGGTCAGGATGATGCCGGCAATGCCCGGCAGCGTCAGCGTCGCGCCGATGCCCGACAGCGCCCCGAAGATCAGGATGATGTTCGCGCCCAGCGAGACGACCGCAAAGGTGCCGATCAGATTGTAAGCCAGGATCATGAAGATGGCGACGAGGACCAGGCCGATGATCGAGGCGCGCAGGCCGGCATTGATCGAGTCCTGGCCCAGTGTCGGGCTGACAACGCGCTGGTCGAGGAATTGCAGCTTCGCCGGCATTTCGCCGGCAGCGATGATCGCCGCCAGATCCTGCGCCTCCTCGATCGTGAAGGTGCCGGTGATGCGCACATTGCCGCCATAGATCGGCTCGTTGATGCGCGGCGCCGACATGATCGTATCGTCGAGGATGATGGCGAACAGCTTGCCGGAATTGTTCCGCGTCGTCTCACCGAACTTGCGCGCGCCATTGGCATTGAGGCGGAAATTGATCTGCGGGCGGTTGGCCTCGTCATTGCCCTGGCTGGCGCTGGCGATGTCTGAGCCGACGATTTCCGGGATCTCGCGGATCAGCATGGGGCCGAACTCGGCGCTCTCCATCAGCCGGTAGCCCGGCTTCGGCACGCCGGCCTGCGCGGCGGCAATGTCGGCCGGGCTGTTTTCGACCAGGTTGAACGTCATCCGGCCATCACGGCTCAGAAGATCCTTCAGGCGCTGCGGGTCCGGCTCGCCGGGCGCCTCCAGCACCATCCGGCTGTTGCCCGAGGGCGTCAGCGAGATTTCCGCGACACCATCCGGATCGACCCGGCGGCGCACGATGGTCATGGTCTTGCTCTGGGCGTCCTGCATCATCGCGTCTTCGGATGCCGGCGGCACTGTCACCAGGATCGTATCGGCGCCGGAGCGGGAAATGTCGAAGGACCGGGCGGTGGTCAGGCCGCCCTCGACCGGGCTGTTGATCCGCTCCAGCCGGCGCAGCGCTTCGGCCATCGGGAAATTGCCCTCGGCATCCGGCCGGCTGAGGCGGATGACCATGCTGCGCCCGCGCAGTTCGGTCTGGAAATAGATCGGATCGCGCTCCGCGGTGCGGGCGAAGGCCGAGCGCACATCGCGTGCGAACACTTCCAGCCGCCCGCTGATCACGTCTTCCGGGCGGATTTCCATTTCGAGATACACCCCGCCGCGCAGGTCGAGCCCGAGATTGACCGAATTCTTGGGCACGAAGGCCGGCGCGCCGGACATGTTCACCAGATTGGGCAGCGCCAGCAGCCCGCCCCAGAGGAGCACCAGGGCGATAAGGATGACTTTCCAGGGCGGAAACTGAAGCATGGCGCTATCCCAGGGTCAGGCGGGAGGGTTCAGGATCAGTCGTTCGCCGGAACCGGCTCGGCCTTGTTGCGGACCTCGACGACCATCGACTTGATCACGCGCACGCGCACATTGTCGGCCAGATCGACCGAGATTTCAGTATCGCTGACCTTGTTGACCTTGCCGATCAGGCCGCCGGCGGTGACGACCGTGTCGCCGCGCTTGATGTTGGCGACCATCTGGGTGTGCTTCTTGGCGCGCTGCTGCTGCGGGCGGATCAGCAGGAAGTAGAAGATCAGGATGAGCGGCAGGAAGAACAACAGCTGCGTCAACAGGCCGCCGCCACCCGTGGCAGGCGCAGCCGCCATGGCGGGAAGGGCAAAGACCGCAGAAGCGAGACCAAGCGTCAGGAAACGGGTGATCATGTCGAAATTCTCCAGAAAGGTGTACGCGGCGATGCCAGGAAACAGTGCCCTATAGCGGCGCAGCCAGGTGTTGGCAAACTACCCCTGCAGGCGATTCCCGCTGCGATCAAAGCACATCCACCCGCCCTTCCGCGAGGGGCGGAAGCCATTGATAGAGCGGGCGCCGCTCAATTTCCCGCGAGGCGGCGTCAAGGCAGACGAGACTGGCCTGCCCGGCCGGGTCCGGCGCGATGGCAGCGGCCAGCACGCCGGCCGGTTTGAGCTGCCTGCTGAGCTCCTCCGGCACCTCGCTGACCGCCCCGGCCAGCACGATGGCGTCGAACGGCCCCTGCTCCGGCCAGCCCGCCAGGCCATCATCATGGCGCAGGGTGACATTGGAGAGGCCGAGCCGGCCAAGGCGCGCGCGCCCCTCTTCCGCCAATCTCCGAAACCGCTCCACCGCATAGACATGGCCCGCCAGCTCCGCCAGCAGCGCCGCCATGTATCCGGAGCCGAAACCGATCAACAGCAGGCGGCCGTCGCGCACCGAGCGCAGCCGCATCGCCTGGAGCAGATGGCCGGTGGCCGACGGGCGCAGCATGACCTGCCCGCAGGCAAGCGGCAGCATCGCATCCTCGTAAGCCAGCTTCTCTGCCGCCGGCAGATCGACAAAGGCGGAGCGGTCAATCGTCTCCATCGCCGCGAGCACGCCCGGATCGGTGATCCCTTCCTGCCGGAGATGCAGGATCAGGCGCGCAGCGCGAAAGGGGTCGGCAATCAGCTCGGCCATGACTCCCGGAGCGTTTGCAGGAACGCCTCATGCGTCAAGTCCACATGCAGGGGCGAGACCGAGACATAGCCGTCATAGAGGGCGCGCAGGTCCGTGCCCTGATCGGGATTGGACAGCTTTCCGCGGTATCCGATCCAGTAATAGTCATTGCCGCGCAGGTCCTGGCGCCGGTCGGTATGGATGATGGCCTCATCGCGGAAGCCCTGCCGCGTGACCTGGATGCCGCGCACATCGCCGGGCTCGAGGTCGGGAAAGTTCACGCTCATCACCAGATCATTCGGCCAGCCCATCTCCAGCAGCGGCCGGATCGCCTTCGCGCCCCAGGCCTTCGCCGTCTCCCAGGGCAACGAGCCGCGCTCGCGGAAATTCTGCGCCTGGCTGAGCGCGATGGAGGGCACGCCCAGCTGCATCCCGAACATGGCCGCCGCGATGGTGCCGGAAAAGCTCGTATCCTCGGCGATGTTCTGGCCGCGATTGACGCCGGAAAGCACAAGGTCCGGCGGCTCCGGCATCAGTTCGCGCAGGGCCAGCAGCACGGCGTCCGAAGGCGAGCCCGAAACAGCCCAGGCCTGCGCCCCCACTTTGCGCACGCGCACCGGCTGGGTCAGCGAAATCGCCCGCCCCTTGCCGGACTGCTCCTCCTCCGGCGCGGCAATCCAGATGTCATCCGAAAGCTCCCGCGCTATCTCCTCCAGCACCGACAGGCCGGGGGCGTTGATGCCGTCATCATTGGTCAGGAGTATACGCATTAGATCTTCCGTTTTTTTTCAAACAGGTGAGGCTGCAGAGCTGTTATCCTCCCCTGCGAAGCGGGAGAGGTGCCCCGAAGGGGCGGAGGGGGCTCTACCCTAAGAAATAACCTCAATCCCGCCCATATACGGCACCAGCGCTTTCGGCACAGCAATAGACCCGTCCGCATTCTGATAATTCTCCAGCACCGCGACCAGCGTGCGGCCGACCGCGAGGCCGGAGCCGTTCAGCGTGTGGACGTATTCGGGTTTGGCCTTCGGCTCGGGCCGGTAGCGGGCGTCCATGCGGCGGGCCTGGAAGTCGCCGCAATAGGAGCAGGAGGAAATCTCGCGGTAGGTGTTCTGCGAGGGCAGCCACACTTCAAGATCATAGGTCTTGCGCGCGCCCGCGCCCATGTCGCCGGTGCAGAGCAGCATACGGCGGAAGGGCAGCTCGAGGCGTTTCAGCACTTCCTCGGCGCACCCCGTCATCCGCTCCAGCTCTTTCAGCCCTTCCGCCTCATTCGCGACGATGGAGACGAGCTCGACCTTGTAGAACTGGTGCTGGCGGATCATGCCTTTCGTGTCACGCCCGGCGCTGCCCGCTTCGGAGCGGAAACAGGGCGTGTGGGCGGTGAAGCGGAGGGGAAGCTGTGAAGCGTCGAGGATCTGTTCACGGACGAGATTGGTGAGGGGGACTTCGGAGGTGGGAACTAAGTAGCGACGGTCCCCGGTGGGCCGTGCGCCCTGAACAGGTACGTACATGGAAAGCTTGCCTGCCTTCGACATGAAAACATCGACATCTGGAGCAGAATTGTAAACCAAACCAGCGATCTGATCTTTTTGAAAATCAAAGCTAGACCCGAGAGTATATGAAGCGAAAAACAAATCCTCCTCAAACTTCGGTAGCTGCCCCGTACCCGTCAACGCCTGATCGCGCACCAGCAGTGGCACGCTCATCTCCTCATACCCATGCTCCGTCGTCTGAAGGTCGAGCATGAAGTTTGCGAGCGCCCGCTCAAGCCGCGTGAGCTTTCCCCGCAGCGCCACGAAGCGCGCGCCGCTCATCCGGGCGGCGGCTTCAAAGTCCATCAGCGGGAAGCCGCCCTGCCCTTTCAGCGCCTCGCCGAGATCGGCATGGTCTTTCGGGTCATTGATGCCGCGCGGCTCACCCCATTTATGCTGCTCGACATTGCCCTGCTCATCGGCGCCCTCCGGCACCTCATCCAGAGGCAGGTTCGGCAGGCCCATCAGGATGTCGTCGAGCGCCCCCCGCGCCTTCTCCTCGTCCTCACTCGCCTTCTCGATCGCCGTCTTCGCGTCCGCCACCAGCGCCATCAGGCGCGCGGCCTCCGCCTCATCCTTTTTCGCCTTGGCCTGCCCGATCAGCTTGGAGTTCGCATTGCGCGCGCTTTCGGCGTCCTGTTTGGCGGTGGTCGCCTCGCGCCACTCGGCATCCAGCTTGAGGATTTCGTCCACGACAGAGCCAAGCCCTGACTTCCGCCGGTTCCAGGCATTGCGGAAAGCATCGGGATTTTCGCGGATGGCGCGGATGTCGAACATGGGCGGACTTTGCCTCTGGTGTCAGGTGGTTATGGGGCTAGCGTCTAATCCGCGCCGGCCCCTCCTGTCCACCGCTCAGGCCCGGCTGGTGGCGCGGGCGGTTTCGGCCCCTTCATCCGCGTCCGCCTCTTCATCATCGCTCTCCGCCGCCTCATCGGCCTCCGCTTCCGGGCCGGTCAGCGCCAGCGGCGGGCGCCCGTCCGCCAGGG
>CAYQRX010000071.1:725-11878 GCA_964419865.1 uncultured Hyphomonas sp. | reverse complement strand
GTGTTGCGCAGGGAGCGGCCCACCAGCACCGTGTCGAGCTCGGTATTCTCGACAATCTGCTTCTTTACATTCTCATGGATCTTGGCTTCCACCGTCGCGCAGAAACGCGTGCCCATGTTCACGCCGTCGGCGCCCAGCGCAATCGCGGCTGCAAGGCTGCGCCCGTCCGCCATACCGCCGGAGGCAATCACCGGCACATCGACGGCGTCCACCGTCGCCGGCAGCAGCACGATCAGCCCGACATCATCCTCACCGGGGTGTCCCGCACATTCAAAGCCATCAATCGAGATGACATCCACGCCCTTCTTCACGGCCGAAACCGAATGGCGCACCGAGGTGCATTTGTGGATCACCTTCACCCCGTTCTCCTTGAACCGCGGGAGGTGATCGGTCGGCGCCCGGCCGGCGGTCTCCACGATCTTGATGCCGCTATGGATAATCGCCTCGCGATATTCGTCATAGGGGATCGGATTGATCGACGGCAGCAGCGTCAGGTTCACGCCGAAGGGCTTGTCTGTGAGCTTCTTTGTCTTCTCGATTTCGGCCAGCAATTCCTCGCCGGATTTGAACATGTGCGCCGTAATGAAACCGAGCGCGCCGGCATTGGCAACAGCCGCCACCAGTTCACCATAACCGACACCGGTCATGCCGCCCATGCAGATCGGCGTCTCGACCCCGAACATCTCCGTCAGACGCGTCTTGAACCTTGCCATGTTTCTCTCCCCTGTCTGTCTCCGGGGCCAGAACCTTTGGGCACCCGCAATTTCACAGGATTGCCATGACACAGGCCCCCGCCCGTCTGGAAGGGGTCACCCGGCGGAAGCGGCCTCAGACACTGCCGGGCCGCCCCGAAGCGCTGCGAATCGAGGCGCCGCTCGGGGGCGGTACGTGACGCGCCGTTGTTCCGACTTTCGGAGGTCGCTGCAAATTCCGGGGTTGCTTATATTTTCTCGCCTTCCTCATGCCAGAAGGAGAGCCGCTTTCGAGTTTCCGGAAAAGGGTTAGGGGCGCGAAGCCCACAACTTTCCGAGCGCATCCGTCGGCGCCCAGTTTGTGGTAGTATTTGTCAAGGTGATACTTTCGGCCGCGACGCCGCAATATCGGCTTCAATAAGGTCAAGGAAGGTTTCCGTTGTCCAGCTGAGCCCAGTTACTTCTGTATCGGGGATATAAGTGTCGGCTGGTCCGGGACGTGGGGGGCGCCCCACCCAGATTTTCATGGGCAGAACGATATTGCCCATTCCGGAAGGGGTCGGCTGGGTTCTGACTTCCAGATAGGTTGAGTCCGCCGAACTCGGCGCACCGATCAGACGCGTGTTGGGAAAGCGGGTAAAGACATCAAGCGCATCATTGCATGCGCTGGCGCAGCCGCCATCGGTTATCACATACACAGGCACATCCAGCCGCATCGGTGGAGGAATGTCCGGCTTGTCGTCATGCCCAATCAGGTCCGGTTGCAGAACGAGCGGCTGCGCATCGGAATTGGCATCAAAAGCGTCCAGGATATCGGACAATGTACGCTTAAAACTCTCAGGGATATCCGGGGTGTCGGAGTATGCCTGAATTTCAGCGCGCACGGCGGGACTGGCGCGCCATAAGATCCTTACATTGGCATGATACTCATTCATGACCGCGGTGACGAACCCTTCGCCCCAGATCGCTTCGGCGACGCGACGTGACCAATGGCTCGATCCACCATTGTTCCCGCGCATGTCGATGACGATGGCGCGGGCAGCCGAGAGGTCGTCGCCGCGTTCTGCGAGATCAGCGAGCAGTATCTGGTAAGCCTCCTGTCCGAGCGGCCCCGGGCTGAAGTCCGGTAAGCCGATAAGGAATATTCCCGGGCGCGCCTCGCTCAGACCAATGGCGGTCGTTTCACCCACGGTGCTTTTAAAGTACCAGGATTTTCGCACCTCTTCGGGGACCTCGACCCAAGCAAGCTCGATATGGATCTGGCGGCCATTCGGCATATGAAACTGGCATTTCTCGGGTGGGGAGCTGCCGATGAGATGAAGCCCGTCATGACTGCTGGCGAGGAACAGCCTGTGCGAGCGATGCCACCATTGTCCCGGCTCGTTGGGACGATGACGCAGCGAGAAGACGTTCCGAAGCAGCAAATCAGGAACAGTGAACCCGTCACAGCTGAGGACTTTTGCGCCAACAAGGTCCATGTCGTCCAGAGCGCTGCGCGTGACTACCATCTCAGAGCCCCGCCAGTTGGCGATGAAGCCCGGCCAGCGTAGCCCGGCCGGCACTTCGCGGAAGTAGGCGCCGCTTGGATACACGATTGCGTGACCGTCCCTGAACGCGGATGAAAACGCGTCAAGGACTGCGGCATACTCCTCCCCATTTTCCATCTGCCCTGCGAGACTCAGGGCGCGCAAGCGCCCCTCTTCCAGGTGAGCCCTGAAATCTGGATTCAAAGGGTCGTGGTAGCCCGGATGTTCGCGCTTAAAGGCATCATATGCGGCCTCTATGTCCATAATTGCCAGCCCACGCCAGTCGCGCGGTGCACTCCCGTTCAAATCTTCCGCAACAGCCTGCGGAACAAGTACCACTCCTGCCAGGAGAGCGAACAGCGCTGACTGGATATAGTTGATCATGCCGCCCCCGGATGAAGATGTATGCAATGAAGCAAGCGCCGGCAGGCCGGAGGCGTCAGGTCTGCGAGCGCACAGGCGTCGCGGGTTCCGGCGATCCGGGCCGCACAGGCCTCGGCGCGCTCGATGCGCAAGGCTGTTTGTTTCACAACGGTCATTGCCCAATTCCTTGCCGGGTCGGCGGACTACTCCTCGCACACACGCCAACCACATCATGAGGGCGGTTTCGGACAAAAGAGGGGCATATCGGTCATTCCAGGCCCTTTCCGGTCCGAAAGGTCAGGTGAAATCGGCCACCCTTCCCCGATCAGCGATACATGCGGGGCAGTCTCAGTCACCATACTCACACGGCCGGAGCCTATTCAGCACGCCCCCCAATGTGCTTGTTAAAATGGTCACGCATCTGGTTCCAGTTCGGCGTCAAACTCGCCATAACCATGCTTCACCGACTTCATGGTCCCGAACAGATCCGGCACGGCGAAATCCGAGCCTCTCAAGGATCCGCGTGGAGGCGCCAGACTCAGGCAGCGTTTTTGCAATCACCCCAAGATGGGGACTTTGCAGTCTCACCACGTCTATCAGCGCTCGAGCGGTTCGCAATGCGTACCCTTGGCTCCGCCACTGCGGTAAGGTAAAGTAGGCAATCTCGACGGCTCCGTCGCGAGGACCACCC
This sequence comes from uncultured Hyphomonas sp., assembly GCA_964419865.1. GTDB lineage: Bacteria > Pseudomonadota > Alphaproteobacteria > Caulobacterales > Hyphomonadaceae > Hyphomonas. Next base: position 8,606 of record CAYQRX010000071.1, on the reverse strand, counting down.
ACAAAGCTCCCTCCACCGACAATCATTCCGTCATGACTGGACAAGTAGCCTATCCAGGGAGGACGATATCCTTCCTTCGCATAAAGCTCCTTAGTCGCATCAACCATCTCCCCGATGCTATCTGTCCCGCAATCGAGATGGCCGGGAAACTCGCCGTCCAGAGTAATTGGAATCAGCCTGAAAACCGTGTCAGATGTTAATTGCATGCTGTTCACCTTTCGACAGGAACAAAAGCGCCAGAGTAGGCCGCGATACCGCCAGAGTGCTAGCCGTCAAAGTCAAGATATGCCTCCTCATTTCTACCGGCGGGGATGAGGCCAAACCAGCCGAGGATAATGCGCGTCGCGTCAAGCTCCCGCTCTGTTTTTCCGAGCCGTTCGGGAAACGGAAACGCGCTGCCCGGCCATGTGTGTCCGCTTTCGGCCAGGAGATAGAGTCTGACAGCCGCCCCTTCGATGCAGCGCGAGGCGCTCATCCGGACAATGCGGGCTCCGACCATATCTGTTTCGGCTGAATCGCACTCATATCTTTGACTCCACCATGCAAATGCATCATCCACGCCGTGTGTCCAGTAAGCGGGGGCGGCGTGCGCATCCCCACGAAAAGGGTTGACCGGATCGTCCTCAGAATGAAAGGCGAGGATCCGAACTGGCCGATCAGTGCCCGCACAATTCTCAGAATCCGTGGCTGGCGCCCGAAGACCGCCGACAACACCGATTGCAGCTATCTGTTCCGGAATGCGGCAGGCAAGGTGCGACGCCAGGCGCGCGCCTCCCGAAAAGCCAACAACAAAGACGCGTTCGCGATCAATACCGTATGATGCATCCAGCCTGACAAGTAGCGACTCGATGAAAGCGACCTCTTCATCACCATCCCCCATATAGGGGATATTCCAGCTGGTTCCCCCCGATGGAAACGGTTTGCGCGCCTGCGGGAGCACGACGAGAAATCCGTGGGAGTCTGCGGCATCGCCCATGCCTGTCAACCGCGCCTCGGTCTCCGGCGCGATCCCGGATGCATGCAGGTCGAGAACGATCGGACGCGATGCGGCGGGCCCGGCCGAATCCGGTAGATAGACAAGAGCTTCGCGGATCTCTCCGTTCACATCAATCTCAATCCGCTGCATGGTGCCAGCAGGGTCCGGCGTTTCGATCCGCTGCTGCGCGGCCGACTGGATGGATAGCCCCACAAGGATGAGCGCGGCGGCAAATCCGAGCTGCAACTTTCCGCCGCGGCGGCCCCGGACTGCCAGCCCGGAGGGTGCGAGGCTGCTGTGATGCGGGCCGGCCGGCTGGCGCGAGGCGGAGCGAAGGCAGTCATCATGCATGATGTATCCTTTGGTCATCAGCATTCCGTTCAGGAACGGCTGTCGGGTGGAGCGAGCAGACGCCTTTGCATCGCGGGCCTTGCAGCATAACCAATCAGCGCCAGCCTCGCAGGCGCGGCAGGAAAGCCGGCACACGGGCGCGGTAGTCATGATAGGTTTGCCCGAGTTCGGCGAGGAGGTCGCGCTCCTCAAAAACCGTTGCAATCAGAACGTATGCGGTCACTGAGAGGGCGAAGATCATTTGGCCGAAGGTCATATGCGGCGTTATCCAGCCCACCAGCATCCAGCCAAGGCTTATCGGGTGACGCACGACCCCGTACACAAGCCGGCTACTGAAGGGCAGTTCGGAAAGGGGCTTGTCGATCAGCCGGTGCCAGGCCTGGGACAGGCCGAAAAAGCTGAAATGCCCAAGCAGGAAAGTGGCACTGAACATCATGCCCCAGGCGGCGAGGTAAATGGCCGTAATTGTCCAGAAGGCCCAAGACTCATCTATCTTCCATACAGTGATCGGAATGGGCTGCCAGAGGACGACCAGCGCTGCCGTCGCGAAGGCCGACATGTAAAGATATGTCGGCCGCTCCAGGTGCGGCGGCACGATCCGGGTCCAGCGCCGCTTGAAGGAGCGGCGCGCAGTGATCGAGTGATGCAGCCCGAAACCCGCGACAAGCGCCGCATTCGTCAGAGCCGCGATCAGAGGATCTTCGGGGCTCTTGCCCGAATTCACCGTGAACGGCACACCGAAATCAGCCAGAAATGCAATGAGGTAGGCAATAGCCAACATTGATGCGATATAGCCGCCAAGTGCGTATATAAAACTCAGTATACGTTTCATTGATTCAACTCTTCTGTTAGGATTGCCCGTTGGCGATCAAGCTGATCGAGGCGAGCGCCTGATCGGGCCCTGCATTACGAACGCCATAGGCGCATCTCGTCTGGTTTCCGCTAACTTGTCATATCCGAGACACGAACCAGACATTCATCGGATCATGTGGCAGGACGTGCCGCTCGACGCTGGCAAAGCCGGCATTATGCAGGAAGCGTTCAGCGGTTTCCCACCCCCACATCGTGCCCAGGCCCTCGCCGCCCTGGCCGATTGAGACAGGCGTGCAGTGCACCGTCGAGATGGCGTAGAGGAGCGTCGCAAAGGGAAAGTCGCGGTTCTTCTCCAGATCGGCAGAGGCTCCGATATCCTGCATCAGATACAGACCGCCAGGCCGAAGCGAGGCGCAGATGCCCTGAACCAGACCAAGCGGATCCTTCTGATCGTGGACGGCATCGAAGCTGGTGACGAAGTCCCAGCGCCCGGGTTCGCTGTATCCTGTCAGATCGCGCGTTTCGAATGTAACATTGGCCAGCCCTTCGGCGCGGGCAGCCCTCGAGGCCGACCCGATTGCGTCGGCGCAGAGGTCATAGCCGGTGAACCGGCTTTGCGGATAATGCCGGGCCAGCGCAATCAGGGCCCGGCCCCTGCCGCAGCCGGCATCGAGCACATCAAGGCCGGCTTCGAGCCTGCCCGCCAGTTCGGGAGCCAGGGGCAGGATATGATCGAACAGCGCGGCGGCAACCGTCTGGTCGCTGTCCTCGGCCATGATCTGGTGGAAGCAGGGATAGTCACTATACGAAGTGCCTTCGCCAGTCTCGAAGTTCTGGATCGTGCGATCCTCAATCTTGCCCATGAGCGGAATGTGCTGAGCATAAACTGCCAGATTGCCCAGCGGCGCGTCGCGGGTGAGGCAGGCGGCATGTTCAGGGGGCAAGCGATAGAGGCGGCCTTCCGGCTGGTACTCGACGATATCGGCCATCACCATCACGGCCAGCCATTCACGCACATACCGCTCCGACAAGTCTGCTGCGGCGGCGATGTCTGCACTGGTCGCGGGGCCGGAGAAGCCAGCGAGTGTATTGAAAAGGCCAAGACGATGGCCGACGGAGATCATCGCTACCGCCGCGCTTGCGTCGAGGTGTCCCCCTATCCGGGTTGCAAAGGCCTCGGCGCGCCCTGTGTCAAAGCCTGTCTGTTCAAGAGCGGTCATGGTTCAAATCCTCGCTGGTTTGCCGGACATCTCCTCGCATATGCCAACGCCGTTCCACGAGGGCGATTTCGGACAGAAAAGGGGCAAATCGGCCACTAACCGCCCATTCCGACTCGACCAATAGGGTGAAATCGGCCAGCCTCCTGCCATGAGCGAAACACGTCCCACAATCTCAGTCAGCCTGCTGACGCTGCCCGAGACCTTTCCAGGCGCGATCTACAGCCTGCATGAATTGCTGGGATCAGTCGGGCGTAGCTGGAGCCCCATTACAGGAGAGGCCGAGGAGGCCGCCTGCCTTTTCGAACCCCGGCTCGTCTCGAGACATGGTGTGCCAATCCCGTCACCTGCAGGTCCGGCTATCGCTGTCGAGGGACGCATTGACGATTTCCCCGAACCGGACATCGTGCTCATCACAGATCTGGCGTTTCCGCTCACCGCTGATCCACGCGGACGCTGGGACACCGAAATCGACTGGGTGCGCCAGCGCTATGAGGACGGGGCGGTTATCTGCTCGATCTGCACCGGGTCTCTTTTCCTTGCCGAGGCTGGCCTGCTTGAAGGCCTGGAGGCGACATCCCACTGGTCAGCCGCGCCGCTCTTCCGAACGCATTACCCGAAGGTCGACCTGAAGCCCGAGCGCATCCTTTGCCCGGCAGGTCCGGAGCACCGGATTGTCACGGCGGGCGGCGCCTCATCCTGGTGCGAGCTCGGCCTCTACCTCGTCGCGCGGTTTGGCGGGACAGTCGAAGCCAGGCGCATGTCGAAAGTCTTCGTCATCGGCGACAAGTCGGATGGTCAGCTCCCCTTCGCGGCGATGGCGCGGCCCCACCAGCATTCCGATAGCGCTATTGAAAGGTCCCAGCTCTGGATCGCCGACCACTATACAGTGACAAACCCCGTCACCCGCATGGCCGAAGTCGCAGGATTACCCGAGCGTACCTTCTCCAGACGGTTTCGCAAGGCAACCGGTTACGGGCCCGTCGAATATGTTCAGGCGCTGCGGCTGGAAGAAGCCAAGCAGATGCTCGAAACCACGCAAGAGAATACCGACGCGGTGGCACTGGCGGTGGGCTATGCGGACCCCGTACACTTTCGGCGAATGTTCGTGCGCCTGGTGGGCGTGACCCCGTCGCGCTACCGGCAGCGCTTTGGCAGCATCTCCAGGTAACGGAGGACCCATAGTAACGGCCAGTGTCGATCAGCTTCTTGTTGTTGCAGATCGATCATTTGCCATGCCGCTGTCGACTGATTGAAAGCGATTCCGTACACGCACTTCTGGAACCGACCTACCGGATCGGTCTGGCGAAGACCGTCTTCACATAACGCAGCTCCTGACCCCGGTGTTTCTTTGCGCGGCTCAATCTTATCTCGAGAGGTGCGCCAGAGCTCTGAATGTGGAGCAGCTGAGCCGGCACTATCTGCTTCAGTTTGCCAGCCGGAGTGTGAGGCAGGGCTGGCGAATACAAGAGATGGGCGGTGCTTCAGTCCGTGCACCTGTCCACATCGGCAGGCGAAGTGTCTGGGTTGAGGACGAAGTGGAGCGCTACATGCAGAGGGTCCTGCAAATGGCCCGGCAATGAGATAGATCAAACGAACAGCTGCCGGCGCTGGGTCCGTTCAATACGATCTGCATCTGTCTCCGGCATTCCCGCCTCCTGCGCGAACCGCCGCCACGCGCTGACGGCGGAAGACACTTCGGACAGAATTGCCTTCGCCTTCGTCTTCTTCAAGCCGCCCACGCCGGCGAAGGCCGTGAGGTCGTCAACGTCGAAGCCATCGCGTTTGCTATTAAGGCTCATCTGGTGCTGCCCCGTCCAGGCGCCGGAAGGGTTGTAGGAATAAGCGATGTCAAAGGCAGGTGACAGGCGCCAGGCACCCTTGCGATCCATCAAGAAGGCGATGTTCTTGACATGGTCGTCCTGGTTGCGCGCGACAACATTGAAGTAGGCCCGTCGCACCTGCTGCTCTATGTCGGCCATCGGAAGCCCGAGGCGCCGGATGGCCTGGATCGCCTGTTCATAGGCGTAGAGTCCCGCGATATTGAAATCGTAGTGCATCAGCGCGCCGAGCGACTGCATATGCAGTTTTTGACCTGTTTCGGTTCGGTCGAACCGCCTGGTCATAAAATGCGCGCGGCCGCCTTCTTCGTGCAGCCGGCAGGGCTGCATGTCGATCCCGGCCTCGCGCGCCATCAGGTAGTAGGCATATTCGATCCGGCCGAACCCCTGCGGATCGGCGACTTCCCTGTCGCGGTTGCCATGCACCCCGTCAAACTTCACCAGCCAGTGGCCAAAGCCCCGATCTGCAGGTGCCTGGCCGGAGCGAAACTCACCGGTTTCCGGATTCCAGGCGAGAACTGCCTTGGCGCGTGCGCCGCCGGCAGAGGTACCGACCCTCAGAATGTCTTCGATCGAGTGCTGGTCATCGACACCGGTGAACTTTCCTTCGAGCGCAATGCGGTCGTCGAGCACGCGGTTTGCGAGCTCGACAAGCGCGTCTAGTTCGACCTGGCGCGACGCGGTGGGCGCATCACTCATCAGGGGCTTGAATTCGAGGGCGCCCATGCCGCGCGCTCCAGTATAGCAAAGGCGCTCAACCGGCGTGAAGCTGCCCGGATCACGCCCGCGCCGGGAGAGCCAGGCATTGATCAGTGTACTGCCGAACTTGTCAGGCAAGCTGTCGGCGAGGAGGCCTGGCAATCCCTTGAACGTTTCCCGCGACAGGGAAGGAAACTCGTAAGGCGCATCGGTCAGGGGCATCATCAGCGGCGCGACTTCGATGCCAGATTGCGCAAATTCCGGAGTGTACTGGAAGACACCTATCCCGCGCTCAGGAAGCCAGGTGACAGCGCCGATATCGCTGCCCCAGAGGATGACGCGGGCCGTATCGGTCATTCACCGTCTCCTTCGTCGGCCCATTTCCAGTTGCCAGGTGCTGCGCGCTTGCCGCGCGCGCGCTGGCGCTCAGCGCCGTCCAACCGGACCCGGTCGACGGGCCGAACGGCGGGATCCGGAAGCAAAGCGGCAAGGTGATCGGCGAGATGCAAAGCCTGCATGATGCGCAGGAAGGAATCGAGCGAAATGGACTGACCGTCGGCCAGCCGGTTCATCGTCCGCCGGGATACGCCTGCTTCGGCTGCAAGTTCGACCTGGCTGAGGTTTCGGCTCAGCCGGATTTCGTCGAGCCGCTTGCAGAGCGCCTCGATGATGGCCTCACTCGAAGCCGTGGAGAAGTCCACTTTGTACGCCATTTTTGGCACCCAATGAGAAGTCCAGCACTTTAATGCGTCAGTTATGACACATTATTTCAACACAAATAACAATAGGTTAAAGCGCCACTAGAGTATCAGGCCGATTGATTGAATCAAAAAGGATTCCCGTTTCTCCCGAACTGTGATTCACAGTTCTGGGAGGAACCAGACCATGGCGATTTTGATTTCGAAGGATATTCGGTCCCGGATGATGCGGGGTATCGCGGCGGGTAAGTCGGCCCGTGCGGTTGCGCGCCAGTTTGAGGTGGCGCCCTCGACGGCGTCGCGGTTGAAGCGTCATGTGGAGGAGACCGGATCCATTGCGCCGCGACCTCAGGGTAAACCGAAAGGGTCGGGCAAGCTGGAGCCGCACCGGGACTTCCTGATCGCGCGGGTCCTGGAAAAGCCTGACATTACGATGCCTGAGCTGGCGCGGGTGCTACAGGCGGAACACGGTGTGACGGCTGATCCGTCGACCCTCTCCAAGCTGCTCTGCGCCGCTGGCTTTACATATAAAAAAAACCCTTCTGGCGGCGGAACAAGAACGCGCTGACGTCAAGGCGGCACGGGCTGACTGGAAGCATTATCGCCAGCCCGCCATGCAGGCCGAGCCTGGCCGGCTGGTCTTCCTCGATGAAACTTCCGTCAAAACGAACATGTGCCGGCTGCGGGGGCGATCCCTGTGCGGAACGCGTCTGAAGGCCAGTGCTCCGTTCGGAAAGTGGGGCACACAGACCTTCATTGCGGGCCTGCGTTGCGGCGAACTCACCGCCCCATGGATCATTGAAGGGGCCATGAACCGGGCTGCCTTCGAGATCTATATCGAGACCCAGCTTGCACCGACCCTGAAGCCAGGCGACGTCGTGATCCTCGACAATCTCAGCGTCCACCACAGTCCGCGCGCCGCAGATATCCTCGCCGAGCGCGGTGCCTGGTTCCTCTTCCTTCCGAAATACTCTCCGGATCTCAATCCGATCGAGATGGCTTTCTCAAAGCTGAAGGCCCACCTGCGAGCGGCGGCGGCAAGAAACTTCAACGACCTCACCAACGCCATCGGAGATATCTGCAGCCTGTTCACACCAACCGAATGTTGGAACTTCTTCAAAGCCGCCAACTATGTTGCAGATTAATCGCCCGATGGTCTATTGGCTCAATATATACCTTTTTCGCATTTAATGCGCCATTTTTGGCGCCTAACTGTAGTAAATCCGCCCCCCCCCCGGCCTATGGCGACCACCCAAGAAACATTTCAATTTACGGCATACCGCTCG
>CAYQRX010000071.1:0-715 GCA_964419865.1 uncultured Hyphomonas sp. | reverse complement strand
CTCAATGCCAATGCATGGGCTTAGCCAAGGCCTCTGCGCCCGGCTGCCCCGACGCGCCCCCAGCCGCAAATCCGAGCAGTTCACCCACCCACCATTCTGCCATCTCCACGCGCTGATCCCAGTACGCCGCCCGGTGATACGCTTTGCGCACCTGGTCAGCGCCCATGTACGCCAGCTCGGCTTCAATCGCATCTGCGCGCCACTTGCCGCTCTCATTGAGCAGGCTCGAGGCGCTCGCCCGAAACCCATGCGCAACATGCTCCTCGCTCGAATACCCGAGCCGGCGCAGAGCGGCGTTCAGCGTATTTTCGCTGAGGGGCTTCTTCCATGTGAGCTGGGAGGTGAAGACGTAAGGCGCCTTGCCCGTGTGCTTCTTCAGATCTGTCAGGATTTCAATGGCCAGGCCGGGCAAGGGCTTGCGGTGTTCTCTGCGCATTTTCGCGCGCTCGGCCGGGATGGTCCAGACACGCTTCTCGAGGTCCCATTCCTCCCAGGTCGACAGCCGGAGCTCACGGGGGCGTGGATAAAGAAGGGCCATAAGCTTCAGCGCAGCATGCGTTTCCGGCGCGCCGGGATAGGTCCAGATCGTGCGGATGAGCGCCGCATAAGCGTCCCGTTCTATAATCGCAGCCCGGTGGGTGACCTTCGGCGCAATCAGCGCGCCGCGAAGGCCGGCGGTCGGATCGATTTCAGCGCGCGCGGTCGCGATGGCGTA
>CAYQRX010000070.1:7484-12236 GCA_964419865.1 uncultured Hyphomonas sp. | reverse complement strand
CACCAGAATTCGATATGCAAGGGCTGGCGCACTGTCAGCCCACAAATGACTATGAGACTTATATGACAAACGGTATCGTGAAGTTCTTCAACACCCAGAAGGGCTTCGGCTTCATCGCCCCGACCAATGGCGGCAATGATGTGTTCGTGCACGTTTCGGCGCTTGAGCGCTGCGGCATTGCACACCTCAACGAAGGACAGAAAGTGTCCTACGAGACGGAAATCGACAAGCGTTCCGGCAAATCTGCCGTCAGCACGATCGAACTGGTCTGATTGAAATGTTAGGTGCGCCGTTTGCGGCGCGCCGGACCTGTTCCAGAAGCGCGCCTCTGAAATAGGGGCGCGCTTTTCTTTTTGGGCTCAGAAATTCTTGGAAAGGCCCAGGGTAATATGATGATTGGTCGTGTCCGGACCGTTTCGCTCGATTTCCCGCTGGTTCAGGTAACCAATGCTGAGATCGAGGCTGTCGGACACGGCCCATTCAAGCTTCAATTCATTGCGCAGCTCGCTGAAGCCCTTTTCGGCGCCCCAGTCGGTTTCGATCAGTTCCAGGAAGAGTTCCGGACCGGCCGAGAGGGTCAGCGGCGTACCCTCAATCGGGTAATCGAGCGTCAGTCGCTGGCGGAGGCGGGCCCCCGTGTCGTCGAATCCTTCCCGGTAGCGTTGCTCCATCCGGGTGCGGCCTGAAAACTCCAGCCCCCACTTCGCGCCGATATCATAGCTAGCCTGCTGCCAGAGGCGATGTTCGTCACGGTCTGCACCCGGCCGATTGGTGTGGCCATAATAGTACCCGCCCGCCAGTCTGACACCGTTTTGCAGCTTGTAGGTGAGGCCGGGTCTGAGTTCGAACCGCGAGATTTGGCCGTCGGGCTCATACCGGGTGGCGATATCAAGGCTGGCGCCAACCCGGCCCGCCTCGGCAGGACCAGCCTTCAGGCCTATCGAAGTCCAGATCTGGTTTTCGGCATGAGCCGCAGGGATCGCGGTGCCAGCCAGCGCCATAAGAGACAGAGCGATACGTCGCATGTGGTTGTGGTCACCCCAACAGTCCTAGCGTAATGCCGATAGGCAGGCGGGCTGTTAGGCATGGCGGGGCTACACGTCAATCGCAGTTTTGTGACATTTGCATTACCGCGCGTCTCAGAGGCCGAAATACAGGGTCACGATCAGCACACAGGCGATGTTCAGCCAAAGCCCGTGACGCATCATCCGCCCGATCGAGAACTGGCGGGTCCCGAAGACGACGGCATTCGGCCCGGTTGCGATCGGCAGCATGAAGGCGCAGGAGGCCGCCATCGCGCAGGGCAGGATCAGCGCGCGCACATCGACCCCCGTCGCTGCCGCGAGTGCGCCCAGCACCGGCAGGAAGGTCGTCATCGCCGCCACATTCGACATGATTTCGGTCAGGAAGATGATGATCGTGACGATGACGAGGATCAGGACAATCGGCGGCACGGCAGAGAGGATGGCGAGCGAATTGCCGAGCCATCCCGCCAGGCCGGATGCCTGCACGGCCGCGGCCAGAGACAGCCCGCCTCCGAACAGCAGCACCACCTCCCAGGGCAGCGCCTTGGCATCATCCCAGGTCAGAAGCGCCCAGCCCCGGCGGCGCTCGCCCGTGGTCGGCCCGCCATGCGGCACGAGGAACATCGCGATCGCCCCCAGGATCGCGATGCCCATATCCGTCAAGCCGGAGAGCAGCGGGATCATCACCAGCTGCTCGCGGGTCATCCAGGCGAGCGCGACGGCGCCGAAGACCATTGCAACGCGCGTCTCCGGTGTTGTCATCCGCCCCAGCGCATCGCGCTGCTCGCGCACGGTGGCGCTGGCGGCCTCCGCAGCCCCGGCGGTGGATTTCAGCCTCCAGGTCAGCACAAGCCAGGCCAGCGGCAGCATCATCAGGGTCACCGGCAGGCCGAAACTCATCCATTCGCGGAAGGAAATATCGACCCCGGCATTCTCCCGCAGCCAGCCCATCGCGATCAGGTTCGTCGGCGTGCCGACCGGGGTGGCGAGTCCGCCGATCGAGGCGGAATAGGCGATGCCGAGCAGCAGCGCAGTCGCAAGGCGCACGCCGCCGCCGGCTGAAACCGCCACAGACAGCGCAATCGGCGCCATCATCAGCGTCGTCGCCGTATTCGAGATCCACATAGAAAGCAGCGCCGTGGCCAGCATGAAGCCCGCTGCCAGAAGCTTCAGCCGGGCGCCCGAGACAACGAGAACATTGAGCGCAATGCGCCGGTGCAGGTCCCATTTCTCGATGCCGATGGCGATGATGAAGCCGCCAAGCAGCAGCAACACGACATGATCGGCATAGGGCGCGGCAATGTCTCTCAGCGGCGCAACGCCGGTCAGCGGCAGGAGGCCGAGCGGCAACAGCGAGGTGACGGCGATCGGCACCGCCTCGGTCGCCCACCACACCGCCATCAGGACGAGGACGGCAGCGACCAGCATGCCGACCCGCTCAAGCCCTTCAGGCGGTGGCAGAACCGAAATCAGGATGGCCAGGGCAGGTCCGAGCAGCAGGCCGATACGCGCGCCAATTGCTGGCCTCAGCGCGGCGGCCTCGCGGTCACCGGTTGTCATACGCACTCCCCCGGGAATCTGCTCTCATCAGCGACGCTAGCGGGCCTCGGGCGCAAGGGCAAATGGTGCGGGCGGCCGGACTCGAACCGGCACGGCCTCTCGGCCTGGGGATTTTAAGTCCCCTGTGTCTACCATTTCACCACGCCCGCACTCTGTGGGACGCAGCGTTAAGGGCAGGCCCCCGGCTTGGCAAGCAAGCGATACGCGCGCCGAGACTCAAGGCGCCCGCGCTCCAGGGGTGGGGAACGCGGGCGCAGGAGGTGCTGCCTCCGGCCAGGCCGGGCGGGGGAGGAGATCAGGCAGCGACCGTCGAGAAAGTCTGGGCGATCCTGGCAATCTGGGCCTTCGCGCCGGTGATGGCGGCGTCACGGGCCTCGGGGCCAAAGCCGATTTTTTCGGCATGGATGAAGGTCACATCCGTCAGGCCGACAAAGCCAAGCAGATGGCGCAGATAAGGCTCCTGGAAATCGGCCGTCTTGGCGGGGCCTTCCGAATAAAGTCCGCCGCGCGAAGTCAGCACGATCACCTTCTTGCCCTTGAGCAGCCCTTCGGGACCGGCTTCGGAATAGCGGAAGGTTTCCCCCGCGCGCAGAACGAAATCAAACCAGGCGCGCAGCGAGGTCGGCACCGAGAAATTATACATCGGGGCCGCGATGATGATGGTATCGGCTGCCTTCAGCTCGGCAATCAACGCGTCCGACAGCTGCCGCGCAGCGATTTCTTCCGGCGTCTCCGGTGTGCCGCGAACACCGGCAAGATTTGCCGTGGTCAGGTGCGGCACAGGATCGGCGCCCAGGTCACGGCGCACGATGCGTGTGCCGGGCGCTGCCTTGAGGATCTGGCCGACCGCCTCCTCGATCAGGATGCGGGAAACCGAAGCGCCCGTATTGGCGCTGGAGTTGAGGACGAGAAGGTTGGACATGGGAGGGGCTCCGCTTGCATTCGTATGACGCCAGCAGAGGTGGGGCGGGTTGTGGCGGAGTGATCCCGTAGGGCCGCGATAACACTTATGCGCGCCGCTCATGGGCGGCGCGGATAGGCCGCCCCGGCTGCACGGCGCGCTCAGACTTTGAGCCCGGCGACAAGTTGCGGCGTCAACGCCTTGTTGAAATTGGATATATTCGCCACGGACTCATGCGAGAAGCTGGCGCCGGAATACCAGGTTCCGCCCGCGCCCTGCATCCCGCGCATGGTTCCGAGCAGGCCGTTCTCGATCGCTTTCAGATTGAGATGCGGAAAATAGCGCCAGATCTTGGCATTGACGACATTGACCAGCCGCGCGCCCTGATCGGCAAGGTCGCGCTCGAGGAACACGCGCAGTTCCTGTGCTGTGTAATCGCCGGGGATCTGGCCGGTGACATAGAGATGGCCGCCGAAGTCCGGGCTGTGGCCTTCATGGCGCGCCGAGATCAGCTGGCCCGGATAGGACCCGGGCAGGAACGCCTTGGAGAAGGAGCGGATATCCTCGTCCGTGAACCAGTTCTCGGCAACGATGAGCGAGGTGGCATACCCCTTCCAGGTCACCGCGCCGGCCACCGCCAGCTCGTCCGCCGTCGGGTCGCCGACCAGCTTCGCCCAGTCGTCCAGCGGGATGGTACAGGCCGCGGCTCCCGCCGACAGCTGCCTTCCGCCTGCGAAGTGGATCAGCGTCTCGCCCGGCGCCCGCTCGATCCGTGTGATCTGCTGCGACAGGCGCACATCGAAATCCGCCGCCAGCACTTCCCAGAAATTCGACCAGCCCTGCGACGGCATGTAGAGCTTTCCGGTCGCCCCGCTGATGATCGCGTGATGATCGACCCACAGCATCGCCTGATAGATCGACACCTCATTGAGATAGCCATAACCGAGCGCCGTGACGGCCCGGTACATCATCCGCATGATCTTCGGCAGGCGGTTTTCCGTCAGCCAGGCTTCGGCCGGCATGGCCGCCTCGGCCAGTGCGCGGGCATCGTCGGGATTCTTCTTCAGCCGGCTGAGCAGGCTCTGCCGCTTCAGCAGATACACGCCCACCTGCTGCGCCAGAGATGGCCCTGGCGCCTGATTGACATAATCGCGCACGCCCGCGCCATCGACCGTGGTGCGCCTCAGCATCCGGAAGGGGCGGCCCTGCCGGCGCATCCAGCGCAGCACATCCTTGTATCCCCCGGTTGCGTAGCACGTTCCCATT
>CAYQRX010000070.1:0-7474 GCA_964419865.1 uncultured Hyphomonas sp. | reverse complement strand
GGCTGTCCGACTTGCCCCCGACGCGGACGTCCCGCTCGATCAGCGCAAACTGTTGAAACCCTGTGAGGCGCAGATGCTGCGCCAGGGTCAGCCCGCCCGGCCCGGCGCCTATGATGGCAAGGGAAGTGCGTTCGGCCGGGGTCATGGAGGGTTATTCAAGGGTTAACCAGGCCGTGCAGTCCGCGCCGATCGCCACAAACCCATCTTCATCATGTCCTGTTAGTAATCCACGCATGAAGATGTCGATTGGCCTGTCAGACGTTATTCTCTTCCCGATCGTTGGCGTCGGGCGGTTCCGGCGTCGTGAGACGCCCGATGTCCCTGCCTATATGCACCATCGCCTGGTGTCACTACTCACCGTGATGGGCGTCATCAACATCGTGAATTCTGCCGCCGTCGTGTTCACACTCTACGATGTGGCCAGCCCGGCCCTGCTGCTTGGCTGGATGGTGCCGATCTGGCTCTTCGCCATTTCGCAGATCCTCTGGAGCCGCAGTCACAGCCACTCGACCCCGGCACGGCCCGTGCGTGGCCGCTTCCTTCGCCGGGCCGAGTGGGCGACAGCTCTTCTCGGCGCGTGGTGGGGCATGTGCGTGATGCTGGCACCGCCCGGCGATCTCGGCCTCAAGGTTTCGATGTATGCGGTCGTGTTCGGCATGTCGGCCGGGGTTGTCGCCGTCGTCTCGCCCGTCGCCAATGTCAGTGCCCGCTTCCTGCTTGGCGCAGGGTCCATGGCCACGCTGAGTTTCGTGATGGCGCCGGTCAGCCTCCCGGTCACCATCATCATGCTGGGTTTCGTGCTGCTGATCGCGTCCTCCTTTGCCGGTCTAAATGGCTACCGCAACCTGCTGCTCGAGATGGAAGCCAAACGCCTTGCCGCGCAGAATCACGAGCAGCTGCTCGACGCCGTGACCGCTATTCCGGAAGCGTTCGCCATTTATGATGCGTCCGGCAATGTCATCATCCAGAATGCCGTGCACCAGCGCTGGTTCCCGAAAGGGCTGGACAAGAGCGATTTCCGTCCTGGCACGGAGATGCGCAAACTGCCGGAGGTCGGCGGTGTGATGCGCTCCTGTGTGCCGACCGGCTCCGGCGGACGCGTCATCATCCATACCGATGTGTCGAAGATGGAGGATCTGCGTCAGGAGGCGGATGAAGCCCGGCGCGAAGCCGAAGACGCCCGCCTCGCGGTCGAGCGCTTTGTCGGCTCTGTCACGCGCGAACTCCGTTTGCCGCTGCGCACCCTGCGCACGATTGCCTCACGCTTCGAGACGCGCAGCCAGATCCCATTCGACGAGACGGAAGTGCGCCTTGCGGGCGACAAGATGGTCATCTCTGCCGATCAGGCACTCAGCCTTGTCGATGAGGTTCTCTCGATCACGCAGGGCAATGACAATATCGTCGGCGGCGCCGATGTGTCGCTCAAAGCGACGCTCGCGCAGGTGATTGTGCAGAAACAGACGGCGATCACGACGCTCGGTGTCGAGATCGACGAGCCCAGCGGCCAGGACACGATGATCGACGGCACCAAAGCCGCGCGCGTCCTGTCGCGTGTGTTTTCCGCTGTGCTGCTTGAACTCGGCCAGGCCGCACACACGGGCGGCGCGCTTCGTGTCCGCTGCGGCGTTCGCGGCGAGCAGGCCTGGGTGGCCGTGGAGGCCGCCAGACTTGCCGGTGACCTGACCGGCGCTGATCTCAGCGAGGATACCCTCGCCGGGTCTTCGGAGAACCGCCTGGTCTGGCGCGCGCTGATGCAGACCATCGGTGGACAGATCGAAACGCGTGAGGCGCGCAACGGCTCGCTGGTCTATATCCTGAAGTTCAACAAGAACGCGACGGAAACCAAACTCGGCGACGCCAACGCTGCCCGCAACCAGCGGTCCGGTCGCGCGGCCTGACGCCCGGCTTCAGTCTTCGGGCAGGGGCGTGAACTCCTGATCGTCGCCGTCGGGCAGTTTCATCCGGCCCTGTTTCCAGTCCTCCTTGGCCTGTTCCAGCCGGTCCTTGGATGACGAGACGAAGTTCCAGAAGATGAACCTTTCCCCGACCGGCTCGCCGCCGAGCACCATGATGGTGGACGCCTCCTTCGCGCTCACCACCACATCGCCCTTGCCGAGCACGGCCATCTGGCCGGCGCCGAGTGGTTCGCCGGCGACCTCAGCGGCCCCGGCGGCCACATAGACCGCGCGCTCCGGATATTCGTCCGGCACCTTACGGCGCGCACCGGGCGCCATATCCCAATGCATGTAGAACATCGGCGAGCGGACCTTCACGCCGGCATCCATGCCCTCCGCCGCGCCCGCGATCAGCCGCCCCTTGAGGCCCGTCTCGCTCCAGACCGGCAGCGTGTCCGCGCTGTGATGCCAGAAGCCCGGCTCGATCTCCTCATCCTCGTTCGGCAGGGCGACCCAGGCCTGGATGCCATGCATCAGCGCGCCGTGCATGCGGGCATGTTCCAGCCGCTCGGAATGGGTGATGCCCTTGCCGGCGGTCATCCAGTTGACGGCGCCCGGCTGAATCTCCTGCATGAAGCCGAGGCTGTCGCGGTGCGTCATCGCGCCGGAATAGAGATAGGTGACGGTGGAGAGGCCGATATGCGGATGCGGGCGCACATCCAGCTCGCGCGGGATGCCGGGAGCAAACTCCACCGGCCCCATCTGGTCGAAGAAGATGAACGGGCCGACCATGCGCCGTTTCGCAAAGGGCAGGACGCGGCCGACTTCAAAGCCGCCGCCCAGGTCACGCTTGCGCTTGTCGATGATGAGTTCGATCATGGGGAACCTCCCGGATGTCTGCGTCTGGGCAGTTTAGGGCGGCTGAGATTAATCGCGAGGGTTTTCGCCGCGCCTGCGTCTGATAACACATATGCGAGATTCTGTAGTGACGCATTCCGGAGGACAGGCCCCATGACACTTTCTACGCGCATCCTGCGCACCGCCGCCGCCGCGGCGCTTGCCGCCGCCATCGCCGTGCCGGCACTGGCCGAAACGGTGTTGATCCATGCCGGCCGGGTGCTTGACCAGCCCGGCAACCCGCCGCGCGGCGCGACCACAATCACCGTCACTGACGGGCGCATCGTCTCGCTCGAGAATGGCCACAAGCGCGCGCCCAGCCGCGATGTTCGCGTCATCGACCTGAAGGACAGCTTCGTCCTGCCGGGCCTGATCGATGCCCATGTCCACCTCACCTCCGATACCGGCGGCATCGCCAGCCAGCTGGAGGGCCTGACCCTCTCGCCCGGCACGCAGGCCTTCAATGCCTGGGAAAACGGTATGAAGACGCTGAATGCCGGCTTCACCACGGTGCGCAATCTCGGAGATCGCGACGGCGCCGTGCTGGCGCTGCGCGATGCAGTCAACAAGGGCCAGGTGACCGGCCCGCGCATCCTTGATTCGGCAAGCTCCATCTCCGTCTCATCGGGCCATATGGATGGCTCGCTCGGCTTTCGGGACGAGTTGCGCGACATTCTGAAATCCTCCGGCAATACCTGCGACGGCGCTGAAGACTGCCGCCGCGCGGTGCGCCTTCAGGTTTCGCGCGGCGCCGATGTCATCAAGCTTGCCACCACCGGCGGCGTGAACAGCCGGATCGGGGCCGGCCTCGGCATGCAGATGTTCGAGGATGAAGCGCGCGCCATCGTCGAAACCGCGAAACTCTTCGACAAGAAAGTCGCCGCCCATGCCCACGGCGCCTCCGGCATCCGCGTTGCGCTCGAAGCCGGCGTCGACTCGATTGAGCACGGCACCATCCTTGATCCGGAAACCATCGAGGCCTTCGTGGCCTCCGGCGCCTATTATGTCCCCACGCTATCGACCGTGAACGGATATCTTGAGCGCATCGCGGCCAATCCGGACGCCTATGCGCCGGATGTGCGCGCCAAGATCGACTGGCGCATCGGCATCACCGGCAAGAGCCTGGAAGTGCTCCATCCGAAAGGCGTGCCGATTGCCTATGGCACCGATGCCGGCGTCTCCAAGCATGGCCGCAATGCCGATGAATTCGAACTTCTCGTTCGCTTCGGCATGACCCCGATGGAAGCCATCCAGGCGGCCACCGTCAACGCGGCAGACCTGCTCGGCCTGTCCGCCGAAATCGGCACCCTCGAAGCCGGCAAGAGCGCCGACATCATCGCCGTCAAGGGCGATCCGCTCGCGGACGTTACGGCGTTGAAATCGGTGAACTTCGTGATGGCCCGCGGGAAGGTGGTGAAGCAATAGTTTCTGTCGCCCGCACGGCAACCGTCGTCACCCCCGATGCGCGAAGCGCATCTGGGGGCCCATCTCCTGCCGCGCCGGCAATATCAAAGGGCGCAGTAACAAAGAGGCAAAATCACAAACCCCGCAATTCCCTCACCTGTCCGTGATGGGCCCCCAGATGGCCGGTGGCCATCGGGGGTGACGACTGGTCGGGGCATTGGTTCTTAAATCACCCCGTTATCTCGAACCAGAGGTCGTCCCAATGAGGGTTGCGCGCTGTGATGAGGTTGATCTTGTTTGAGCGCCGATAGGATTTGAGCGACTTCTCGCGCGAAATGGCAAAGCTTATTTCGTCGTGTGTTTCATACCACACTAGCCGGGTGCATCCCCATTTCTTCGAGAAGCCGTCGAACACGCCTTCGCGGTGTTGCCAGACTCTCTTCACCAGATCCGATGTAACGCCAGTATAGAGCGTTCCCATCTTCCGATTGGCCATGATGTAGACGGCGATGATGCGGTCTTCATTGGCCAAGCCCTACCCCTTCACACCACCGTCAACCAATCCGGCCGCACATATTTCTCACCCAGATCGCGCGCCACAAGCTTGTGCGCGATCGTACCCTGATCCACCGTCAGGCCGTTGGCGAGATGCTTGTTGGCATTGATCGCATTGCGCGGCCCGAGATTGGCCAGCTGCATCACGAAGGGCAGGGTGGCATTGTTCAGCGCATAGGTCGAGGTGCGCGGCACCGCGCCCGGCATGTTGGCGACGCAATAGTGGAGAATGCCGTCAACTTCATAGATCGGGTCATCATGCGTGGTCGGACGGCTTGTCTCGAAACAGCCGCCCTGGTCGATAGCGATGTCGACCAGCACGGAGCCCGGCTGCATCGTCGACAGTTGCGCGCGGCTGATCAGCTTCGGTGCCGAGGCGCCGGGGATCAGCACCGCGCCGATCACGAGGTCGGCGTCCCGGATCGCCTCGGCCAGCGAATGCGCCGTCGAATACATCGTGTTGACCGTACCGCGGAACTGTTCGTCGAGCTCGCCGAGGCGCTCATTGTTGCGGTCGAAGATCCAGACATCGGCCCGCATGCCGACGGCAATCTCCGCCGCATGGGTGCCGGAAACCCCGCCGCCGATGATGACGACCTTTGCCGGCGCCACGCCGGGCACGCCGCCCAGCAGGATGCCCCGCCCGCGCCCCTTGGTGCGCATCAGCGCGCCGGCCGCCACCTGCATCGACATCCGCCCCGCCACCTGGCTCATCGGCCTCAGCAGCGGCAGGCCGCCATGCGCATCCGTCACCGTCTCATAGGCGATCGCCAGACAGCCCGAATTCATCAGCCCCTTTGCCTGAACAGGATCGGGCGCAAGGTGCAGATAGGTAAAGAGGGTATGGTTCTTGGTGAGGCGCGCCGTCTCTTCCGGCTGCGGCTCCTTCACCTTTACGATCAGCTCGCTTTCGCCGAACACCGCATCGGCATCGGGCAGGATCTTCGCGCCGACCGAGGTATAGGCCTCATCCGCAAAGCCTGAAGCAATTCCCGCATCGGCCTGGATGTGCACCTGATGGCCCGCGCGGACGAGCTCGCCGACGCTTTCAGGTGTCAGGCCGACACGGGATTCCTGCTTTTTGATTTCTGTTGGAACACCGATGCGCATGAACCTCTCCTTGGGGAAAGGCCATGCCTATAAACCGCGCACTCCGGTTATTCCAGCCCCTTGCGGACCAGGCATGAAAAGAAAAGCCGCGTGCGGGGCTGGCGATACCGGCTGCGCACGCGGCTTGGTTGCCCGGCCCGTCAGGCACAGGCCGGGCAGATGTCAGAGCGCCCGCGAGATCGTGAACACGACGCGGCTGTCGGCCAGGTCGCTGGCATCAATGTCGGTATCCCAGTAGCGCAGGTCGAAGTCGAAGCCGAGGGCGGAATAGGTGCCGCCGATCGACCAGTTGGTGTAGTCGCCGCCGCCATCGAAGCTGTAATTGCCGACGGATGCGTCCACGCCGAAGGCTTCCGTCAGCGCGTAGCCGGCGGTGGCCTCGATATAGGTGTTCTTGTTGTCCGGGTCGTAGAACACCGCGCCGCCAAGGCCGAGGCCGCCTTCAAACTCATAGCTGAGGGCCGCCGTCAGTTCGAGGAAGTCGAGGTCTTCATCTTCGGCATCGGGATAGGTGTAGTAGATGAGGCCGAGATCCCAGCCGAGGCCGTTGGAGAACTCGCCGGCGACGCCGCCATAGAAGTCCAGCTCGACATTGGTGTCGGAGGCATCGTCAAAATCGACATTCGACGCCCAGACCCCGGCATAGAACATGCCGTTGGAATAGTCGAAGCCACCGGAGATCGCCATGTCGCCATTCGACTGCGACACACCGCGCCAGACATAGTCCGTGCTCAGAGCGACATTGCCGGAGAACTCCCCCTCGGCCGCTGCCGTGCCGGCCACCGTCATCATGACAGCCAGCGCTGCCCCTGCCTGATAAAGTTTCATTCGCATGCGTGTTAACCCCGTCTTGTGATCACGCTCCCGCTTGAGCGCCACGGAGAAACCTGCCGGTCTTTACCGGCCTTGCCGATGCTGCCGGGGCGTGAACCCGCGTGGCGAGTGCCCGGCCGCCCCGCTTTTGGGCAGGCCTGGTCGCTACTGCCTCGGATTTGTGCGCCCGGCGGCCCGGAATCCGCGCCCGACCCCGCATTGTGCCCGGTTATCGGGCTTTGAGGGGGGCGTAGCCGAGGTGCATGCCGGCATCGACCAGCAGGGTTTCGCCGGTCACATGCCGCGAGGCGTCGGTCACCAGGAACACCGCCGAATCGGCGACATCATCCGGCCCGGAGGCCACATTCAGCGGCACCGAGGCGGCCACACCGGCCTCCATGCGCTGATACTGCTCCTCGCTCATCGTGTCCTTGAACCAGCGCGTGCCGATGAAGCCGGGGCAGACCGCATTCACCCGGATCGCCGGGGCCAGCGCCCGCGCCAGGCTGATCGTCATTGTGTTGAACGCGCCCTTCGACGCGGCATAGGCAACCGATGAGCCGATGCCTGCCACCCCGGCAATCGAGGAGACGTTCAGCACCGCAGAGGCCCGCCCGGTCTGCCGGTATGCTTCCTCCAGCAGCCCCTTGGTCTTTTGCAGCAGGATGAAGGGGCCTGCGACATTCACCGAATAGAGATGCAGGAAGTCCTCCCGGCCGAGCGCATCGAGATCGGCATGGTCGCGCGCATGTTTGGTGATGCCGGCATTGTTGACGAGGATGTCCAGCCGCCCGGCCGCG
>CAYQRX010000069.1:9052-12271 GCA_964419865.1 uncultured Hyphomonas sp. | reverse complement strand
GCCTACTGGCGCGGCGACCATCGCAACGAAATGCTCCAGCGCATGTACGGCACGGCCTGGGCAAATGAGAAAGACCTCAAGGAACACCTCCACCGCCTCGAAGAAGCCGAGAAGCGGGACCACAGGAAGCTCGGCGCCCAACTCGACCTCTTCCATCTGCAATCGGAAGCGCAGGGCTCGGTCTTCTGGCACCCGAAAGGCTTCATGATCTGGCGTCAGCTGGAGGCCTATATTCGCCGTCGGCAGGATGAGGATGGCTATGTCGAGGTGAAGACGCCGCAGCTGCTCGACTCGGTATTCTGGGAACAATCCGGGCATTGGGACAAGTTCCGCGAGAACATGTTCGTGGTGCCTGACTTCATTCCCAACACGGAAGGTGCCGAGGTGAATATCCCGTCCGAGACGAGTCTGATGGCGCTGAAGCCGATGAATTGTCCGGCGCACGTCCAGATCTTCAAGAGCGACCAGCGGTCGTACCGTGACCTGCCGATCCGCATGGCGGAATTTGGCTGTTGCCACCGCAACGAGGCGCACGGCGCCCTGCATGGCCTGATGCGTGTTCGCCAGATGACGCAGGACGATGCGCACATCTTCTGCCGCGAGGACCAAATCCGGGAAGAAACGCTGCGCTTCCTGAAGCTGTTCTCGCAGGTTTATCGCGATTTCGGCCTGACAGAGATTTCCTACAAGCTGGCAACGCGTCCGGAATTGCGGGGCGGTACGGACGAAAACTGGGACCGCGCCGAGAAGGCCCTCGCCGATGCACTGACAGAAGCAGGCCTGCCCTTCGAAATCGCGGAAGGAGAGGGGGCGTTCTACGGCCCGAAACTGGAGTTCCATCTGACGGACGCCATCGGCCGCACCTGGCAGTGCGGCACGTTCCAGCTCGACTATGTCCTGCCGGAACGTCTGGACGCGGAATATACAGGCTCTGACGGCGCCAGGCACCGGCCGGTCATGCTGCACCGCGCCGTTTTCGGCACGTTCGAACGCTTCATGGGCATCCTGATCGAGAACTATGCCGGGGCCTTTCCGCTCTGGCTCTCGCCCGTGCAGGTCGTGGTCGCCACGATCACAGACGCTGCCAACGACTATGCCGAGGAGGCGGCCGCCGCGCTGCGCAGGGCCGGGCTCCGGGTCGAGGTCGACAAGCGCAACGAGACGATCAACTACAAGGTCCGCGAGCATTCCGTGCAGAAGGTGCCGGTGATTGCCGTGGTCGGCGCCCGCGAGGCGGAAGGGCGCAAACTGGCACTTCGCCGGCTTGGCTCGAACGGCCAGCAGATCGTGTCGCTGGACGAGGCGCTGGTCAGCCTCGCGGAAGAGGCGCTTGCGCCGGACCTGAAGCGCGCCAGGTAGCCTGCGGGCAGTGACAAGAGGTGGCCGAACGGCCAGAGTGGCACTGATGGCATACGCAGTGGTCTTTGCCGGATTGATGCTGCTCTGGCCGGTGCTGGCGGCGCTGGGTACGCTAGGATTTGCGCCGCTGGTGGGAATCACCGGAATAGCCGCGCTGCTGCTGTCACGGCCGCAATGGCCCATCCGGTCCTATGCAATCTTTGGCCTGCTTTTCATCCTTTGGGCAGCGGTGAGTGAGTTCTGGTCGCCGACCGCCGCGACGCTGATGACGGGCAGTCTCGTCGAGGGAAATTTCGCCATCGGCGCACGGAGCATCATCATCGTGCTGACCAGCCTCTTTGCCATCCTGACACTGGCCGGCGCCATCCGCACCCGGCTGTCTCGGCGCGGCGCGGCGTTTCTCTATGCTGCGTTCGGCCTTCAGGCCGTCACCATCCTCATTTGCGCTGCGTTCTATGAGCCGTTGCTCGAAGCGATCTACGGCACCGATCCGCAGAATGCGGTCAACGGCGTGCAGAATATCGGGCGCAACATCAATATATTCGCCCTCGTCTTGCCGCTGCTCGCCGCGCTTTTGATTTTCAGGGCAGGCCGTGCCGGGCTCGGCGGGGCGGCAGTGCTCATGGCCGGATATTTCGCGGCTGCCCTGGTGACGGACAATCATGCGGCGGTTCTGGCGCTCGCCGGCGCCCTGGGTGCCTGGGCGGTCGTGCATTTTCTGCCCCGCACAGGGCTGCGCTGGCTGATTGGCGGCATCGGGGCCTATGTCGCGGCGGCACCGCTTCTCGTCGCGGGTCTGGTGAAGGCATCGCCGCTGTTCGCATCCTACCTGCCGGGGTCATTCCGCTCGCGGCTCTGGTCCTGGGAGGTGGTGATTGCCAGGATCGGCGAGCAGCCGCTGACGGGCCACGGGCTGATGGCGACCCGCAGCTGGCGCGAGACGTTTGCGCAATATCCGGACTGGATGGCGCAGTTGCCGGATTTCTGGGCGCGCTATCCGGTCGTGCCGGGGCATCCGCACAACATGCCGTTGCAGATCTGGGCCGAGACAGGTGCCATCGGCGCGCTGCTGGCGGCGGCGGCTCTGATCGCGCTGGCCTTTCGGCTGCCGGCGCCGGGTGAGATGCGGCCGGAGTTCCGGCTCTCCGCTGCCGGCCTCGTCGGGGCGGGGTGATGATCTTCAGCTTCTCCTACAGTGTCTGGGCGGAAGGCTTCTGGGCCGGCGCGGCGCTCATCACCGCCTCGCTGATCCTGCTGGCGCGCCAGGAATTGCAGGCAGAATGAGCGGGCCCCGGCTTGCCGCGCTGGTGGTGACTTATCAGACCGGGCCGCGGCTGACAGAATGCCTGTATGCGCTGAAAGCCGACCCGGCGATTTCCGAGATCGTCATTGCGGACAATGGCAATCCGCCGGAGGTGCGCGCGTGGCTGGGCCGGTTCATTGACGGGGCCGGCGGCAAGGCGCGGCGGATCGAACTGCCCAATCCCGGCTTCGGGGCGGCTGTGAACCATGCGGCCAGACAGACATCGGCAGACTTCCTGCTGGTCATCAATCCGGACTGCATCATCCGCCGTGGATCGGCTGAAGCGCTGATTGCGGCGCTTGAAGGCGCGCCGCCTCCCGCGATTGCGGGCGGTAAGATTTTCGGTCTCGACGGGCGCGAACAACGTGGCGCGCGGCGCAATACGCTGACGCTGGCACGCGCGCTTGGCCTTGGTCTATGGACGCTGGAGAACCAGCCCGCCCCCCAGGGCCCGGTTCCGGTCGGGGCGGTCAGCGGGGCTTTCTTCCTGATGCGGCGGGCAGATTTCGAGGCGCTTGGCGGGTTCGACGAAGGTTACTTCCTGCATGTCGAGGATG
>CAYQRX010000069.1:0-9042 GCA_964419865.1 uncultured Hyphomonas sp. | reverse complement strand
GTGGACCTCTGCCGCCGTGCGATCGAGGCGGGCGGCGCGGTGATCTACCAGCCGCTTGCGGGCGCACTGCACTACAGCTCGACCTCCGATGCGCCGTCAGACTTTGTCCGCCGCCACAAGGCTGCCAGCCTTCAGCGCTATTTCCGCAAGTTTGCAAAGGGACCGGTGGAGCGGACCGTGGTGGAACTGACCGTTCCGTTTATCGGGCTCGGCCTCAAACTGAAGGGCTGAAACGAAAAACCCCGGCCGAGAGGGCCGGGGCTTTCCACGCTACACATCGCGTCAGACAAAAAGCCTTACACGAAGCCTTTGAACTTGTCCTTGAAGCGCGAGACGCGGCCGCCGCGGTCGAGGCTCTTGCCTTCGCCGCCGGTCCAGGCCGGGTGCACTTTCGGGTCGATGTCGAGCACCATACGGTCACCCTCTTTGCCCCAGGTGGAGCGGGTCTGGTATTCGGTGCCATCGGTCATCACCACGGTGATGAAGTGGTAGTCGGGATGCCCTTCTTTTTTCATGGCGCGGGCCTCTCTCTCATGTGCCGTGTCATATTGGGTTGACGCACCGGGGTGCGCTGGCATGTCTCAGCCGGAATTCGAAGTGGGCCGTATAAGGGAAAGGTCCGGAGCCTGCAAGGGGCGCTGGCAGGGATTCGGAAAAGTCCCGCCCCATAAGGGAGAAGGCACGCAGAAATGGCCGATTCCGGCGCCGATATCGTGGAGGATCGCCGTACGGCCCTGCCGGAAGGCGGCGAAGCCCTCGCCCGCCCGCGCGGGCGCAGCCTGAAGCCGCTGGCGCTGCTCTGGCCCTATGTGCGCCGGCACTGGGTTACCGTTTCGGTCGCGCTTGTTTTCCTCGTTGCTGCCGCCGCCGTCAGCCTGGCAATTCCGATGCTGCTCGGCTGGGCGGCAGATGCCGGCCAGCGCGCGGGCGAAGATCCCGAGCGCCTCAAGGCGCTGATCGACGAAGCCTTCCTGTGGGTGTTTGCGGCGGCCGTCGGCGCCGGAGCACTGGGGGCCGTCCGGTTCTACTTCGTCTCCCGCTTTGGTGAGCGCATCGCGGCGGACCTGCGCCGGGACATTTACGCTCACCTTCTGAAGCTTTCGCCCGCCTATCACGCGAAGATGCGCTCGGGCGAGGCGGTGTCGCGCCTTACCGCCGATGTGACGCTGATCGAGACATTCCTTGGTTCATCGGCCTCTCTCGCCGCGCGGACACTGATGACGACCACGGGCGCGCTGGTGCTGATGCTGGCGGTCAACTGGCAGCTTGGTTTGACGCTGCTGGCCATGCTGCCCATTGCGATCCTGCCGGTCATGGGCATCGGCCGGATCATCCGGCGGATGTCGAACGTGGCCCAGTCGCGGCTTGCCGATGCCGGCGCCGAGGCGGCCGAGACGCTCGACTCGATCGAGCTGGTGCAGGCCTATGGCCGCGAAACGCGCCAGCTGTCCGCATTCGAGAGCGCCATCGAAGCGACCTTCGCGGCGGCGATGCGCCGAACCGGCGCGCGCGCTATCATGATCGTACTCGTCTCCGTGCTGCTCTTTGGTGGCTTTACCGCCGTGCTCTGGCTTGGCGCCCGGGCGGTGGCGAGCGGGGATATGAGCTTCGGAGACCTGGCCGCGATGGTGCTCTATGCCGCCTATGCCGGCTCCGGCCTCGGCATGCTGGCGGAAGTCTATGGCGAGGTGATGCGCGCGGCCGGCGCAGCAGACCGGGCCGCCGAAGTGCTGCGCGCGGTGCCGGAGATTGCGGCGCCGGCGAGCCCTCGCAAGATGGCGGAGAAGGGCGAGGGTGCGCTGTGCTTCGACAATGTGTCCTTCCGTTATGGCGAGGGCGATGTTTCGGCGCTGGAGAATTTCTCCCTCGATGTGAAACCGGGTGAGTTCGTCGCCCTTGTCGGGCCGAGCGGGGCGGGCAAGACAACCGTGTTCCGCCTCGCCCTGCGCCTGTTCGATCCGCAATCCGGCACGATCCGGCTCGACGGCGTTGCCTCGACCGAAGCCGACCCCGGCGCCTGGCGCCGGCGCTTTGCCTATGCGCCGCAGGAGTCGGCGCTCTTTACCGGCACGGCCGCCGACAATATCCGTTTCGGCGACGAGGCGGCGGACAATGCCATTCTCGAACAGGCCGCGCGCATGGCCGAAGCACTCGGGTTTCTTAATGAGAAGCAGGGCCTCGCAACACCGCTCGGCCAGAAGGGGCGCAGCCTGTCAGGCGGTCAGCGCCAGCGCATAGCGCTCGCCCGGGCGCTGGTGCGTGATGCTCCGGTGCTCCTGCTGGACGAGGCGACTTCCGCGCTCGATTCCGAAAGTGAGGCGGCCGTGCGCCGCGCTATCGAGAATGCAGCCACCGGGCGCACGACGCTCGTCATCGCCCACCGCCTCTCCACCGTGCGCCGGGCTGACCGGATCATCGTCATGGACAAGGGCCGGATCGTGGAAGAGGGCACGCATGATGGCCTCGTCGCGCGCGGCGGCCTTTATGCGCGGCTGGCGGAACTTCAGTTTGCCGAGGGGTGATCAGGTCAAGCCTGCTTTTGCCCGCGCTTGATCGCCCCGTCGAGCGAGAAGGAAAAGGCCAGAGACAGGATCAGCGGCACCCAGATCGGCAGGCTGCCGAGCCCCGGCGCGCCCACCGCCGCTGCGATATGATCGTCTACACACCACCATAGAAGCCAGAGCCACATAGGTAACCTCCTTTGTTTGAGGAGCGCAGACTAGCGTGTTGCGAAGGCGAACGCGATGGAGCCCACTCCTCGCCCCCGAAACGGGGGAGAGGGGCAGGGTTAAGGGGGCTCTCCACTGGGCGGAGCGTTTCAAAGAAGCTGAAGCGAACCGCTCCATGGTCGTTTGATCGATTACGGCGCGAACGACCGAAGCTCCCCCTCATCCTCAACCCCTTCTCACCCAAGGGAGAAGGGATTTTGAGTTACAGCGGCTTACTCCGCCGCTTGCAGAGCAGGCTTCTCCGCGCCACGCCCCTTGATGCCCACCCTATTGCACGCCGGCAGCGGCGAAACTGTAGTGCGCCTCGCAGACATCGAAGTCGTTGGTCAGCGCCTCGGCCGACTCCAGACCTTGCTGAATCCGCTCGCCGCGTGTTCTTGCCAGCGCGTTTACCTGCGGGCCAAGACTGCCGGGGTCCAGTTCGGGGTTAGCGGTATGGTAACGCCGGAGCGCATATTGCGCGCGCTCTATTGCGCTCTGAGCCTGATTACTATCACGCCGGATCATGGCAACGAGACGATAAGCAACCGCACAATCGAAATCGGCGATTGGAGGTATGCTGGGCCTCGAATCGATCACTTCGGTGATTGGGCTGAATCCGAACGTTCGATCACATTCAGTCAGTGCCTCCGCATGCTGCTCGACTGACAGCATGGTATCCCCTCCTTCCAACGCCCAAAAAGTCAACAGATTGTCAGGATCGAGACGACCTATCAACGCCGATTGCCGTTTCAGGAAAATGGGATTCGCCACAGCATGCTCTTCATATCGGAGGGCCTCTCCATATCGGAGGGCACAGCTTAGTGCGAGTTGGGCATCGTTCGACCGATCCTCATTTTCCGCGTGTACCTCTCCCGGCGACGCAGTTGCCAGCACGGCAAATATCGCACAAAAACCAGTGATCCATTTCCGCATCATCGGCACTCCCTTTCTTCCCTGCGGAAAGCACTAGGCCTGCGCGGACCTGGCAGCGCCCCCTGAACAGGGCAGGATAGTCCGATGTGCAAGTCATACCAAGAATCTGATGAGGTTTTTTCACTTTGTGGCTCAATGTTATTCGCGCTTCGAGTCTATACTCGAAGCCATACGCGATCGCCCTGTCCATGTGCGGGAGAGGATGGGTGGTTGGGGCCTTGCGAAAAGCCGGTGTTATTCCGCCGCTTGCAGAGCAGGCTTCTCTGCGCCAACCGCAGCCGGCACATGGAACTGCATCACGCCGTCCTCGATCGGCAGTTCCCGGAGGTTTTTCCGATCAGTGAAATAGCTCTGGTGCAGCTTCCAGGGCGCTTCGGTGTGCTGGCGCGGGAACTGGTCCATGACGCGCTGGAAATAGCCCGAGGAGAAGTCCACGAAGGGCTCGGTCTCGTTCGGGAAAGCGGCAAGATAGGGCAGGGCGGAGGTTGCGCCCTTCTCGTCCATCAGGTTGATCAGACGGCAGACATATTCCGATGTCAGGTCCGCCTTCAGTGTCCAGGATGCGTTGGTGTAGCCGAAGGTGACGGCGAGGTTCGGCACGTTCGACAGCATCACGCCTTTGTAATTGAGCAGGCGGCCCGGATCGACCTTCGCTCCGTCAATCGAGACGTCGACGCCGTTCATGAAGACCAGGTTCAGGCCGGTGGCGGTCACGATAATGTCTGCGGGGATCTCCTTGCCGGATTTGAGCAGGATGCCGCCTTCGGTGAAGCGTTCTATATGGTCGGTCTCGACGCTCGCCTTGCCGGATTTCAGCGCATTGAAAAGATCCGAGTCCGGAACAAGGCACAGGCGCTGTTCCCAGGGATTGTAACTCGGAGTGAAATGCTTCTCGACATCATAGTCTGGCCCAAGTTCCTCGCGCACCATACCAAGCAGGCGGTCGCGCGCCTTCTGTGGGTTCTTGCGGGTCTGGCGGAAGAAGAATTGCTGGAAGGCGACATTCCGCCAGCGGATCAGCGTATAGGCCCAGCTGTCGGGCAGGATTTTTCGCAGGAAGTTCGCCAGCCCGTCCACGGCAGGGCGCGAGACGACATAGGTTGGCGAGCGCTGCAGCATGGTGACGTGGCTGGCCTTGTCGGTCATCGCCGGCACCAGCGTCATGGCGGTTGCGCCCGAGCCGATCACGACGACCCGTTTGCCGGCATAGTCGAGATCTTCCGGCCAGTGCTGCGGATGGATGATCTGCCCTCTGAAGGCGGCTTCATTCGGGAAGTCCGGCCGGTAGCCCTGATCATAGCGGTAGTAGCCGCCGCACATGAACAGGAAACGGCAGGTCGTCGTCTCGCGCGCACCGGTCTTCACATTCTCGCTGGTCACATGCCACATCTGATCGGCGCTCGACCAGTTGGCGGCCACAATCTTCGTATCGAAACGGATATGCGGACGGATAGCGTATTCGTCAGCGGTCTGGTTCACATAGCTGCGGATCGAGGGGCCATCGGCAATGGCTTTCGCCTCGGTCCAGGGTTTGAAATTATAACCCAGCGTGTGCATGTCCGAATCCGAGCGGATGCCGGGATAGCGGAACAGGTCCCAGGTGCCGCCGATGGCATCGCGCGCCTCATAGATCCGATAAGTCTTGCCGGGGCAGCGTTTCGTCAGGTGGACGGCGGCACCGATGCCGGAGAGGCCGGCGCCGATGATGAGAATGTCTGTGTCAGGCTGGGTCATAAAGCCAGACTACGCGATTTTACGGATAATGAAATAGGTGACGCAGGCGTCACTCTTTTTTCTTGCGCATCACCGGTGCGAGAACAGCGATCATGGCAAGGGTGAGCGTCGCCGTAATGATGACAGGTGTCGCGTTCTCGCCCTGGCCCTGTGAGAACATGAAGGCGGCATAAGCATAGCTGCTGAGGGCGATGAGCCCAAGGACGATGGCGATTGCGAAGAAGGCTGGCTGCACGCTGTCCCCTCACATTCCTGATGCTGGAGGAGGGTAATGTGAGCCTGATGTCTGGTCCAGCCGGAGAGAGCGGTCCCGCCCTATTTTTGCGAGCCGGCGCGCGCAAAGGAGGCAGCATGGCGTAGCTGTTCCTTCACCCCTGAGAGAATGTCCTCATTGCCGGCAACAATATCGCCTGTCTTCAGCACATCGCCGCCATTGATCTCCTCGGCCAGGCCGCCCGCCTCGCGCACCAGCACGATCCCGGCGGCGACATCCCAGGATTTGAGGCCTCGCTCCCAGAAGCCGTCGAACCGGCCGGCAGCGACCCAGGCGAGGTCGAGCGCGGCCGAGCCATAGCGGCGGATGCCGGCGGTGGCAGGCGTCATTGCGGCCATCTCGCGTGCGAAGGTGATATGGCTGTCCTCGCTCTTGCCCATCCAGGGCGTCCCGGTCGCGATCACCGCCTCGCCGAGCTTCTTGCGGGCGGCAACGCGCAGCTTGCGCTGCTCCAGCCAGGCGCCGCGGCCGGTTTCGGCCCAGAAAATCTCGTTCTTGGCGACATCGAAGACGACGCCCGCGAGCAGCTTCCCGTCGCGCTCCAGACCGATGGAGACGGCATAGTGGGGCTGGCCGTGCAGGAAGTTCAGCGTCCCGTCGAGCGGGTCGACAATGAACCGATTGGATTTGTCGGTGCCCTCGACGATGCCGCGTTCTTCCATGACGAAGCCATAGCCGGGGCGGGCTTTTGTGAGGTGGGTGTAGATAATCTCTTCGGCGCGCATATCGGCATTGGACACGAAGTCGGCCGGGCCCTTGCGCGAGACCTGAAGATTCTCAACCTCGCCAAAATCGCGCGCCAGGCTGCGACCGGCGGCGCGGGCAGCGGCGATCATCACGGTGCCGACGGGGGAGGGCTTCGACATGGGAACGTCTCGTATCGGGCGCTGTTCTGGCGGGAGCAGGGCGGCGTAGGCCCTTGATCGCTCAGGGTCAAGGCGTGGGAGTGTTAATGGTTCGCGTCTGCGTAGAAGTGGGTTGCCGTAAGCGTCAACTCCATCCAGTCTGCGGGTTCACGAGCATAGGAGGCTGGCATCGTGATTAACCAATTCCTTTCTTTCGACAAGCTGATCGGCTCGAAGCTGATCACGATCCTCTACTATCTGGGACTTGTCGGCATTGCGCTTGGCGTTCTGGGCGGACTCTTCGGCGCACTCGCCATGCTGGGGGTGAATTTCCTCGGCGGCCTGGGCACGATCATCGTTGTGCTGATCGGCGGTGCGGTCGGTCTGCTTTTCTGGCGGTTCGTCTGTGAGATTTACATGCTCTTCTTCCGCATCGCGGACGATCTGCGCGACATCAAGAACGCGAAAACACCGCCCGCCCTCTGACGGGCGTCAACGGCTCGGTTCGGCGAGCCGGTCGAACAGTTCGTTGAAGGCCCTGACTGCTGCAGCGGGGCCTTCTTCATGCGCCCAGACCCCCGCGGAGACCGCCAGGAAATCAGCGCCAGCGGTCACGAGGGGCGCAGCATTGGCCACCGTGATGCCGCCTATGGCGACGCAGGGGATCAGCATGGCCGCCTGCCAGACCTCGAGCAGGTCCAGCTCTGCCGGGACCGTGCCTTCCTTGGTCGGCGTCGGATAGAAGGCGCCGAAGGCAACATAATCGGCGCCATCTTCTCCGGCCTGCATGGCGCGGTGATAGGAGTTCTTGGCGGTCGCCCCGATGATGATGTCCGGTCCGAAGCGTTTGCGCGCCTCTTTGACCGGCATGTCGTCCCAACCCAGGTGCACACCGTCGGCCCCGATCTCGCCAACGAGTTCGGGCAGGTCGTTGACGAGCACGGCAACGCCCGCATCCTGGGCGAGCGCGGTGACGGCCCGGCCGACTTCGCGTGTTGCCTTCGGGTCGGCGGCGCCATCCGGCGTTTTCAGGCGCAGCTGCAGGGAGGCGACGTCGCCGGCGCCGAGGGCGTTTTCCAGAGCCGCGGTAAAGGCCGGAATGTCCGGGACCTGCGGCGGGGTGATGAGATAAAGCCGGGTGCGGGGGCGGGGCGGTGCTTTGTCGGTCATGTGTCCTGCCTCTGCGGCGGCGGGCCGGGGAAGTCAACGGGCGGACCCGTACTGGAAAACCGGCATATAAGTTCTATATCAGAACTCAATTTGATCCGGGGTCCCATATGGCCAGAAAACTTCCCGTGCGCGCTTTCCAACCGGTCTTTGGCCTGTTCATGGCTTTCCTGATGAGCTTCCTCATGTCCGGCGCCATCACGGCCATCAATGTCGGTGTGCCCGAAGACTTCGTCTCCCGATGGATGCGGGCCTGGGGTCTTGCCTTTCTGCTCGCCTATCCGGCAATCCTGATCGTTGCGCCAGTGGCGCGCCGGCTTGCCCTGCGCATTGCGGAGTCGCCATTTGCGCAACACGCAGCGGCGCATGAGGACAAGGCTTGAGCGCGGCTGGCTGCTTATGTCTCAGAAATCGAACAGGTCGCTGAGGAAGCTTTCGCGCCTGTAGCGTTTGCCCTTTTTGTATTTCCAGTCATCGTCATCATCATAACGATCGCGGAAGCGGCCCTCATCCCGGAAATGTTCCGGCGGATGCGCTTCCGGACGCGGAGTTGGATGAGCGCTCTGCGCCGCCCGTTCGATGATCTTGTCGAGTTCGCCGCGGTCAAGCCAGACTCCCCGGCATTTCGGGCAATAGTCGATCTCCACGCCGGATCGCTCGGCCATTATCAGCGTTTCGCCGTCAACAGGGCACTGCACGCGCGTCACTCCAGATAGCAAAAAAGCGCAGCAAAAGCGCTGCGCCTTTTCAGATGGAATGCCGGGTGCATTCCGGCAAGATCATGCTACAAGACGGGCTCACCCGGCTTTGGACGCCTCGTAAATGCAGTTGATCGTATCGGCGAGCACGGCGTCGAAATCCGCGTCGCTCTGCTGGGCAGAGAGGCCTTCGGTCAGCGCCCGCGAGAAGGAGGCGATGATCCCGTTGTTCTCGGCCAGCTTGCGGTTGGCCTCGTCGCGGCTGTAGCCCCCGGACAGGGCGACAACGCGCATCACGCGCGGATGATCGACCAGCGGTTTATAGAGATTGGCCTTCGTCGGCAGTGACAGTTTCAGCATCACCTGCTTGTCGGCCCCCAGGGCGTCGAGCTGTTTCAGGATCTCGGCAAGGAGGATGTCTTCAGCCTCTGCCTTGTCGGCGATGGTGATGGTTACTTCCGGCTCGATGATCGGCATAAGGCCATGACCGAGGATCTGGCGGCCGACATCAAACTGCTGGGCGACGACCGCGGCGATGCCTTCGGCATTGGCCGCGTTGATGACCGAGCGCATCTTGGTGCCGAAAATGCCCTTGGCGACGGCCCGTTCGAGCAGACCATCAAGGTCCGGCATGGCCTTCATCAGTTGAACCCCATTGGCCTCGGCTTCCAGGCCCTTGT
>CAYQRX010000068.1:0-12417 GCA_964419865.1 uncultured Hyphomonas sp. | reverse complement strand
CCCGCCAGACCGCCCCGTGGGGCCTGGCCGGTGCTGCGCGCCCTCCTCCTTATGCTGACGGCAAGCCTCTGCGCGCTGTCCATCCTGCCGGACGGCGGCACCCGCCGCCGCGCTCTGCGCGCTCTGGCCCGCCCTATTCACAGTCTCGAACATGGCCTGCGCTGCCTGCTCCTGCTGATGCAGGCACGCCCGGCCCTGCCGAAACCGCTGCCCTCCGAGCCATGTCCTTGCCGCGCATCCTGCCGTCGGAAAACCGGCCGCAGACGGCCCGCCCGCTTTTCGCTGTCACTGGCCGCGCTCGCTGCGGGCTTTGCGGCCAATGGCGCAAAGGTCTCTCGTCCCCGCCGCCGCGCCCGCGCGCCCCTACCGCCTGCGCCGCGCCGGCCGGACGATCCGACCGCTTCGGCTCCGATTGCCGATCCTGCCGACCTTCTGCGCGCCCGCCTTCAGGCGATGCGCGCCGTCTTCGCTGACCCGCATGGCCATGCCGCCAGGTTCGCCGCGATCCTCAAGGGCGCCGGCCTGCGGCTGAAAACGCTGAGAGCCCTGATCCCCGATCCGCGCCTCTGGCAGATCACGGATCATATCCCGGCAGCCGGCACGGCTCAGCCGGCCTGCGCCCTGCTCGACACTTCCTGATCCGTTCAGCCCGGAAAAATCAGCCCCCCCCCCCGCCGGCCGCGCCCTCCGCGTGTTCCGGGCAAAGCTGCTGGCGCAGACCGCCTACATCTCGTCCAGCCGGTCCTCGGAATGGATCACCCGCTTCAGCGCGTCGCGCGCCGCTTCCAGGTCCGCCCGCCGCGCCGCCAGCGCCGCCTTCATGCGCCCCATCTCGGCGATCAGCCGTTCGACATGGCCATGCCGGCGCGCGAGGCTTGAAGCATCATATTCCTCGCTCGGATGATCGAGGGCCGCCATCTGCGCCGCCAGCGCTGCCAACTCCGCCTCGATCCGGCCGACATCCTGCTGCACCGTGTAGAGGTCCTGCTCGGCCTTCTGGCGCTTCAACCCGACAAGCGATTTCAGCTGGCCGGCCTGTTTCGGCGTCATCGCACTCATGTCCCGCTCCTCAGCCGGTCGACGAACTGGATCGCTGCGGCCACCGCCGCAAAGTGCTCAGGCAGGATCTCCTCATCCACCTCGACCATCGAGTAGATCGAGCGGGTCGCCGGCGGATCGCGATAGACCGGCACGCCGGCCTCGATCGCGATTTCCCTTATCTTCAGCGCCAGATTGTCCGTTCCCTTGGCCACACAGACCGGCGCCTTGCCGCTCTCCGGGTCCCATTTCAGCGCCACGGCATAATGCGTCGGGTTCACCATCAGCACCGTCGCCGTCTTCACATTCTGCAGCATCTGCCCGCGGGAAATCTTCACCCCCTTCTCCCGGCGCTGCTGCTTCATGTAGGGGTCGCCCTCATTCTGCTTCAGTTCCTTCTTCATCTCCTCGCGCGTCATCTTCAGCTTGTTGGCATGCAGGCGCCATTGCAGCGGCAGGTCGATTACCGCGAGCACGAACTGGAAGGCGAAGAAATAGAGGATCAGGCGCAGGACCTGGGCAAAGGTGAAATCGTAGAAATCCGCCCGCTCCAGCGCCGTCGCGCCATAATAGTCGCGCGCGAACTGGATCAGGAAGACAATGCCGATGAGCCCGGCGAACAGCATCTTCGCCATATCCTTCAGGAAGTCGGTAAAGCCTTTGGCGCCATAGCGATTCTTGATGTTCTCCACCGGCGAGATCTTCTTCATGTCCGGCTTGACCTTCTTCAGCGAGAAGACGATCGCGCGCTGCACCACGAGCGCGGTAAGCACAAAGGCGACCAGCACCAGCGGGATCGGCAGCAGCGAGAGGAGCATCCCGCCCAGCCAGACCCAGGCCGCGCCGCCATCCCCGCTGAAGATGTCATGGGCATAGGCGTCGCCGTGATACAGCATCGCCGAGAAATCATTGAACAGCCGCTTGCCGACTCCGGAATTGAGGACCAGCGCCGCCATCAGGATGCCGAGGATCAGCGCAAAGGCATTTGCTTCCTTCGACTGGGCGACATTGCCTTCCTTGCGCGCCTCGCTCAGGCGCTGTTCGGTAGCCTCGAACTCCTTTGATGCACCGCTGTCCTGTTCCTTGTCCGCCATCCCCGCGCCCCTACAGCCAGCCGATGACCTGAAGCGCCCGATCCTTCCAGACGATGAGCATCGTCGTGATGGTCAGGGCCAGGAACATGACGCCCGCGCCGACCATGAAGGGGGCGCCGACAAAGGCTACCATCAGCGAGGGCAGCGCCTTGTTGATGAAGCCGAGACAGATATTGTACAGAAGGTTCGCCGCCACGAACGGCCAGGCCAGCATCAGCGCAAAATTGAACGCGGTGTAGAAGCTGGAAAAGATCATCGGCCAGCTGACAAGCGCGACCTCGCCGAGCGGAATGTCGGCATAGAGGCCGATCAACGCGCCGACCGCCGCGACATGATAATCCGCCGTCAGCAGGATCGCGGCGCCGGCCAGCGACAGAAGGTTTGCCGTCACCGTCTGGGCCTCATGTTCGAGGGCGACGCCAAGGAACTGCGCCAGCCCGATCGACTGGGCGATCACCGTCCCGGCAATCGTCAGCATCCAGATCGACAGGCGCAGCAGCGCCCCAAGGCCGAGCCCGATGATCACCTCGCTGACCAGAAGCCGCAGCAGCTCGCCGGTCGTCGGCGCCGCCGGTGCCTCGACCACACCGGCCCCGGCAATTGCCGCCGCAAGGCCCAGCAGGACAAACAGGCGTGTCCGCACCGAGATGACCTGGTCGCCTATGCCCGGCATGAAAAAGACGACAAAGGAAAGGCGCGCCACCACCATCAGGAAGAGGATGAGCCAGGGGCTCAGCTCACCCAGCAGGGGCGCAATCGCCTCCATCAGGCAACGCCGATGATGTACGGCCTCGCCTTCGCATTGATTTCCTCATAGGCGACGACCGCATTGCGGATACCTTTCGAGGCCAGCACGGTCTGCAGGAAGCGGCGCCGGCGCGACGAGGTGGCGACCGCCGCAACGATGCCCTTCTGGGCCACCTCGTTGAGCTTGGCCTGAACCGAATTGATCAGCTCCCCGAACACTTCCGGCGGCAGGGCGATGTCGGAGCTGCCACCCTCGCCCTGAACTTCATATTCGGCAAACTTCTGCTCCCAGGCGGTCGATAGCTGGATCAGCGGCAGGCGGCCCTGATCGTCCTGCAGCCGGTCGACAATCTGGAAGGCCAGGCGCTGGCGCACCAGCTCGACGATCTTCGGCAGCGGCAGGCCCTGGGGTTTTGCCTCGGCGACGGTTTCGATGATCAGGAAGAGATTGCGGACCGGCACACGCTCGGTCAGCAGCATCCGCAGCACCGACAGCAGGACTTCCGGTGTCACCTTGCCGGGGATGTATTCGTCGAGGAAGCGCCGGTTGGCATTGGCGCGGTCGATGTCGGAGATATTGGTCAGCGCATCCAGCGTCTCGATCATCACCATCCGGGTAAAGACGAGCGAGAAGTTCGACTGGATGATCTCCAGCGTATGCGTCGCCAGCACCTCGATCGGCTCCACCGTCGGGATGCCGGCGGCGGCGAGTTCCTGTTTCTTCGCAGACGGCAGCCAGCGGGCGGCGGCCTTGTAGACCGGCTCGCGCACATTCTCGCCGGCCAGATGCGGCAACTGATTGTCCTCCATCAGCGCCAGCACCGAGCCCGGCCGCAGAACACCGGAATCCACCCGAACGCCCTGAATCCGCATCCGGTATTCGTTCTTCTTCAGCGTCGGATTGTCCGTCATCCGGATCGGCGGCAGGACGAAGCCATACTCTTCCGCAATATAGCGCCGTATCCGGTCGATCCGGCTCTCGAAACCATTGTCGCCGACGAGCACCAGGTTGACGAGATCCGGAGCGACTTCGAGATGGATTTCGTCGGCATGGATCGAGTCGCCGATCTTCAGAGATTTCGGCTCTGCATCGGCGGGCTTCTCGGCGTCGGCGGCGGCCTTCGCATCGGCCTGTTTCTTGATGAAATAGGCCGCCGCCGCAAAACCGATTGCCCCGCCGATGAAGGGCAGGAAAGGCAGGCCCGGCAGCGCGGCAAAGACGGCGAGAATGCCCGCAACGATGTAAAGCGTCGTCGCATTGCCGGCGAGTTGCTGGCCGAGCGCGCGGTCAATCGCGCCTTCATCCCGGCCCTTGGACAGGAGCAGCGCGGCGGCAACCGAAACGATGACCGCCGGGATCTGGGAAACCAGGCCATCGCCGACGGTCAGGACCGAATAATTGCCGAGCGCCTGCACCACAGTAAGGTTATGCGCCATGACACCAAAGCCGATCCCGGCAATGAGGTTCAGCGCGGTGATCAGCAGGCCCGCAATCGCGTCGCCCTTGACGAATTTCGAAGCACCGTCGAGCGAGCCGAGGAAGGCCGCTTCCTCCTGCTCACGCTGCCGGCGCTGTTTGGCTTCTTCATGCGTGATCGCGCCGACCGCGAGATCGGAGTCGATGGCAAGCTGCTTGCCGGGCATGGCGTCCAGGGCAAAGCGTGCGCCGACCTCGGCCATCCGGCCGGCGCCCTTGGTGATGACCATGAAGTTGACGATCACCAGAACGCCGAACACGACCAGGCCGACGAAAAGATTGCCGCCCATGATGAACATGGCGAAGCCTTCGATCACCCCGCCGGCGGCCTGTGTGCCGGTGTGCCCCTCCCCGATGATCAGCTTGGTCGAGGAGACATTGAGCGCCAGGCGCAGGACCAGCGAAGCCAGCAGGATCGACGGAAAGGACGAGAAATCGAGCGGCTTCTCGACAAAGATCACGGTGGTAAAGATCAGGATGGCGAGGGCGAAGGAAAGCGTCAGGCCGATGTCCAGCACCCAGGCCGGCATCGGCAGCACCATCACCAGGATCACGACCATCAGGCCGATCGCGAGCAGCGCGGTCGGGCGGGCGAAGTTCAGGAGATTCTGCATCGACATCTGGGAAGCGTCTATCCGGCTATCATCGGCAGCACCCAGTTATTGAACAGGTCGAGGATGACCCGCGTCATGTAACCGAGCGACAGGAAGAAAACGACGACGACGGCAAGGATCTTCGGGATGAAGGTCAGCGTCATTTCCTGGATCGAGGTGAGCGCCTGAACGAGGCCGATGACGAAACCGACGATCAGCGCAGCGGCGAGAATGGGCAGGCCCATCATCGCCGCGCCCCAGATATGGGCGCGCAGAACCTCGAAGACCTCTCCCTCAGACATGATGTGTCCCCGCCGGCGATCAGACCGGCATCCGCAGCAATTCCTGATAGGCTTCCACCACCTTGTCGCGGATTGTGACGACCGCATCGAGCATCAGCTCGGCATTGGTCAGTGCCTCGACCATCGCATGCGGATCGGCGCCGGACACAGCCGTCTGGATTGCGGTCTGCTCAGCCTGCTGGAGAGCCGCGCGGAAATCCGAAATGCCCTCAGCAACCTTCGCGCCCGCCCCTTCCGGGGCAACGGCAGGCCGCGTTGTCTCCGCCGGACGCGGCGTCGAGAGCTGTGTATACGGATTGAATCCCAAAGATGACATCTATCTCCCCCGTTAGCGGCGCAGAATATCCAGAAGCGACCGGTACATCGTCCGGGCCTGCTGGAAGGAATTGAGATTGGCTTCATAGGAGCGGTTGGCTTCGCGCATATCGGCGAGCTCGGTTACCAGCGAGACGTTGGAGAGGGTGACATAGCCCTCCCCGTCCGCCATCGGGTGCTCCGGATCGTAATTGCGCACGCCTTCGGTCTGGTCGAGCTGCACCCGGGCCGCGAGGAAATCCTGGCCCGAGGCGCGCGCCGCCTCGACCATCAGCAGCTTGCGCTTGTAGCCGGGCGTATCCGCGTTCGAGATGTTTTCGGCCGTGACATTCATCCGGCGCGATTGCAGCTCCATACCGGAGACCGATTGCATGAGGGTCGCTTTCAGCGGATTCATGGCTCACCTCTTACCTTGGCTTGCCGAGCGCTGTGCGCATCAGATCGATGGATTTGGTGTAGACGGTCAGGGCGAGATTGTGCTGGCCCATCGCGTCCGCGGAGTTGAAGATCTCCCGCTCGAGGCTGACATTGTTGCCGTTCGGGTCCGACAGTGAGGCGGATGGGCTGATCTTGAAGCCGGTCTCCAGTCCGCCGCCGGCCTGCATCGTGCGGGCCAGGAACGCATCGAAACTCTCGATCTCCGAAGCCTTGTAGCCCGGAGCATCGGCATGGGCGATATTGGTCGCGCTGATCTTCTGGCTTTCGGCCGCATGGCGGGCCATCGCGCCATAGATCTGGAAAATCTGCAGGTTCGAGATCATGGTCTGTTCACCAAGGTTAACCGCCTGAAAAATGTTCGCATTGGCTGAAGAATGGGTTAACAGAATTGCTGATTCTGTTTACCAGCGGGCGCTCATGGTTTCGCCGTCACTCCGGCTCTACCGGCTCTGGGGCACCGTTACGGATGTCACCCCGGGCCTTCTGAAGATTGCAGGCGTCAGCGGCCTCGCCGGTGTCGGCAATGAAATCCTGATCGAAAAGCCCGGCCAGACGATCCATGGCGAGATCCTGACCGTCTCCGAGGACAGCGTCTCGGCCCTGCTCTACTCGCCCAGCGATGCCATCCGGATCGGCGATGTGGTGCATATCGAGCCCGAAGCGCGCGTTCATCCGGGCGACCATTGGCTCGGCCATATCGTCAATTACCGGGGCGAGGTCGCCGGCGCCGCCGAGGCCAGCCGCAGTGACGGGCCCGGCCGGGCGCTGCGCGCACCGGCCCTGCCCGCCCATCAACGCCGCCGGCTGGGCCCGCGCCTGTCGACCGGATGGATGGTGACCGACACCCTCCTGCCGATCTGCCGGGGCCAGCGCCTCGGACTGTTTGCCGGCTCCGGTGTCGGCAAGTCGACCTTTCTCGGCTCGCTGGCCGCCGGGCTCGACGCTGACCGGGTGGTGATCGGCCTGATCGGTGAGCGCTCGCGTGAGGTCAACGAGTTCGTCACTCACACCCTGCCGCCCGAGACGCTGGCGAAATCGGTGGTCGTCACCGCCACGGCGAGCGAGTCGCCGGGCGCCAAGAAGCGCGCGGCCTGGTGCG
This sequence comes from uncultured Hyphomonas sp., assembly GCA_964419865.1. Lineage (GTDB taxonomy): Bacteria > Pseudomonadota > Alphaproteobacteria > Caulobacterales > Hyphomonadaceae > Hyphomonas. The sequence goes on along the minus strand of CAYQRX010000068.1, from coordinate 5,314 downwards.
CGATGGCGGCAGCCGAGCATTTCCGCGATCAGGGGCACAATGTCCTGCTGCTGTTCGACTCGATCACCCGCTTTGCCGAGGCGCACCGCGAGGTTGCCCTGCTGGCGGGCGAGACGCCGGCGCTCAATGCCTTCCCGCCCTCGACCGTGCGCGTCATCGCAGAACTCGCCGAGCGCGCGGGGCCGGGCACCGGCCAGAAGGGCGACATCACGGCGATCTTCTCGGTGCTGGTCGCCGGCTCCGACCTGGAAGAGCCGGTGGCCGACATGATCCGCGGCATCCTCGACGGGCATTTCATCCTGTCACGCCAGATATTCGAGCGCGGGCGGTTTCCGGCGATTGATGTGCTGCGCAGCGTCTCGCGCGCCCTGCCGGCCGCGGCCACCGATTGGGAGAACGACCTCCTGCGCGACTATCGCCGCATGGTGGCGCTGTATGACGAGGTCGCCCCGATGCTGCGGGCCAGCCTGTATGAAAGCGGGCGGGACAGCGATGCCGACCGGGCCATCGGGCTTTACCCGGCGCTCGACCGGTTTGTCTCGACACGGAATGACGCGGGGATAGAGGCGGCGTTCGAGGCCCTTTCCGGCCTGCTGACGGGAGCGGGCGCCGGACCCGGCTGAGCTAGAGCAATCCGGAGAGGAACAGATTCTGGCTGGCGCCGGCGCCAAAGCCTGAACCTGCGCCGCTGAGCAGCACAAGCGCGTTCGAGGCGCCCGAACTGGTTGCGGAAAACTCCGAGATCGACTTCATGGCGTGGAAGCGGATGATCGTCTTCTCGACGACCTCCGGCGAGGCGAGCTCGGACAGCTTGCCGACCCCGAAGGCGCGCTTCAGGCCGGTGGTGAGGATTTCGGCCTGGCGTTCGACGGGCAGCTTGCTCGTGTCCTGCGGCAGGTTCAGCGCCGTCTTGAGGACCGAGGAAATCGGCAGGTCGCCCAGAATCCGGTAGGCAATCGCCGAGTCGCTTGAGCCATTGCCGACAATGCTGGCGATGTCGGCCTGATAGTTGAGCGCGAGGCGCATATTGTCGTCGATCTCGCCGACGGCGCTTTCGAACGAGTTGCGCTCGAACCGCACAGCCATTATCGCGACCTGATCGGGGCTCAGCGAGATCATCCCGTTTTCGGGCGCGAGCGCCTTGGCAAAGGCCGTGTATTTGGAATTGTTGAGCCGGGCGAGGAAGGTGCTTTCCGGATCGCCGACCTCTTTGAGCACCTTGTTGATGAAGCCCTTCTTCCATTCCTCGCCGGAAAGGTCGAAGGCCGTCATCGCCGCGCGCACGAGCCGGGTATCCTTGAGGAAGTTCTCGACCGACATCGGCTCGGCGAACTTGTCGATCATATAGTTGCGCTCATTGCGCACCTGCGGCGACCGGGCAAAGCTCTGAAGCTGCTTGTCATAGGTCGCCTGGAGGAATTTCCATCCCCCGATCCCCGACATCGGAATGACGGGCTGGAATGCCATGTCAGGCGACTTTCGGCTCCGCCGGCGCAGCGCCAGGCATCGCCAGGAGCTTTTCCTCAAGCGCCAGAACCTGGCGGAGATGGCAGAGGGCGGAATAATAATTGCCCCGGCTCAGCATTGAGCGCAGGACCGGGATCAGCTGCGGATCGACCGTGCGGAAGACATCAAGCAACTGGCAGCATTCGCTGTCGATCGCAGGCAGCGCATCGGCTTCCTTGAGGTCGCCGGTGATGAGCAGCTGGATGGCATAGTAGACGCGCTTGACCGGTGTGTTGACTTCTTCCGGACGCATCGCGTCGCGCAGCCTCAGCACACGTGCATCGCCTTCAACCACGCGGATGCGGGCCGGCTTGTCGCCATTCTCAAGGGTTGCGCCATTGATGATGAAGCGCTCGCCGGGCGCGATCTTCAGAACCAGACCAGACATCAGACAACCTCCTGCTAAACTGATGCGGGCGAGCCATCCAGGCCAGCCATGATTGTCCGGTTCACCTCGATCAGATCGGCAAGGCCTTCGGCGCCTGCGAGGATCTTCATGCTGGTGCGGCGGACGAATTCGGAAAGGGAGATAAGACCAGCCTTGGTCTCATTGGGCAGCGCATTCTCCGGGGTCAGAAGATCGGCAGCGATCAGCGACCAGAGCTGCATGTTGCGGTAGATGGCGTCGCCCCACTCGCCGGGATTGGCACCATTGTCAGCCTGCACGACTTCAAGGGCCTGGGTGATCTGTTCGAAAAGCGCCAGCTCGATACCCTTATCGGTCGCTGTGCGCTGGGTGACCTGTCCGTATGCCTTGAACGCCAGAGACTGCAAGATACCCCTCCTGGGAATCTGTTTACAGGGATGGTCCGGGCGCCGAAGCGCCCGGAACCGAAGTCATACCTATTAGCGGAACAGCGACAGCAGAGTCTGCGGCGACTGGTTCGCGATGGACAGGGCCTGGACGCCGAGCTGCTGCTGGACCTGCAGGGCCTGCAGTTTTGCCGAAGCCGCTTCCATGTCCGTGTCGGTCAGGCTGCCGATACCCGAAGTCATCGAGTCGATCAGGGTCTGGACGAACTCGGTCTGGCCAGCGATACGGTTCTGCGAGGAACCGAAGCCAGCGGCGGCGTCGATCGAGACCTGCAGGAGGTTTTCGATGGTCGTCAGGGCCGCTGCAGCGCCGGTGGACGTGCGCACGTCGATCGTGGTCAGGTCGCCGAGACCGCCAGCCGACACGCCGGCCGTACCGTCATTGGCCGAGTTTGCCGTGACAGAGAGGTCAGCCGACGAGTTGTTGGTGATCGTGATTGCATCACCCGAGCGCGAGACAGAATAGTTCGTCTCGCCGGTCGCGGCGAAGAAGGTCGAGATCTGGTTGGCGAGGCTGGCCGCAACCGACTCGGCGCTATCGCTGGAGCTTGCAACATACTCGAAGGTCCGCTGACCGAGCGAGTTGTTGGTCGCCGAATCGCTCAGCGTGATGCCGTAGCTGTAGCCGTCGGCAACCGAAGCGATGGTGATGACCTGCGAAGCGGAACCGGCAACGGTAGCGGCGGTGCCGGCGTTGGTGCCGCCATTGTCGATGATCGTCGTGTCGTTGACGGCCGTCGTACCGAAGGCGGCAGCGGAACCAGTGTTGGCCACCGAGAGGTCCTGACGAGCCACCGAGATGTAGGAGGCAGCAACCGAGCCCGAGGAGGAGCGGTCGAGCGAGGCCAGGACGTTCACATCAGCCGTGGACGAACCGTTGATCAGGTTCAGGCCGTTGAACTGGGCAGCGCCGACATAGCCTTCGATCAGCGAGATCTTTTCCTGGATGTCGGTGTGGTACTTGTTACGGTCAACGTTCTCGCCCTGGGCCTGAACGATGAGCGTCTTGATCTCCTGAAGGGTCGAAGTGACCTTCTCGGCGGCCGAGCGGGCAACGCCGACGGTCGAGGAGCCGAGGTTCAGCGAGTCGGTGATCGCCTTGAAGGAGGCAACGTCGGACGACATGACCGTCGAGACGGCCCAGATCGCGGCGTTGTCTTTTGCCGTCGCAACTTTCTTGCCGGTCGAGATCTCGCCCTGGACGGTCTGGAGGTTGCGGTTGATGTTGCGCAGGGTCTCGAGGGCGACCATGGCGCTGTTATTGGTCAGGATGCTGGACATCTATCTTTCCATTCTACCTTGCCGCGCGATGCGCGGGCTGTTGTGCGAAGCGTCGTCCTGACGGATGGGTGAGCCATTCATGGCTCCTGATCCGTGTCTTACAGATCAGCAATAAATGTAAGGTTAACTGGCTTATACCCATTTGCGGTACTGTCCTGTTGCCTGTGGAAAAGCCATCTGCGAGCCGCTTTTTCCATAGACGCCGGCATAGGCGTCCTGGCCGGCGCCGCTGACCCGTCCGATCAGGCTGCTGAGACCGTTGCGCACGGCCGAGAGATGGACGGCATTTTCCTCCGCCATCTGAATGACCCTCCCTATCAGGGCGCGAACCTGGGCCGGGGCGCCCCCTGCCCCGAACGCGGCCGCGGCGCCTTCAAAGGCCTCAAGCGCGGCGAGCTTGTCCTCGACCAGTGCGGCGGCTTCGCGAACCTGTCCGGCGAGAAGAAAATCCCGCTCAGCCAGCAGCACATCTTCCAGATGCAGCGCGGCGGATTCGAGGGCTGCCGTCATGTCTCGGTCTCCGGGCTGGCGGCACCGGCCGCCGGCGCGGCGCGGGCAATGGTCTCATCGACCCTGGCGCTGAGGCCGAGGGGGTGGCGCTCGGCAAGATCTTCGGCGATTGCCTCAACAATGAATCGGGAGAAGGCCGCAGCCCCTTCCCCGCCACTCTGGGTGAAAGCCTTCTCTAGACCGGCATGGCTCAGCATCTCGGCCCAGAGCATCTGTTCAAAGCGTTTGCCGATCTCGGACCGCTCCGGCGTCGCGGGCGTGCCTTGAGTGGCCGAGACCTGCGGCATGGCGGGGGCAAGGGGCTGGATCATGTCTGCTCCGCAAAATATTCCGCTTCAGGAGCATCCGTGCCCGAACCGGTTAACCCATATTTTACGGGGGTTGGTTTTAGTATGGTTAACAAAGACGATGGCGGAAAGCAGGATGACTTTCTCCTTGGATGTGGACCTCTGGTCGATCCAGACGGTTCCGGCGCAGGATGCAACATCGCGCGCGGCAGACCTTGCCGGGCGCGGGCAGGATTTCGCCGCGAGCCTGTTTGCCGCCGAACCGGACCTTCCGACGCTTTTCCTCTCGCCTGATCCGGCCCTTGCGGGCGAGACATCATCGCTCGCCTTCGCGGCGCTGCCCGGCGCGCTTTCCCCGGCGGCCGCCGGGACCCCTGCGCAATTCATCCTGATGGCCGCGCCGCCGGAAGAGATCGCCGCGCCCGCACTGCTGATCGAGCCTGGCGCGGCAGACGCCGATTTGGCTGAAGTCGCGGAAGATTCCGGGACCGATGGGGCTGACGGGGCCGAGGATACGGACGTGCCGGCTGACAGCGCTGCCCCCCTCCCCGCTGTCGCCGCGCCGGCCACTCAACCGGCGGAAACCGCTGCAGAGGTCACCGCCCCACCCGCCGCTGTACCGGAAGCCGCGATACTGGCCGCTGCAGCTGGTGGAGACGCGCGGCGCCCTGCGCCGGCCCGGCCGGGCGGGCCTGCTGAGGCCAGCACTGACAGCGCAGACAGGATTGCCCCGGCGGTTCAGCATACGGGCGCGCAAGCCTCGCTCACCGCTGCGCGGCCTGGACCAGAGACGGAGACGCCGGCCGCTGAACCGGACATGTCGGCGAGTCTGCCTGATGGCGACGCACGCCCTCCGGAGGACAAGGCCGGCGCGCTTGCCGCCGGCGCTACCGCCTATGTCACGCTCGAACCCTGCG
>CAYQRX010000067.1:0-12639 GCA_964419865.1 uncultured Hyphomonas sp. | reverse complement strand
AGGCCGAGGCGGAAGGCAAAGCCCATGCTAAGGCTGGTCAGGCTGACCGTGGTTTCAGCGCCCGAAACGGCTGCGAGGCGGCGGCGCTCATACAGGCTGACGGCCAGCATTGCCGCGGCCAGCACGCCAAGCGAGAGCGGTCCGCGCTGGTAAATCGCCATCAGCACGGCGCCTGCCGGAAAGGCTGCCAGCGCGGTGAGGCGCAGCCAGACGATGGTTCTGAGGCGGGGGCTCGGCTGGGGCATGCGGCGGGCGGCTCCTGCAGATATGGTGCGTGCCAAGGTGGCGCCGGCCGGCGCGGCCCGCAAGTGCGTCAGACGCGCCGCTTGCCAGCAGCGGGCCGCTCAGTCATGTTGCGCCGCAACAAAGGGGAGGCAGGAAGACGATGACAAAAGCCGCCGCAGACTATCAGCACGCACCCGACACGCCCTGGATCTTCCGCACCTATGCGGGCCATTCCACCGCCAAGAAATCCAATGAGCTCTACCGGCTGAACCTCTCCAAGGGCCAGACCGGCCTCTCGATTGCCTTCGACCTGCCGACCCAGACGGCCTATGACGCCGACCATATCCTTGCCCGCGGCGAAGTCGGCAAGGTGGGCGTCCCGGTCAAGCATCTGGGCGACATGCGCGAGCTGTTTGCCGAGCTGCCGCTGGAGACGATGAACACCTCGATGACGATCAACGCCCCGGCCGCCTGGATGCTGGCGCTGTATGTGGCGCTGGCCGATGAGCGCGGCGACAACCGCAAGAAACTACGGGGCACGACCCAGAACGACATCATCAAGGAATACCTCTCGCGCGGCACCTATGTGTTCCCGCCCGAGCCCTCGCTCCGCTTGATCTCGGATATGGTGAGCTGGTGCTATACAGAAGTTCCAAAATGGAACCCCATGAATGTCTGCTCCTACCACCTGCAGGAAGCCGGCGCCACACCGGAACAGGAGCTGGCCTATGCCCTGGCGACCGCCATCGCGGTTCTCGATACGGTCAAAGCCGGCGGACAAGTTCCAGAATCAGACTTTGAGACCGTCTTTGGCCGCATCTCCTTCTTCGTCAATGCCGGAGTCCGTTTCGTAACAGAGCTATGCAAGATGCGCGCTTTCGTCGATCTCTGGGAAGAGATCGGGCGGGAGCGTTATGGCGTTACCGATCCCAAGGCGCTCCTGTTCCGCTATGGCGTGCAAGTGAACTCGCTGGGGCTCACCGAGCCGCAGCCGGAAAACAATGTCTACCGTATCCTGATGGAAGCCCTCGCCGTCACGCTGTCCAAGCGCGCCCGCTGCCGCGCGCTGCAGCTGCCGGCCTGGAACGAGGCGATGGGCCTGCCGCGCCCCTGGGACCAGCAATGGTCGCTCCGCCTGCAGCAGATCCTCGCCTATGAGACCGACCTTCTGGAGTTTGAGGACATCTTCGATGGCAGCCATGTCATCACGGCGAAGACCGAGGAGCTGAAGGAAAAGGCGCGCGCCACGCTGGCAAGGATCGACGAGATCGGCGGGGCAACGGCGGCCATCGGTTTCATGAAGGAAAGCCTGGTGGGCGCCCATATCGACCGTATACGGGCTATCGAATCCGGCGCGCTCACCGTGGTCGGCGTCAACCGGTTCACCGAGACAGAGCCAAGCCCGCTGGGCGGCGGCGACGGCGCCATCCAGACGGTCGACCCCGCTGAAGAAGCAATGCAGGTGCGCGACCTGAAAGCCTGGCGCGCCGCCCGTGACACTGCCGCCGCCGAAGCGGCCCTGGCTGAGCTGCATGCCGCCGCCGCCGAAAACCGCAACATCATGGAACCCTCCATCGCCTGCGCCAAGGCCGGCGTGACGACGGGGGAGTGGGGCACGGTGCTGCGCGAGGTCTTCGGCGAGTTCCGCGCCCCGACCGGCGTGGCGCTGGTCGTCTCGAGCAGCGGCGAGGATGACGTGGAGAAAGTGAAAGCCGAGGTGGCCCGCGTTTCGCAGGCGCTTGGCCGTACACTGACCTATGTGCTCGGCAAGCCTGGCCTCGATGGCCATTCCAACGGCGCCGAGCAGATCGCTGCGCGGGGCAGGGAGGTTGGCATGGACGTTGTCTATGAAGGCATCCGTTTCACGCCGGCCGAGATTGCCGCGCAGGCCAAGGAAGCCAGGGCCCATGTCGTTGGCCTCTCGATCCTCTCGGGCAGCCATCTCGATCTCGTCCGCGAGACGGTGGCAGAGCTGCGCAAGCTGGGGCTCGACAATGTGCCGGTCGTCGTCGGCGGCATCATCCCGCCGGAGGATTCCCGCGCCCTGCGCCAGATGGGAGTCGCCGCCGTCTACACGCCGAAGGATTTCCGCATCACGGAAATCATGGGCGATGTGACGAAGCTGGTCGAAAAAGCCTGGCTGGTGAAGGGCTGACGCTCCGCGCCGTCAGCGCGAAGAAAACAGCCGCCCCTTTTCGGTGATCAGCACCACGCCCAGCGCCAGGACGCCAAGAATGGCGAAGCCGGTCGTCAGCGGCACGGTCGAGCCGTCGAACTGCGCGCCGATCGCCATGCCGATCAGGCTGGAGATGAGCGTGGTGGCAAAGCCATAGGCCGCTGATGCGGTGCCCGCGATCTTGCCCAGCGGCTCCATGGCGAGCGCCGAGAAATTCGACCCCATCATTCCGAAACACGCAAAGGTCAGCGCAAACAGCGGGAAGAAGCGTGCGAGGCTTTCGCCCCATAGCAGCGTCGTCACCGAAAGCGTGCCGGCGCCGAGCGTGAAGAGAATGAGCACGGTATGGCTGATCCGGCGCATGCCGAGGCGTTCGACAAGCCTGGAATTGGTGAAGTTGGAGATGGCGAGGGCTGCTGCGATGCCGGCAAACCAGAAGGCAAAGCTCTCGCCCTGACCGAACACTTGGCGGAAGACCTGCTCGGAGGAGGCAATGAAGGCAAACAGCGCGCCGAAGACAATTCCGGAAGCCAGCATATAGCCAAAGCTGACCGGCGTGCGCACGACCTGCAGATAGGCACCGGCGACGCTGCCAAGGTTCAGAGGCCGCCGCGCGGGGGCGGGCAGCGTCTCCGGAAGGCGCGCCCAGGTCCAGGTCAGCATCAGCGTACCCCAGACGGCGAGTACGGCGAAGATGCCTTCCCAGGGCGCGACGAAGAGAATGATCTGCCCGACCGCCGGCGCGATGATCGGCACGATCATGAAGATCGTCATCACCAGCGACATGAAGCTCGCCATGCTTCGCCCGGCGAAGATGTCGCGCACGACGGCTGCCGCGACGATCCGGGCGCCGGAGGCGAACAATCCCTGCAGGAAGCGCGCAGCCAGAAGCGCCCAGAAATCGCGAACCAGGATGCAGAGAAGGGCGGTCAGGATATAACCGCCCAGTCCGATGAAAAGCGGCGCGCGCCGGCCGAACCGGTCGGTGATCGGGCCCCAGACCAGCTGCGGCGCGCCGAAGCCCAGCACATAGGCGAAGATGATGAGCTGCTGGCGGTTCTGGTCGCTGCCATTCCCGGTCAGGCCCGTGGCCAGCGCAATTTCGGACAGCGCCGGCAACATGATGTCGATCGCCATGGCATTGAGGGCCATCAGGCCCGCAATCATGGCAACGAATTCCATCTTGCGCAGGCCTGTCGGGGGCGCCGTCAGCTGGCTGCCCCGGCGCGCTTCACCGCCGTCCATTTATCCGGTCTTCCTTTTCCAGCCCGGCCTTTTGAACCCTTATTCCGCCCTTGGCCAGCGCCGGGCGGCGCATAACTCCTATCAACTGTGAAAAAGCGGTGCGCTCCAGGAGGGCCGGGCATGGCCTGAAAGGGACGTGCGCACACCTTTCCAAACTTACACTGGCCGGACGGTCGCCGGGTGCTATCACTGGTTTCATGAAAACCGGGACATCGACCCGTGACCGGGCCCCGCGCTGGCAGGCCGCCGCCCTGGCGGGTGCGTGCGCGGTTGCGGCCTGCGGCGGAGGCGGAAGCGGCAGCCCGCCGTCACCGCCCCCGCCGCCGGCAGCAAACCAGCCTCCGGTCATCACCTCGCCCGCCTCTGTGACGATCGACGAGACCGCGACGGGTCCTGTCTACACATTGACCGCGAGCGATCCGGACGCAGACCCGGTCACCTTTCACCTGATTGCCGGCGGCGATGAGGCGGTGTTCAGTTTCAATGCCTCGACCGGCGTGCTGTCGCTTCCCGCACCGCTCGATATTGATCATCCGCAGGATGCCAGCGGAGACAATGTCTATGAGATCGTTCTGGAGGCGCGCGACAATCGCGGTGGGGTCGCGCGGATCACATTGACGATCCGCGTCGAGAGCGCGCTTCAGGGCATGTCGCTGCGCCGGGTGGGCAGCGGCTTCAGCCAGCCGCTCTATCTGGCCGGAATTCCCGGCACGGCTCAGGCGGTCGTTCTGGAAAAGGGCGGGCGGGCGCGCCTGTTAGATCCCGAAACCGGCGCGATCGGCGGCACCGATTTCATCAACCTCGCCGGCCAGCTTGTGACCAGCGGAGAAGGGGGGCTTCTCGGGCTGGCCTTCTCTCCGGATTTCGAGACGGACCGCACCGTCTATCTGAACGTCACCGCCAATGGCGTTCTGCCCGGCGGCGGCACGGGCCTGCGTACCGAAATCCGCCGCTACCAGACCTATGCCGGTTCGCCCACGCAGCTTGATCCGGCGACGGTTGATACCATCCTGACGATCCCGCAGCCGCAGGACAATCACAATGCCGGCTGGCTTGGTTTCGGGGGTGACGGGTTGCTCTATATCCCGACCGGCGATGGCGGCGGGGCCGGGGATCCCGGCGGCAATGCGCAGAACCCGTCATCGCTGCTCGGCAAGGTCCTGCGGATTGATGTATCGGGCGACGACTTTCCCGCCGACGCCGAACGCGACTACCGTATTCCGCCCGGCAATGCCTTTCCGGGCGGCACGGGCGGCGCGCCGGAAATTTTCGCCCTCGGCCTGCGCAATCCGTTCCGCTCCAGTTTCGACCCGCAGACCGGTGATCTGTTCATCGCCGATGTCGGCCAGGGCGCGATCGAGGAGATCAACCGGATGCGCCTTGCCGACAGCGGCGCGAATTATGGCTGGAACCGGCGCGAAGGCACACAGGCTTACAATGGCGGCGCGAACTCACCGGACTTTACCGCGCCGGTCGCTGAATACAGCCATGGGACCGGCCCGTTTCAGGGGCGGTCCGTCACCGGAGGATATGTCTATCGCGGCAACGTCGCGCCAATCCGCGATCACTATGTGTTCGGTGATTTCATCAGCGCGAATGTCTGGGCGCTACCTGAAACGTCGCTGGTGAACGGGCAGACTTTGCCCTCCAGCCAGTTTACGCGGCTGAACGATGCCCTCGTGCCGGATCAGGGGACGCTGAGCAATATCGCGAGCTTCGGCCTCGACACTCAGGGGCGCCTTTACATCGTTTCCCTGAACGGGGCCGTGTTCCGGATCGAGCGGGGCCCCTGAGCCGGGTGGCTCAGGATTCCGGGCGCCTGATCTGGCCAGCCAGGTTGAAGATCACCTGGTCGGCGTCGAAGAAGGCAACATCGTCCGGTTTCGGACCTTTACCCATGACGATCTCGGCGCTGGCGACATAGCGGGTCTGCTCCCGGTATTCGACCGGGCCGCCCCAGAAGGGGTCATAATAGCCATAGCGGCTGTAATAAGCCGGCCCCGGCGAATAACGCCGGTACGGATCGCGGAAGTAGGAGGCGCGGGGGCCGAAATAGCGATAGTTGAGCCAGAAGTGGTCATAATAGGGTGTATAGGCGGCTCCGCCGACCGGGACGACGCGGACATCGGCATCGGTGTCGCGGCGCACGACGCGGAAATGATCGAAACCGTTCTGCTTGGTCAGCTCGGCGGCGCGGAAGAGGAGATAAGTCTCCACCGTTTTCCGGTCGGTCAGCGAGTTGCCCGAGAACTCCACCTGATAGCGGTTGTCCTCGATCTTCATCTCCGAATAGCCCCGATCAGCACCGGTGGCCGCCTGATAGGGCGTGGCGGTGGCGCACGCCCCGGTCAGGGCAAGCGCAGCAATAGCGGCGGCAAGGCTAAGGCGTTTCATGGCAACGGCCTCCAATACATTGTTTCAGCATATCATGTGGCGGATCGAAGATGAACGCCAGCCAACGGCTGCGTCACGTTCGCGTGAGGCATTTCCCGGTCCCGGGCCGAAGTCAAGCGGCCCGTGCGGGCGTTAACCTGATGCGACACCAAAAGAAAAACGGCAGCCCGGAGGCTGCCGTTCCGGTTGTCTCAGTGCACTACCAGCAATCAGGCCGCGGCGTAGCCGACCACGGCCTTCACTTCGAGGAATTCCTCGAAGCCGTACTCGCCCCATTCGCGGCCATTGCCCGACTGGCCATAGCCGCCGAAGGGCGCCGAGAAGTCCGGACGCGCGCCGTTGACCAGGATCTGACCGGCGCGGATGCGGTTCGCAATCTCGTTGGCGTCCTTCTCAGGGCCCTGCACATAGCCGGCGAGGCCATAGACGGTGTCGTTCGCCATCTCGACGGCCTGGTCCACGGTGTCATAGGGCAGGATGCAGAGCACCGGCCCGAAGATTTCCTCGCGTGCGATGGTCATGTCGTTGGTGACATTGCCGAACACGGTCGGGCGGGCGAAGTAGCCCTTGTTGAAGCCTTCCGGACGGCCCGGCCCGCCGGCAACGAGGGTCGCGCCTTCCTCGATACCTTTCTGGATCAGGTCCTGTACCTTCTGATACTGGTTTCCATTGGAGATCGGGCCGATGGCGCCGGGAGGGGCCTCGGCCGGCATCGCGACCTTGACGGCTTCGGCTGTGGCCTTGGCAATGGCGAGCGCCTTGTCGTGCTGATCCTTCTGCACGAACATGCGGCTCGGCGCGTTACAGCTCTGGCCGGAATTCGTCATCATGCTCATGACGCCGCTGGAGACGGCTTTCTCAAGATCGGCCGTGGGCAGAACAATGTTCGGGCTCTTGCCGCCGAGTTCCTGGGCGACGCGTTTGACCGTCGGAGCCGCCGCCTGCGCCACCAGCACACCGGCGCGGGTCGAGCCGGTGAAGCTCACCATATCGACATCCGGGTGCGAGGAGAGAGCGGCGCCGACGCCGGGTCCATCGCCATTGACGAGGTTGAACACACCCTTCGGCACGCCGGCCTCATGCAGCACTTCGGCGAAGATCATCGCATCCAGCGGGGCAATTTCCGAAGGCTTCAGAACCATGGTGCAGCCCGCGGCAATCGCCGGGGCCACCTTGCAGGCGATCTGGTTCAGCGGCCAGTTCCAGGGCGTGATGAAGGCGCAGACGCCGATCGGCTCCTTGCGCAGCAGCGTGGTGCCTTTGACTTCTTCGAACTTGTAATTGCGCAGAATGCCGGCGGTGGTCGCGAAATGGCCGAGACCGGAGGGAACCTGGGCCGCGTTCGCGAGCCACATCGGCGCGCCCATCTCCTCGGAGATGGCTTTGGCAAGGTCCGGCATGCGCTTCTGGAGCCCGGCCGTGATCTTGTCGAGCAGGTCGGCGCGGTATTCCACCGAGGTCTGCGAGAAGGATTTGAAGGCGCGCTTGGCAGCGGCGACGGCCTTGTCCACATCCGCCTTCGAGCCGATGGATATGACGGCGAAATTCTCTTCCGTCGCCGGGTTCTCGACCTCCAGCGTGCGCGGCGTGACCGGATCGACCCATTCGCCGTCGATGTAGAATTTGAGGTATTGTTGCATCGGTCATGCCTCCCTGGGGCCGTGTCTTGATTGGACATCAACCTTTACTATAGGAAAGGCGCAGGCCCAGCGCCACTCCTGACGCCGGGGGAAGGGCGGGCCTGCAACCGGTAACAGCTTTACCGGGACCGGTTCCGGACCCAGCCGCGCCCGGCCATGCAGTTTATGAAGTTGGCTTCAATGCCATAGCTGCTCTGCTCGCAGACCGAATAGGCGGTTGCGAAGGCCTGCGCATTCGGCCCGCCGGTCCAGCCGGCATCGGAGCGGGTCGTCGCGCAGGCCGCGAGGAGGGCAAGCGCAGCGAGGGCGAAGGGGCGCTTTGTCATTTCTTCATGTTCCCGAAGATGCCGCGGAGAATGTAGCGCGTCAGTTCCCGGCTGACGGTTGTGGCCGCGGTGTTGGTTGCACGCTCGGCGGGTGTCATGCGGCGCGAGCGCGAACTGGTGGTGCGGCCCCGGGCCGGTGCTTTCGCTTTCGCCTTCGCGGCGGCTTCCTTTTCCTTCTCCGCCGCGATGCGGGCCTTTTCGGCTTCCTTTGCGGCGGCCTGTTCCTTCTTGGTCAGGATCTCATAGGCCGACTCCCGGTCGACCATCTTGTCATAGCGGCCCAGCACCGGGCTGGCCTTGAGGATCTCGGCGCGCTCGGCATCGCTCACCGGGCCGAGCCGCGAGGCCGGCGGGCGGATCAGCGTGCGCTGGACGACAGACGGCGTGCCTTTGGCATCCAGCGTGGAGACAAGCGCCTCGCCGACGCCAAGTTCGGTGATGACGGTCTCGGTCTTGAAGGCCGGATTGGGCCGGAAAGAGGCCGCTGCCGATTTGACCGCCTTCTGCTCCATCGGGGTATAGGCGCGCAGCGCATGCTGGATGCGGTTGCCGAGCTGGGCGAGAACGGATTCGGGCACATCGCGCGGGTTCTGCGTGACGAAATAGACGCCTACACCCTTGGACCGGATGAGGCGGACCACCTGCTCGATCTTCTGCAGCAGGGCGGGCGGTGTGTCCGTGAACAGAAGATGCGCTTCATCGAAGAAGAAGACGAGGCGCGGTTTTTCCGGATCGCCGATTTCAGGCAGCTGCTCGAAGAGTTCCGACAGCAGCCAGAGCAGGAAGGTGGAATAAAGCTTCGGATTGTTGATCAGCTTGGTCGCGTCGAGAATATTCACATAGCCGCGCCCGTCGCGGGTCGTGCGCATGAAGTCCGGCAACTCCAGCGCCGGCTCGCCGAAGAACATCTCGGCGCCGGCCCGCTCCAGCACCAGCAGCTCGCGCTGCACGGCGGCCAGCGAGGCCGGCGCGACATTCCCGTATTTCCGGCTGACTTCCTCGCGCACCCCCGGCTGGCCAAGATGGGCGATCAGCTTGCGCAGGTCTTTCAGGTCGAGAAGGCGGAAATCCGGATCATCCAGGCAGCGATCATCCGCATACTGAAAGGCGATGTTGAGAATACCCTCCTGAACGGCGGTCAGCCCCATCAGCCGCGAAAGGAGAACCGGGCCCATCTCGGCGATGGTGGCCCGGATCGGATGGCCCTTTTCGCCGAACACGTCCCAGAAGATCACGGGCGCAGGATGATAGTTCAGCTCGCCCATGCCGATCTTTTCGGCGCGGGCGATGAAGGCGCCATGCGCCTTGTGCGTCTCGGTGCCGGGAAAGGCGATGCCGGCAAGGTCGCCCTTCACGTCGGCGGCGAAGACCGGCACGCCGGCATCGGCGAAGGCCTGCGCCATGACCTGAAGCGTCACCGTCTTGCCGGTGCCGGTCGCGCCGGCCACCAGGCCGTGACGGTTGGCGACCTTGAGGATCAGATCCTGGGCCGTATCCGGCCGGCCCGTGCCGTCCGCATCGGCGCCGCCCAGGAAAATTGTCTCACTCATACTGCCGGCCCCTCGCTGACATGCTGTTTCATATCCCGGCCGAGGCTAGCCATTCCGGCAAATTCGGCAAGCATTATGGCTCAGCTTTCTGGCGCTTGACGGGCGGGCAGGGGGCTTTCACCCTGCGCGCCGCCGTCACGCATCGGAGCACGCCATGGGCACTGCCACCCGGACCGCTATCTGGATCATCGCTGCGGGTGTCGTCATCGCCCTGCTTTATTTCGGCCGCCATATCCTGGCGACCTTCGCGCTCGCCGTCTTCCTGTTCCTCATCATCGAAGGCTTCGCCACGGCCATCAACAACACGTCCAGCCTCATGCGCCCGGGCCCGGCGCGGCTGCTGGCGGTCCTGCTGGTGGTTGCCGGTTTCATCGGTTTCATTGCCCTGCTTGCCAATGGCTTGGCCGAGTTCAGCCGCGATGCCGGCGAATATGAGGAGAAGATCAATGGGCTGATCGCCGAAGCCTACCGGTTCGCGGGCCTGACGGATGCCCCGACCCTGACGCATTTCCTGTTCAATGATGGCGGCCAGCGGTTTTTCGCCGCGATCGCCAGCGGCGTGCGGGGGCTGTCGAGCGATATCGTCCTGATCCTCATCTATGTCGCGTTTCTGTTTTCGGCGCAGAGCATGTGGTCGAGAAAGCTCGACAACATCTTCCCAGACCCGGACCGGCGCGAGCAGGCCCGCCAGGTGGGCAATGATGCCCGTCTCGGGATCGAGAAATATCTGTGGACGCAGACCGTCATCTCCGCCCTGATCACGGTGCTGACCTATATCTCGCTGCTGGCTATGGGGGTTCAGAACGCCCTGTTCCTGTCGGCGCTGATTTTCGTGCTGAATTACATCCCGACCGTGGGATCGATTGTCGCAGCGGTGATTCCGCCCCTGTTCGCGCTGGTCCAGCCGGAGGTCCCTCAATGGATGCCCGGGGCCGCGCCGGAGAACTCCTATGTTTACGCCATCATCGTGTTCGCGATTGTCAGCTTCTGGCAATTCTCGATTGGCAATTTCGTCCAGCCCCGGATGATGGGGGAATCCTTGAATCTTTCGGCACTTGTCGTGCTGCTTGCCCTTGCGGCCTGGGGCGTGCTCTGGGGCATCCCCGGCATGTTCCTGTCAGCCCCCCTGACAGTTCTCATGATGATCCTCTTTGCCCAGTCTGACAGTACCCGCTGGATCGCGATCCTGTTGTCGGCAGACGGCAATCCGCAGGGAAAGGCGGCCTCGGGCGATGCAGTCAAAGCTGCGTGAAGGGCTGGCGCGACTGTCGCCGGAGTGTTACATGCGACTTGGCTAAGGGGCGACGCACCAGTTCAGGCTGGCGCGTCAACTCACCAAAAATTAACAGTTTCAAGGTCCCGTTGGCGCTTGATCCGCCGCCTCTGCGGACCACATAATGAACAAGATCAGGCTTCCGCGTGCGTCCCCCCACCCAGCCTGCGGAATTTGCCTGTAGGGCCCGCCGGACATGTCCCCGTCTGGCGGGCCCGCTTCATTTCAGGCCTTGGAATCCTTTGCCCTGATCGCGCCGCTTTCCGGCAGAAGATGACCGCTGCGAGCCGTTTCATTTGAAACATGATTCTTGAAGCCTTCCGTTGGGGCGGCTATGCCCGGGTCTTGACCCGTGTCTCTCGAGAGTCGTCCCCATGCCCCGATCCACAACCGCCCACAGCCCTGCCAGCCAGGTGCTCGACCAGATTCTGAGTGAAGCCGCGCGGGAGGATGTCGCCGGGCTGGAGGATGCCGACATTCGCGCGCTGGCCGCGCGTCTCTGGGACTGGGCCGAGGCTGTGCCGGCGGGAAAGCAGGATGTCCGCGTCGTCATCAAGCCGGAAGGCGCCAGCGGCGTACTGGCCCGCTCCATCCTCGAAGCGACCGGCCCGGACATGCCTTTCCTGGTCGATTCGCTGCTCGGTGAATGCGCGGCTCAGGGCCATGAGGTGAAGACGCTCTTCCACCCGGTTGTCACGATGGCCGACGGGCGGATGGTCTCCGTCATCCAGATCCACACGCCGCTGCTGACGCCCGGCGAGGCCAGGCTGCTGGAGGAGGGGGTGCGCACGACGCTGGCGCATGTCGAACGTGCGGTGTCCGACCATGCGGCCATGCGTGCGCGCATGCGCGGCGAGATCAAGCGCATCTCCAGCCTGCGCCATGTCGAGCCGGCCGAGCGCGACGAGGCGGTGGCCTTCCTCGAATGGCTGTCGCGCGACCATTATGTGTTTCTGGGAAGCCGCGAATATGATTTCGAGACGGACGATCAGGGCCGGGTGAAGGCGGCAGAGCCGCTGATGGTCGAGGGGTCGAACCTCGGCATCCTGCGCGATGAAGCGCTCAACGTCCTCAGCCGCGACAGCGAACCGCTCGTGCTCACCCGGGAGATCGGTGAGTTCATCCAGTCGCCGGTGCCGCTGATCATTGCCAAGTCGACCCTGCCGAGCCGTGTGCATCGCCGGGTGCCTTGCGATTATATCGGGGTGAAGAAGTATGATGATGCCGGCCGGGTGGTCGGCGAAATGCGGTTCCTCGGCCTGTTCACCGCCGAGGCCTATGACGAGACGGCGCGCTCCATTCCCTTCCTGCGCCGGCGGGTACAGAAGGTGATGGCAGCCTCCGGCGCTGCGCCGGGCGGGCACACCGAAAAAGCACTGGCGAATCTGATCGAGACCTGGCCGCGCGACGAGCTGTTCCAGACACGTTCGACCGTGCTTGGCCCGATGGTGATGGGCGCCCTGCACCTGGTCGGCCGTCCGCGTACGCGCGTTTTCCTGCGCCGCGACGAGTTCGACCGGTTCGTCACCGCGCTCGTCTTCGTGCCGAGGGAATCCTATGACACGGCGCTGCGCCAGCGCATCGCGGCGCTGCTGACCGAGGCGTACAAGGGCGACCTCAAGAGTTTCCAGCCCTATTTCGATTCCGGGCCGCTGGCGCGCGTGCATTTCGAGATTGCGCTGCGCCCGGATCATCCGGAGCCTGATCCCGATGAGCTTGAGGCGCGTATCCTCGAGCTTGCCCGGACCGGGGACCCGGGTTTCCGCGACCTGCTGATGGAGTCCGATCTGTCCGGCCGCGACCGGGAAGG
>CAYQRX010000066.1:0-13382 GCA_964419865.1 uncultured Hyphomonas sp. | reverse complement strand
CCAAACTCTTCACCACCGCCGCCGCCTTCCATTTCCTGTCAGACCTGGACGCGCCGGACCCCGCCCATGGCACATCGCTCTGGCTGGCGACCAGCGCCGAAAGCGCGCTCCCCTCGCTGATCCTGAAGGGGGCGGGCGATGCGAGCCTTGCCGACCGGCCGGACTGTCTCGACAACTGCCTGCATCAGCTTGCCGACGCTGTTGTCGCGGCCGGCATTACCCAGGTGGCCGATGTCATCGGCGATGACAGCTATCTTGCCGCCGCGCCCTGGGGGCAGGGCTGGAGCTGGAACAATTTCGTCTGGTACTATGCCGCCTCGATCTCGTCTCTCTCGGTCAATGAGAACACGCTCGGCCTGCGCATCGCGCCGGGCGCCGAGGGCCGCCCGGTCAGCGCCGAATGGCTGCCGGGGGACGACCTGCTCACCTTCGACAACCGCGCGGTGACCGGGCCGGCCAGCTCCGAACAGACGCTGCGCATCGCGCGGGCGCCGGGTAGCGGACTTGTCCGGTTGACCGGCAGCGTGCCGGCCGATGCGGCGCCGCGCAACTATGTCCTGGCGGTGGGAGAGCCGGCGCGGGTGGCGGCGCAACGTCTCATCCGCCTGCTGACGGAGCGCGGCGTAACCGTCGAGGGCGAGGCGCTGGCGCGCCATGAAGCGGACCCGCCGGGCCCCGGCGCATTCCCGCCCACCGAAATTGCGCGTCTGAACCCGCCGCCGCTGATCGACAGCCTGCGCCGCATCCAGCAGGACAGCCAGAACCTGCATGCCGAACTGCTGCTGCGCCGGATCGCGGCCGGGCAGGGCGAGCTGTCGCCGGAAGGCGGCCAGGAAGCGCTCGCCGCGCTCGTCTTCGAGGCGGGCCTCTCGCCGGTCGAGATCGAGCTGTTCGATGGCTCCGGCATGTCCAGCTATAACCGCGTGACGCCGCGGGGCGTGGCGGCCTTCCTGCGCTGGGCGGCGGCGCAGCCCTGGGGCGATGACTGGCGCGCGACCCTGCCGCGCGGCGGCGCGGACGGAACGCTGGCGCGCCGGTTCCGGGGCACACCGCTGGAAGGGCGCCTCCTGGCCAAGACCGGCTCGCTGCACGGCGTCAACGCCCTGTCAGGGTTTCTGCAGGCGGCAAGCGGCGAGGTGCTTGTCTTCTCGGTTTTCGCCGCCGACCGGCCGGCCGATGGGCCGTCGATCATCGCCGCAATGGACGCAGAGCTTCTGAGGATCGCGGCTGAAAACTGATCTTCAGGCGGATCAGTTCGGGCGGCGGCGCTCTTCCTCGCCCCATTCCATGCCCATGGATTTCTTCATCCAGTCGGCAAAGGTCGCGGGCTTCTGAAGCGCTTTCGGGTCGAGCGACCCATACGACAGCAAGGTGCCTTCCTTCCCCTCAAGGCGAACGCCCTTCAGGCGCTGGCCGTTATTGGAATAGTCGTAGCTGCCGTAACCGGGATCGAGAATGAGCATCACCTGCTCGCCGCCGCGCCCTTCCAGGTCGCGCCCGAAGACGAGGCCATAGACCTTCTCCCGGCCCCAGAGGCCATGGCTGGAGGCCTGGCGCTTGCCATCGAGCAGCACTTCGTCCCAGAGCAGGTTGCGCCGCCATTGCAGCACATGCATCCGCTCTCCGGAGATGATCTTGATATCGACCTCGTGCAAGGCGACGCGGACAAGTTCGGCATGCATGGGCAGCTCCGTTGGACTTATCGATTATCAATATCAATCGGCAGATGCCCCGTCAAGGCACTCGCGGTCCGAACGCCCGGGGACTTGAATCTGGTGTTACCCAGTAGTATTTTCCGGTCATAAGGAGAGAGAGTCCATGACGGTCAAATCTTCGATCTCACTCACCGACGAACAGGCTGCCTTCGCACGCCAACTCGTCGAGAAAGGCCGATTTCCATCCGTCAGCGCGGCGTTGCAGCAAGGACTGGAACTATTGCGCCGGCGTTTGGAAAATGACGAGCTGGAGCTTGAGGCGCTGCGAACCCTTCTGGTCGAACGCAGAAAGGGAAAGTTCGCATCCAGCGACGAGATGAAGGACGCCATTGTCGGCGCAGCGACCCGCAAGCGCGCCGAACATGGCCTATGAAGTCGTCTTCGCGGCCGATGCCCGACGCGACTTCACGCTGATATTCGAGTTCCTCGTCGACAGCTATGTGGGTTTTGGCGATGACACCGAGACAGCCATCATGCGCGCAGAAGCGCGCGCACAGTCGATCCGGGAAGACATCGCTCGATTGGGGCAATTACCTCATCGCGGAACGCTGCACGACGACATGCTGCCTGGCCTGCGCCATGTGACAATCGGGCAGGCCATTGCGTGGTTCGACATCGATGAAGATGCGAAACTTGTTCGGGTGCTCGCCGTCTTTTTTGGCGGTCAGGATCATATTCGCAGGATGCTGATGCGATTGCTCGGTGAGTAGTGCAATGGCGGCGTCAGAACGGGCAGGGCGCCTCAAGGTCCATCCGGTCACCCGTGGCCGGATGGGTAAAAGCGATCCGCCAGGCATGCAAGGCGAGGCGCGGGCGCGCGCTGCAGGCCTCACCTTCGGCATAGAGTTCGTCCCCGAGGATCGGATGGCCGATGGCGGCGAGATGGACGCGCAGCTGGTGCGAGCGCCCCGTCAGCGGGGTCAGCTTCAGCCGCGATATACCGCCTGCGGAGGATAATGTGTCGTAGCGTGTGATGCTCGGCTTGCCGAGTATGGGATCGACGATCTGGCGCGGACGCCTCGGCCAGTCGGTGATCAGCGGCAGGTCGATCTCGCCCGAGGCCGGGGAGGGCGCCCCCCAGACATCCGCCAGATAGGATTTCTCCACTTCGCCGCGCTCGAACAGGCCAGAGAGCGTGCGCTGCATCTCCTTGCCGCGCGCCATCATCAGGAGCCCGCTGGTGCCCATGTCGAGCCGGTGCACTGTCAGTGCATCGGGATAGTCGGCCTGCACCCGCGCGATCGCGCAATCTGCCTTGTCCGGGCCCCGTCCGGGTACGGAGAGAAGGCCGGCGGGCTTGTCGATGACGATGAGATCCCGCCCGGCATGGATATAGCGCACCGGCGCCTTGGCGGGCGCATAGGCGTTCATGCCTCCAGCCCCGGCAGCGTCAGGCGGAAGACTGTGCCCTGCGGCCCGGTCGCGGCGAGGCTGAGCTTGCCGCCGAGCGCTTCGGCCAGTTCATGCGCGATCACAAGGCCGAGGCCCGTGCCGCCCATACGCCCGGAGCCCTGGAACGGCCGGAAGAGATTCTCCCGCGCCGTTTCAGGCAAGCCGGGACCATTGTCGGCAAATTCCAAAGCGCCGTCCTTCAGCCGCACGGCGATGTGCGGCGCCGGGGTTTCGGCCAGGCGCATCGCCTCGGCGGCGTTGCGGATGAGGTTCGCCGCGATCCGGTGGAGATGGTCGGCATCGGTGTGCAGCACCAGCGTTTCGGGGACATCTATGTCTATCGCGACCCCATTGCCGACCAGCGCCTCTTCAGCGGCGCCCTCGAGCACGATCCGGGGGCGAACAGTCTGCAGCACCGGCGCGCGCGGGGCAGCCTTGCCATAGTCGAGCGTTGCGGTGGCAAGCTCGATGGCCCGCTCCAGCGCACGCTTGAGGCGCGGCGCGGCGCGCTGCACGCGCGGATCCTCGGATCGGGCGAGGCTGTCGGAGACAAGCTGGGCCGAGGCGAGCGAGTTTCTGAGGTCATGATTGATCTTGGCGACCGCGCTGCCAAGTTCGGCGAGGTGGGCGCGCTGGCGGAAGGCGTCGGCGACGGCTTCCTCCATGCCGGAAAGGGCGTTCTGGGCACGGCCGATCTCGTCGCGCCGGCGCGTGCCGGTGAGGCGGCGCGTCCAGCCGCCCGGATCGCGGCTGAACTGTTCGACACTGACCGTCACCCGCCGCACCGGGCGCACGACCAGCTTGTCGAGCACGAAATAGATCACCGCGGCGGCGGCCAGCGCGATAATGAGAGACAGGGCGGCTGCCCGTCCGGCGAAATCCGCCATCGCGCGCTTCAGCGGCGCCTGCGGCACGACCACTTCGACCACCCGGCCGGCCTCGAAACCTTCGGCGATGATCACGAGCACTTCGCCGCTCGGGGCGAAGTATTCGCCCAGCGCCGCCAGCGTGCGTTCCATCATGCCCGACTGGCGCAGGTCTATGAACCGTGTCCGGCCCTCCTCGATCGGCACGGCCGGCGCCAGCAGCTGGACGCGCATCTCATCCTGCTGCTCGGTCACGGCGAGGACTTCGGCTTTCTCCAGCAGGTTCTGGGAGAGCTCATCGGAGACGGCGCGCATTGGGGCGGCTTCGAGGGCGAGCGCGGCGATCCGCGCGGCCTGCACCCGCTCATTGAGCCATTGGGTGCGCACGGCGCTGGCCGAGGGAATGAAGACCAGGGCTTCGGTGATGAGGATGGCGCCGAGGGTCAGGGCACACAGGCGCGCGGCCAGACTGTCGGTGACGCGCCGGGCGGCGGGTCCGGTCAGGCCAGGGCCGGGGGCAGGGGGCGGCGGGGTCACGGGCGCAGACTTAAGCGAAAACCGCCGCAAGGGAAACGGGCGGGTCTATTTCGCCGCCCCGGCCGGGGCACCGTCAATCCGCATCCAGTCCTGCGGCGGCAGGCCGTAGATCATGTCCATGACTTCCAGCTCGATGCCGACGGGACGGCGCGAGCCAGAATTCCACAAGACGACGACGCCGGAGTCGCGTTCTGGATCGAACAGGATCAGCGAGCGGTAGCCCTCTACCGCGCCGCGGTGGCCGACCACCCGGCTGCCGGTGACATCGTATTTGTAGGTGCGCCAGCCGAGCGCATAGCGCGCATCGCGCATCCGGCCGGAATAGTGGCTGGACAGGCGCGACTGTTCGCGCGGCGTGTAGACGCGGGGCGTGTGCAGGGTGTCCAGCGCGTCGGCGGGCAGGATGTCCGGCGCCAGACCCATCTGGGCGCGGGCGAATTTGGCGAGGTCGAGGATCGAACCATTCACGCCGCCGGCGGCCGGCACACGGTAATAGGGCTCCTTCACCGTCTGGCGCATGGGCCGGGTCGTCCCGCGGCGGGTTTCATGCGGCTTGGCCCAGGAGGCCGCGTTCACCAGGCCGTCGCGCCCGGTGCTGGCCGTGGTCATGTTCAGCGGCCGGAACAGGGCCGCCTCGACGGCTGCGGCATAGGACTGGCCGGTGACGCTTTCGACGATCTCGGTCACCGCATCGAAAGCGACATTCTGATAGGAGTGGCATTCGCGGATCGGGCAGACGACTTTCAGCTCGCCGAGGCGGCGGCGGATGTCGGCCGGGTCGCGCCCGTCTTCCAGCATCGTGTCATAGGCGTTGGAGACGACGCCGACGCGGTGGGCCAGAAGGTCTTCCAGGGTCGCCCGCTCCTCGCCGCCGCCGGGAAGGCGCAGGCTGGTGCGGAAGGTGGCCAGCGTGTCGCTGAGAGCGAAGCGGCCTTCCATTGCCATCTGCGTGACGAGGGTGCTGGCAACGCCCTTGGACAGCGAGGCCCAGCGAAACACGGTGCTGACGGTGACCGGGCCCTCGCCCTCGGCCGTGACGCCATAGCCGCGCGCGAAGGCGATCTCGCCGCCTTCGATCACGGCGACGGCCAGGCCGACGATGTCTTCTTCCTGTGACAGCCGGGTCAGGCGCTCATCGAGACGGTCATAATTCAGGGTCTGCGGGTGAGCTGTCCCTGCAAAAAGGCAGGCCAGACCCAGCAAAAGCGCGCCAATCCGGATCATGCCCAGCCCTCGTCTTCCTGCTGCGGATTGCAGGATAAGGGGATGGATGCGATCAAAGTGTAAACCGGATGGCAGCAGTCCAACTGCAATCTCCCGGCAGGTGGCGGCCGGAATCGGGCCGGCACCGCTTGACCTCATCCCGCCCGGCCTGTATTGGCCGCGGTTTCCAGAATTCAAGCCGTCAGGGCAGACCGATGAAACGCACTTTCCAGCCGAGCAACCTTCGCCGCAAGCGCACGCATGGCTTCCGGGAACGGATGGGCACGAAGAATGGCCGTAAAGTGCTGGCCCGGCGCCGGGCCAAGGGCCGCAAGCGCCTGACGGCCTGACGGTCAGTTCCCGCGCCGCAAGCGGCGGCGCTGTGGTAATGCCGCCAGACCTCACCCCAATGCCTGAAGTGCGCCGGCTTCGCCACCGGCGCGAATTCCTGTTTGTCCGTGATGGCCAGACCGAGCGGCGCAAGACGCTGCTGATCCAGGCCCGCGCGCGCCCCGGCGATGCGCCCGGCGAGCATGTCGGCGAGGGCTATACCGCCACCAAACGGATCGGCGGGGCGGTTGAGCGCAACCGGGCCAAGCGTCGCCTGCGCGAGGCCGCACGCCGCCTGCTGCCGCAATATGGGCGCCGGGGCTGGGATTATGTGTTCATCGCCCGGGAAGCGACACTTGATACCGGCTGGGCGCGCTTGCTTGACGATATGGAAAGCGCGCTGATAAGCGTCGCGCGGACCTGACCCCTCGAAGCCCTGCGCCTGCGATGCCGGCGCGCTCCCAGCCCCCAGCGGAACCCCGAGATGGATAAAGACGACCAGCGCAACTTTCTGCTCGCCATGGTGGCGATGATCGCGTTCGTGTTCCTGTATCAGTATTTCGTCATGGAGCCGGCCCAGCGGCGCTATCAGGCCCAGGAGGCGGCCCGCGCCGCGGCCGAGCAGGCGCTCAGCACCGATACGGGCGCGGCGGTGCAGCTCGGACCACGCTCGCTGGATGAGGCCCTTGCAGAAGGCGAGCGGGTGCGTTTCGACGCCGCCGCCGTCGATGGCTCGATCCGCCTCGCCGGCGCGCGCATCGATGACCTCAGCCTGAAACACCACTATCAGACCGTCGAACGCCTCGCCGAAATCCGCCTGCTTCGGCCCGAAGCGACCGAAGGCGGGTATTTCGGTGCCTGGTATTGGGCGGATGGCAATACGCTGGTGGCGGGGCGCAACTCGGTCTGGACGCAGACCGGCGGCGATGTGCTGACGAGCGCCAGCCCGATCACCCTGCGCCTCGAATCCGAGGGCGTGATCATCGAGCGCGAAATTTCGATTGATGAGAACTTCATGTTCTCCTTCCGTGACACGCTGACCAATACCGGCGCGGCGCCGCGCAGCCTGCGGGCCATCGGCTCGCTCGAGCGCCATGGCGACTGGAAACGCTTCCTCGAGATCACCGATCCCGCCTCGGCCACATCGATGGGCCCGGCGCATGTCGGCCTGATGGGCGTGGTCAATGGCGAGCTGCGCCTGCTGAAATACAAGCCGCTGACCGAAGCCAAGAAGATCAGCGGCGAATCGAAGGACGGCAATTTCGTCTCGACCAGCGGCGGCTGGTGGGGCCTGTCGGACATGTACTGGATGGGCGCGCTGGTGCCTGAACAGGCCAGCCATTTCACCGCCTCGGTCAACCGCGCCAGCCTCGCCCGCGGCGGCCCGCTGGAAGTGCGCACCGAAGGCGCGCCGGTCGAGATCGCGCCGGGCGCCAGCGTCACCGTCGAAAACCGCCTGTTTGCCGGCGCCAAGCGGTTCGAGGTGCTCGACGCCTATCAGAAGGACGGCATCCCGCGCATGGTCGACGCGATCGACTGGGGCTGGGCCTACTTCCTGACCAAGCCGTTCTTCTATGTCATCAACTGGCTGAACAGCCATCTCGGCGCCTTCGGCTGGGCGATCCTCGCCTTCACCGTCATCGTCAAGCTGCCGCTCGTGCCGCTCTACAACGCTTCCTTCAAGTCGATGGCGAAGCTGAAGAAGCTGCAGGAGCCGATGAAGGAGATCAATGAGCGCTTCGCCGCCGATCCGCAGCGCAAGCAGCAGGAGATGATGAAGCTCTATAAGGAGACCGGCGCCAACCCGATCGGTGGCTGTCTGCCGATCCTGTTCACCATCCCGATCTTCTATGCGCTCTACAAGGTGCTCTACATCTCGCTCGAGATGCGTCACGAGCCTTTCTGGTACATGAAGGATCTTTCCGCGCCCGATCCGACGGCGATCGGCAACCTCTTCGGCCTGATCCCGTTCTGGTCGGCGGCCGATGTCAAAGGCATCTGGGGCATCGGTATCGTCATCGGCATCGGTATCCTGCCGATTCTCTACGGCGTCACGATGGCGGCGCTGCAGTCGCTGTCGCCGCCGCCGCCGGACAAGATGCAGGCGCGCATCATCATGGCGCTGCCGATCGTCTTCATGTTCGTCTTTGGCGGCTTCGCAGCCGGCCTGGTGATGTACTGGGTCTGGTCCAACGTGCTGACGCTGATCCAGCAATACATCATCATGCGGATGAATGGGGTGGAGACCGAGATCGGCAAATTCATTGCCACGCGATTGGGTCTCAAGAAAGCGCAGGCGGAATAGGCCTTGACCACGGCGCCGGATTTCTCAGAGGACGCCCTCGAGGCCGGCCGCCTGCTGTTTGCCGGCAAGGCGGAATTTGTGCTCGGCGTGGCAAGCCTGTCGGGCCTGCCGCCGGCCGACCGGACGGAAGTCTGTTTCGCCGGCCGGTCGAATGTCGGTAAGTCGAGCCTGATCAATGCGCTGACCGGCCGGGCCAAACTCGCCCGCTCCTCCGCAGAGCCAGGGCGCACGCGCGAACTCAACTATTTCAGCATCGGTGATGAGGGCCGCCTCTACCTCGTCGACCTGCCGGGCTTCGGATACGCCAAGGTGTCGAAGACGCAAGCGGCGGCCTGGACCAAGCTGATCAAATCCTATCTGCGCGGCCGGCCGACTCTTCGCCGTGTCTTCCTGCTGGTCGATGCCCGGCGCGGCGGGCTGATGGACACCGATGAAGAGGTGATGGACCTGATGGACGGGGCGGCGGTCACCTATCAGATCGTGCTGACCAAGGTCGACAAGGTGGCGAAGGGCGAGGTCGAGGCGACTGCGGCGAAAATTGCCGAGAAGCTGAAAAAGCGCGGCGCCGCCCATCCAGTCGTGCTGCAAACTTCATCAGAAAAGGGCTGGGGCATTGCCGAACTCCGGGCCGAGATTGCAGCCCTTGCCGCACTCGGCTAGCGCTGGGCGCCGAAACCTGCCGGCCCCAAGGCGCCCCATGACCATCGACATTCGCCCGGACGATCTTTCGAGCCCCGAAATGGCCGAGCTGATCGCTGCTCACGCCGAGACCATGCTCGCTGCCTCGCCGCCTGAAAGCTGCCATTTCCTGCCGATCGATGGCCTGCGCCAGCCATCGGTGACCGTCTGGTCGATGTGGGAGGAGGGTGCCCTGAGCGGCTGCGGCGCGCTGAAGGATCTCGGCGGCGGGCAGGGCGAGATCAAGTCGATGCACACCCGCGCGCATCTGCGGGGCAGGGGGCTCGGCCGGATGATGCTGGAGCATATCCTCGCAGTCGCCAGGGCGCGCGGCTATACCGGCCTCTGGCTGGAGACCGGCTCGATGGATGCCTTCCTGCCCGCCCGGCGGCTCTATGAGGCCTATGGCTTCGAGGTTTGCGGACCGTTCGGCGATTACGCCGAAGACCCCAACAGCACCTTCATGCACCTGCCTCTGTAGCGGGCATGTCTTCATCTTTCCGGATTGTTGCCTTCAACCTGACTTGACGTCAGGGTCCGGATGGTCATTAAAGCAGACAGGTTGCGTTCAGGGGATAATCGAACATGCTGGCAGTGACGCTCGGAATTCTGGCGCTGGTCGTGGCAGTTCTGTTCTATTCGCAGATTCAGAAAGCCGGGCGCGAGCTGGAGCTGCGTCGGATCCAGAGCCAGCTGGAAGCTGCGGCAAGGCGCCGGGAGCCGGCCGACGCGAACGGGTTTGTCGCGGCGCCCGTGCGCAAGCGCCGCTGAGCCCGCGCGCCGCCGGCCTCAGAAATTTCATTTTGTCCCCGGCCAAAGCGGGCTATTAGCGCGGCCCATGACAACCAGTTCCGATCCCCAGTTTACCGCCCGCACGCTGTCCGAGGCGCTGCCCTATATCCAGCGCTATGCCGGCCAGACCATCGTGGTGAAATATGGCGGCCATGCCATGGGCGATGCCAGCCTGGCCCTGTCCTTTGCGCGCGATGTGGTGCTGTTGAAGGCGCTCGGCCTCAATCCCGTCATCGTGCATGGCGGCGGCCCGCAGATCGGCAAGCTGCTCGACAGGCTCGGCATCGTCTCCGAATTCAAGGACGGCCTGCGCGTTACCGATGAGGCGACGATGGAAGTCGTCGAGATGGTGCTGTCCGGCCCGATCAACAAATCCATCGTCCGCGCCATCAATCAGGCCGGCGGCAAGGCGGTCGGCCTCTCCGGCGCGGATGGCAACCTGCTGCGGGCCGAAAAGGCCACCCGCACGACCCGCGACCCCGACAGCCATATCGAGCAGATCATCGATCTCGGCTTTGTCGGCGAGCCGAGCGCGGTCGACACCAGCGTGATCGAAGCGCTGCTCAAGGCCGATGCGGCGCTGATCCCGGTAGTGGCGCCGGTCGGCCTTGGCGCCGATGGGGCGCGCTATAATGTCAACGCCGATACGGCGGCCGGCGCGCTTGCGGCAGCGTTGAAAGCCAGCCGGCTGATCCTGATGACCGATGTGGCCGGAGTGCTGGACAAGCAGAAACAGCTGATCCGGGAAATCCCGGCATCCGGCGTGCGCGGGCTGATCGAGGACGGGACAGCTGTTGGCGGTATGATTCCCAAGCTTGAAACGGCGGCGCAATCCGTAAATCATGGCGTCGGGGCGGCGGTTATTCTGGATGGGCGTGCGCCGCACGCCCTGCTCATGGAGCTGTTCACCGAACATGGCGCAGGAACGCTGGTTTCTTAGAATCGTTGCTTTGGTCCTGCTTGCGGCGGCGGCCCTGCTGCTGCCATCAAATGCCGAGGCGCAGGAAGGCTGGCGGCTGTGCAACCGCACCAGCTATGTGATCGAGGCGGCGGTCGGCCACGAACAGGGCTCCGGCATCACCGTGGAGGGCTGGACCAAGCTGCAGCCGGGCACCTGCCGTATTGCGCTTGCCGGACCGCTGACGCCCGGCATGCACTATCTCTATGGGCGCACCTCGCGGGCCCATCTCGGCGGCGGGCGCGAATGGGGCGGCAGGTTCGATCTCTGCGTCGACCCGACCGGCGGCTTTTCGCTGGAGAGCCCGCCGGACTGTGCGTCGATGGGCCTTGAGTCCCAGGGCTTCCGGCCGGTGAACATCACATCGGACAGCAGCTGGACCAATCATTTCAACGAAATCGAGAATTATTCCGAGGAGCAGGCTCGCAATGCCGGTCTGCAGCGCCTGCTGGATGAGGCCGGGGTCGTCTCCGGGGCGATTGACGGCCATATCGGCCACCGCACCCGCGCTGCGATCAGCGACTTCCTGAAGACAAGGAATCTGCCGGCGAATCTCACCGATGCCGACCTGATCGACTATCTCGAACAGGCCGCCGAGGAGCGCGGGCGCCATGTCGGCTTTACCTTATGTAACCGCACCAAGAACCGGATATGGAGCGCCATCGCGCGGCGCAGTCCGGAAGGCTGGGAGAGCCGCGGCTGGTGGCGGATCGAGGCGGGCGGCTGCGCCCGCGTGATCGACCGGCCGCTGCGCGGCTCGGAACATTTCGTCTATGCCGAGATGGAGGACGGGGCCCAGCTGCGCACCCTGGCGCAGGCCAGCGAGGCCTTCTGCGTCGGACGCGCCAAGTTCGCCATTCTCGGCCGCGAGGATTGCGAGGAGTCGGCCTATCGCACGGCGCTCTTCCAGCGCACACCGGCGCCGGTGGACCGCAAGCTGATCCATGAATTCTTCGCCCGCGACTTTGCCCAGGCGGGCGGCCAATGACGCTTCGCCTGCCGGCCGGGGCCGGGTTCGATCATGTCGAGGACTGGGTCTTCGATCTCGACAACACACTCTATCCGGCCGAGTGCGATCTCTTTGCCGAGATTGACACGCGAATGACCGATTTTGTCTCGCGCACGCTCAGCCTCGGCCGCGACGCGGCCCGCCGCGTGCAGAAACAATACTATGCCGAATATGGCACGACGCTCGCCGGGCTGATGACGGTGCACGGTCTCGATCCGGCCGAGTTCCTGTCCTATGTGCATGAGATCGACCTTTCGCCGCTGCCCGACCTGCCGGACCTGCGCACCGCGCTCGCGGCCCTGCCGGGGCGGAAATTCGTCTATACCAACGGCTCGCGCCGCCATGCCGAACGGGTGACCGAGAAGATGGGCCTGGCGCATCTGTTCCATGGCAGTTTCGGCATCGAGGACGGCGCCTATGCGCCGAAGCCCAAGCCGGAATCCTATAACGCCTTCTGCCGGCTGCACGATGTGCGCCCCGGCGGCGCGATCTTCTTCGAGGACCTCTCGCGTAACCTGAAACCGGCCAAATCGCTCGGCTTCACCACTGTGCTTGTCCATTCCGACAAGGACTGGAGCCATGAGCCGGTCGAGGCGCGTCCCGCCGGCGCAGGGGACGCTTTCGGGGATGACGGGGCAGGCCACATCGACTATGTCACCGGCGACTTGGCGGGCTTTCTCGGCTCCGCCGTGTCGAGCCTGACCGATACCAAGCCCTGAAAGAGCCCTGCCATGCCTGATGCCCTCGCCCGCGTGATTGATGCTGCCTGGGAGGCGCGTGACAAACTTTCCACTGCGACCACCGGCGAAGTGCGCGATGCGGTCGAGGCCGCAATCAGCCTGCTCGACTCAGGCGAAGCGCGCGTCGCCACCAAAGAGGCAGACGGCAGCTGGAAAGTGCATCAATGGCTGAAAAAGGCGGTGCTGCTCTCCTTCCGCCTGAATGCCAATGGCGTCATCAATGGCGTGCCCGGCGGCGGCAACTGGTGGGACAAGGTGCCCTCGAAATTTGAAGGCTGGGGCGAAGCTGAATTCCAGGAAGCCGGCTTCCGCGCGGTGCCGCCCTCGGCTGTGCGCCGCGGCGCCTATGTGGCGAGGAATGCCGTACTGATGCCGTCCTATGTCAATATCGGCGCCTATGTCGGCGAGGGCACGATGATCGACACCTGGGCCTCTGTCGGCTCCTGCGCGCAGGTCGGCGCAAACTGCCACATCTCCGCCGGCACCGGCATCGGCGGCGTGCTGGAGCCCTTGCAGGCGAACCCCACCATCATCGAGGACAACTGTTTCATCGGCGCGCGCTCGGAAGTCGTCGAAGGCGTGGTTGTCGGCGAAGGCTCGGTGCTGGCGATGGGCGTGTTCATCACCCAGTCGACCAAGATCGTGAACCGCCAGACCGGCGAGATCATCTATGGGCGTGTGCCGCCTTACTCCGTGGTCGTCCCCGGCACGCTGCCCGATCCCAAGGGCGGGCCATCGCTGGCCTGCGCCGTGATCGTGAAGACCGTGGACGCCGGCACGCGCGCGAAGACAGCGGTGAATGAGCTGTTGCGGGATTGATCGTTTACGGAGCGCTTCGGTCAAGCCCTTCTCTTACC
>CAYQRX010000065.1:0-13384 GCA_964419865.1 uncultured Hyphomonas sp. | reverse complement strand
GGGGCCGTAGCTGACCCGGATCAGCCGGTTGACGGTGAGGCCGACCGATTCCATCGCCTTGCGCACTTCGCGGTTCTTTCCCTCGGTCAGCGTTACGGTCAGCCAGGAGTTGGCGCCCATCTCGCGGTCGAAGACGGCCTTGATCGGTTGGTACTTCACCCCCTCCACCGTGATGCCGCTTGCCAGTTCATCGATCTTCAGCTGGGTCACCGTGCCCTTGGCGCGCACCCGGTAGGTCCGCTCAAGGCCAGTCTTCGGCAGCTCCAGGAAGCGGGCGAGTTCGCCGTCATTGGTCAGCAGCAGCAGCCCTTCGGTCGTCAGGTCCAGCCGGCCGACGGTCATCACGCGCGGCAGGGATTTCGGCAACTCGTCAAAGATCGTACGCCGGCCGGCGGGGTCGTTGGTCGTCGTGATCAGGCCGGCGGGCTTGTGATAGCGCCACAGCCGAGTCGCATCGGGCGCCCGTATGATCTTGCGGCCGACCTTGATCTGCTCTTTCCCGGTGACCTTGAAGGCGGGCGAGGTCAGCTTCTGGCCATTTACGGACACTTCGCCCGCCTCGATCAGCCGCTCGATCTCCCGGCGCGAGGCGACCCCGGCCCGGGCGAGGTATTTGGCGATCCGTTCGCCCTCGCTCCAGTCAGCGGGCGGGGCTGGGGATTTGCGGTTCTGGGCAGGGCGTTTCGGGCCGGAGGGTTTCCGGCGCGGGCGGCCCGTCTCGCGACGCTCCGTCATTCGTGTGTCTCTTTGTTGTCCTGTTATGGCCGGATGTGGCCGGGTTTGTCCCCGTTCAGCCGAGGAACTGCAGGACCGGGGCGCCAATGGCAAGGGCAAGGCCCACTTCTGTCGCCATCCAGACGGGGATGATGCGCCTGTCGCCGAGTTTCTCGCGATCTAGCAGCAGAGACACGCCCCGGCCGAGCGCCGCGCCGAGCCAGCCGGCGGCGAGTGGCAAAACGACCAGCGCCGATCCGGCCCGCGGCGTTGCCAGCACAAGGATCAGCGCCGTCAGATGCACCGCGAGCAGCAGCCCGCCATAGGTTGCGCGGAACTCCGAATACCCGCCGCCGCGGGCCGGATCAGGCTGCAACCGCACGACCCCGGCCGCCCAGCCTGGGGCAATCAGGGCGCCCAGACCGAGCGCGGCGCCGAAGCCGAGTCCGAGAACAGCGAGGAGTTCTGTGAGATGCATGAGATATTCCTGTGCGGCAGCGATGGGCAGAAAGCATAGGGCGCCAGTGGTCAGGCGGCGACAGGTTTCCGTAACGAAAGGCCCTGCCGGCTGCTGCCACAACTGCGTCCGGTTCCTGAATTTCCCGTAAACCCTAACGGAATTTCGGACAAAATTAACTATTTGCGCGGCTTCATGGGCGTGAGTTTTGCGGCGCACCGGCCTTCGCCAGCGTCGCCGCGGTACAGCGTAAACTGAGGACAAAACGCCCATGCGCATGAAGATGTTCGCCGCAGAATCGATGGAAGCTGCCAAGGCGTTGATCTTTGCGGAAATGGGCGAGGATGCCGTAATCCTGTCCGAACGCGAGGTCGATGGCGGCGTCGAAGTGCGCGCCGCGACCGACCGGATGGGTGCGGCCGCGGCTGGCAATGAGCCGGTTTTCCTGCGCGATGCGCGCGGCCTGGGTCATGGCCGCGGCGTCGACAATCCGCTTTTCGCCCGCGTTCGCGATGCGCTGCTCTGGCACGGCGCTCCGCAGCGGTTTGCCGAACGGGTCGCCAATGAGGGGGCGGGCCGCCGCCCCGGCGAGTTTGCCGCCCCTGAAGACGCCATGGCCGAAGGCCTCGCGCGCCTTGTCACCTGCGATCCCATTCCTGCCCGTCTCGACCGCGATATCCTGCTGGTCGGCCCGCCTGGTCACGGCCGGACCTCGACGGCCGCGAAGCTGACGCGCCGCGCTTCGGTCGCGCGCTCCGAAATCACCCCGCTTGCCGCCGATCTCGATGGCTCGGCTGCGGGTGAGCAGCTCGCCGCCTATCTCGAGCGTGAGCGTGAGCAGATTCGCATCGCTGAGACGCCCGACACGCTGTTCAGCGAGCTGCGCGCCCTCCGGGGAGAAAATCGCCGCTGCGTCATCGATCTGCCGGCGATCAACCCGTTCGAGGGCGACGATCTGGCCAGCCTGGGCGACCTGGTGGCGGCCATCCGCGCCGAGCCAGTGCTTGTGCTGTCGGCAGAGGGGCATCCGGATGACCTTGCCGAATCTGCGCGCGCCTTCTACCGCGCCGGTGTGCGCCGCGCGATCCTCACCAAGCTGGACGTTGTCCGCCGCCGGGGCGGGGCCATTGCAGCCCTGACATCCTCCGGCATCGCTTTCTCGCACCTTGCGATCACGCCCTTTATAGGCGGAGGCCTCGTTCCGGCCGCCCCGTCGCGCCTCGCGGCACTTCTGATGGAAGATGCCCGCGGCGATGTGATCGCTCTGAAAGGAGCTGCCTGATCCCATGAGCTTTGCCCTTCGCAGATCGCAGGACCGGCCCCCCGTCCGTCCCCCGCCGCGGGTCACCCCCGCCTCCATCATCACCGTTGCCAGCGGCAAGGGCGGCGTCGGGAAGACCTTCGTTTCGATTTCGCTCGCCTCTTCGCTGGCCCAGTCGGGCCGGCGGGTGCTGCTGGTCGATGGCGACCTTGGCCTCGCCAATGTTGATGTCCAGCTGGGGATTGCCCCGGAAACGGACCTGGCCGCCGTTGTCGCGGGCTGGGTCGAGCTGGAAGATGCGGTTACCCCGGTCGATGGCGGCGCCGGCCATGGCGGGTTTGACGTGCTGCCGGGCCGCTCGGGCTCCGGCGCACTGGCCGAGTTGCCGACCGAAGAAGTTGCCCGCCTCGCGGCCGGCCTTTCCGCGCTTGCCCTGCAATACGACCATGTCGTGATTGATCTTGGCGCCGGGATCGAGGCCAACTGCATGCGCCTTGCCCGTTCCGGCGACAAGGCGCTGATCGTGATAACCGACGACCCATCCTCGATGACGGATGCCTATGCCTTCATCAAGGTGCTGCGCGGCTATGCGCCTTCGGTGGAGCCGCTCATCTGTATCAACCAGGCTGATACGCGCGCCGCTGGCCAGCGGACCTATGAAGCGATCGCGCGCGCCTGCCAGACCTTCCTCGGTTTCCGCCCGCGTCTCGCCGGAACGGTGATGCGGGACCCCAAAGTGCGTGACGCCATTCGCTGTCAGAAGACGCTGATGTCGGTAGATCCCCAGGCCCAGCCGGTCCAGGATGTCATTGCGGTCGCTCAGGTCGTAATGGGACAGCCTTCGGCTGAAATCGGGAACTGATCTGTATCAGGAAGTATGAAGAAATCTTCAGAGTTATTGCCCCGGTATTTACCTTCTCTGAACCTTTCATGTGGAAAAAGGTAAATGCTGGGATTCACAGTGTGGGCCAAATCAGGCTACTGAACGTTAAGATGATTCGGGAGACGAGCTATGCGCGTCCTGCTAATTGAAGATGACCGGGCCCTTGCACGCTCGATCGAGCTGATGCTGAAGGCTGCGGGCTTCAATGTCTATCTGACGGATTTGGGGGAAGACGGGGTCGATATCGGCAAAGTCTACGAATTCGACATGATTCTTCTGGACCTCTCGCTGCCGGACATCACCGGCTTCGACGTCCTGAAACAACTCCGGATGAGCCGTGTTAACACGCCGGTAATGATCCTCTCGGGGAATCCGGACATCGAGGCGAAGGTCAAGACGCTGGGTTACGGCGCTGACGACTACCTCACCAAGCCCTTTAACAAGGACGAGCTGATTGCGCGGATCACCGCCATCGTCCGCCGGTCCAAAGGCCATGCCGAGAGCGTCATCCGCACCGGCGAAATCCTTGTGAACCTTGATGCCAAGACCGTCGAAGTGGAAGGCGAACGCGTCCACCTGACCGGCAAGGAATATGCGATGTTCGAGCTGCTCTCGCTGCGCAAGGGCACGACGCTCACCAAGGAAATGTTCCTCAACCACCTCTATGGCGGGCTTGACGAACCGGAACTCAAGATCATCGACGTGTTCATCTGCAAACTGAGGAAAAAGCTGCAGCAGGCCACCGGCGGGAATCACTACATCGAGACCGTCTGGGGCCGTGGTTATGTGCTGCGCGATCCGCGGCCCAACCAGAAAGCCAGTGAGGTCGAAGAAGCCGCCTGAGCGTCTTCAGACCGGTAAGATCCAACGCCCGGAGAGCCCCGCTCTCCGGGCGTTTTACGTCCGGACCGGAGACTATCTGCGGCCGCGCGCTTCTTCCGTGCCGCGGCGGGCCAGCTCATCGGCGCGCTCATTCATCGGGTCGCCGGCGTGGCCCTTGACCCATTTCCAGGTGATGTCGTGGCGCGCTGAGGCCTCCTCCAGCGCGATCCAGAGCTCCTGATTCTTGACCGGCTTCTTGTCGGCCGTCTTCCAGCCATTGCGTTTCCAACCGTGAATCCATTTCGTCTTGCCGTCCTTCACATAGGTGGAGTCGACATGCAGGATGACTTTTGATGGGCGTTTCAGCGCGTTCAGCGCCTCGATCACGGCGGTCATCTCCATCCGGTTGTTGGTCGTGGCCGGATCGCCGCCGAAGAGTTCCTTCTCATGGCCGTTCCAGCGGATCACGGCGCCCCAGCCGCCGGGGCCGGGATTGCCGCTGCAGGCGCCATCGGTCCAGATTTCAATTGCCTCTGTCATGTGTGAGCGGGGTGGGCAGCTTTGCCGCCGCAGTCAAGCGCGCTGTCAGAAGACACTGACATCCATCTCCCCTGCCTGCTTCGCTGGATTGACGATTGTGTAAAAGATCAGGCCGCAGAGGAGGCCGGCCAGCGCGCCGACGCTGACGCCCGCCAGCAAGGCGCCTGCGAACGAGCCCGCCCCGCCGAGCATGCCGAAGAGGCTGGTTGTTGTGCCGACTAGCACAGCCCCCCAGACGGCCCCCCAACGCAGAAACGGAAGCCGCCGGGTGATCCCCCTGTGCGGCATCCGTCCGATGGAGAGGCCAAGGGCGATGGAAGCGGCCGGGACAGTGATGAAGAAGATGACGAAGTTCAGAGCCGAGAGCTGGAAGGCGAGCATGACGCCGCCGAGAAAACTGCTCTCGCCCGCGCGCGCCGAGCCCGGCAGGCCCAGCACTTCACCGGCAATGCTCATGAGACCCAGCAGCATGAAGCCGATGAGTGCGACGCTGGCGCAGGCGGCGAGCGAGGCAAGGAGCAGGGCGAGCTTGATGCGCTTTATCCGCTTCGGGCGCGCCTCGGTCGCATAGGCGGGCAGCGCTGTGCCGGCAGCCCCGTCGCCCTCGCCCGTCATGCTCCATAGCCTTGCGCACTGTCCATCTTGCGATGGAAAGCCAGGCGGGCGGCATATTCAAGGGGGTTCTTTGGCCGCACCAGGGCGCCAGCAGGCGTTGCGGACCAGTCAGCCAGCCGGGTCAGGAAAAAGCGCATCGCGGCGCCGAGGCAGAGGGCTGGCAGGGCGCTGAGCTCAGCTGCCGAGAGCGGACGGACAGACTGGTAGCCGGCGATCAGGGCGGCGCCCTTGGAGAAGTTGTATTCGAGGCGCGAGGCATCGCTCGCATTGCCCTCCTCGAACGCCCAGGCATTGAGGCAGACCGCCAGGTCATAGGCGAGCGCATCGGTGCAGGCGAAGTAGAAGTCGATGGCGCCGGTGAATGTATCGCCGAGGAAGAAGGCGTTGTCCGGAAAGAGGTCGGCATGGATCGTGCCGCGCGGGAGGGCGTCTGAGAAGGCGCGGGCGGCGTTGATCCGCTCGAAACAGGCGTTCACCTCAGCGGCGAGGCCCGGCTGCAGCGCGTCGGCATCAGCGCTGCGCCCGGCCCACATCTGGCGCCAAGCGGATGGCCCGAGGGCGTTCCCCCGCTCGCCGGTAAAATCCTGAAGGGCAAGATGCATGCGCGCGAGGGCTTCGCCGAGGGCCCGGCACTGGCGGGTGTTCGGCCGGCGCGGCGAGAGGCCCTCAAGGAAGGTCACGATCAGCGCCGGGCGCCCTTCCAGCTCGCGCAGCGCTTCTCCATCACGCCCCGCGACCGGCTGGGGACAGGGAAATCCCTTCGCCGCAAGATGCTGTTTCAACGCCACAAAATAAGGCAGGTCGGCCGCGTTCACCCGCTTCTCGAACAGGGTGAGAATGAACCGGCCCCGCGCCGTTTCGAGATAATAATTGGAATTCTCGACACCCTCGGCAATGCCCTTGAAGGCAAGCGCCTCGCCGAGTTCATACCCGGCGAGGAAGCCCGAAAGTGCCTCATCTGAAACCTGCGTATAGACCGCCATAGGCGGGCGACTTACGCGGGTTTGTTCAGCATGTCACGCTGCAGCGTCTTGCCGGCCAGCAGGTAGTGGAGCGCGGCCCAGGCGTACATGCAGTTGAAGATGATGATCGACCATTGCAGGCCGTCCGCATCTGCCTTCCGGCATGCCGCGACGACATCTGCCGGCAGGTCCGTCAGGACCCTGCAGGATTCCAGCGTCAGGCCGAGATCCATGCCTGACAGGGCGAAGGATTTCAGCGCCGTCGAAAGCGCCCCGATTACCGGCGGGCCGAGGCCGTAGCCGAGCAGGTTGACCACGAACAGGGTCAGCGCCACGGCGGTCGCCCGCATCCGGCTGTCCACCACCCCGCCCGAAATCGCATACATCGGGCCGAGATAGAAATAGTGGATCATCGCGGCGATCATCAGCGGCGGCATGGCCAGCCAGAGATTATCCGCCGAGTAGCCGATGGCGTAGAAAGGCACGGAAAGCCCCATGCCGAGCGCCGGCAGCCAGGACAGCGAGGTCGGGTAGCGCTTCGCCCACTTGTCCGACAGCCAGCCCGACAGGAACACGCCGATCGCCGCCATCACCCCGAGGATGATGCCGAACAGGAGCGCAGCCTGCTGGATCGTCAGCCCGTGTGTGCGGATGAGGAAGGAGGTTGTGAACTGGCCGACGCCATAGCCGATAAAGGAGGCAATCGTCGCCCCGATCACGACATGCACATAAGTCGGCTTGCGGATCAGGATACCGATGACCTGGCCGAAGCTGGTGCGTGGCTCACCCGCCTTGCGCTGCATCTCCGGCGGATCGGAATAGCCGCGGGGCGGCTCGCGGACGGTCAGCCAGACCGTCAGGCTGAGCAGGAGGCCCGGAACGCCGACGACGACAAAGGCGATGCGCCAGCCTTCGATATTCTGCCAGTCCAGGATATTGGCCGCCCAGGTCCAGCCCCAGGCCTGGAAGGCCGCGAGCACCTGCGGACCGTCAAGGTTTCCGGCGACGAAGCCGCCGAACACGGCCGCGAACATGCCGCCGAGCGGAACGCCGAGGGCGTAGATCGACACCGCCGTTGCCCGGCTGGACGGCTTGAAATAGTCCGCGATGAGGGACTGGGCCGGCGGGGTGCAACCGGCTTCACCGACCGACACGCCGATCCGGAACAGGAACAGGATCAGGAAGGTGGTCGCAAAGCCGCACAGGACGGTCATCAGGCTCCAGAAGCCCACGGCCGCCGCGATGATCATGACGCGGTTCACCCGCTCCGAAAGGCGCGCAATCGGGATTCCCAGAAAAGTGTAGAGGATGGCGAAGGCCGGGCCGCCAAGCAGACCCATCTGCCAGTCCTCGACCCCGAACGTCATCTTGATGGGTTCGGTGAGGATGTTGATGATCGTGCGGTCGATGAAATTGAAGATGTAGACCAAGAGCAGGGAGCCCAGGACATAGGTCCGGTAGCCCTTCGATCCGAAACCGGTGAGATGGCCGGCCGGCGCCGCAAGTGCCTCCGCCGCCGGAGGAGCATTGGCAGTCGTGTCTGTCATCTGGGGGGTCCTGAGGTCTGGTTGTTACTGGGGAACAGGCGCCGATGACCAGCGATCCTTGACGAAGGTACGCCCGCTCAGCAGGAAACAGATGCCGGCCACGGCGAACATGGCGGTGGCGATGGCGCAGGCCTGGCGTATGCCTTCGCCTTTCAGCGCGCGGCAGGCGGCGGCAAGCTCGTCGCCGGCGACGGCCGGTGACAGGCTGCACCGGTTGGTCAGGAGGCCGGCATAGTCGCTGGCATTGATTGCCTGTGTCGTCAGGAAGTCGGCAATCGATCCGATAACCGGCGGGCCGGCGCCATAACCGATCAGATTGGCGATGAAGAGAAGGATGGCGACCGATGTCGCGCGGGCGCGCACGCTCACCACGGCCGTGGCGATATTGTACTGCGCGCTCAGGTAAAAGTATTGCAGCAGGTTCGCCAGCAGGAAGAAGGCGAACATGACGGGCACGGTGTCCACCATGAAGCCCGCCGCATAGACGGGGAAACAGCAGACGAGGGCCAGGCCGGGCACCCAGGTGCCGGCTGTCGGCGAGAAGCGGGTTGCCTGCTCGGTCAGATAGCCACCGAGGAAAGCGCCGAATGTGCCCATAAGGCCAAGGATGGCCATGAAGCGGATCGCCGTTTCGCCGGCCGTGTAGCCATGCACATACTGGATATAGAGCGGCTGGAAGCCAACGAGGGCGTAGCCGGCAAAGGCGGCGAGCGTCGCGCCGGCCGACATGAGCCAGAAGGTTCTCTTGGAGAAGATTTCCTTCACGGCGTCGCGGAAGGGCAGCTTGTCGACAAGCTTCGCGCCCGGTGGCTCTGTATAGCCGCGCGGCGGTTCCTTGATGGTCATCAGAACCAGCACGCCGACCAGCACGCCGGGCGCGCCGACATAGATGAACGCCTCACGCCAGCTGAAATTCTGGACGATCCAGCCGCCGAATACCTGCGCCAGCACCCCGCCGATGGTGATGCCCATGGCATAGATGCCGAGTGCGGTCGGCCGGGAGAGCGGCTTGTAATAGTCGGTGATGATGGAATTGGCGGGCGGCGTGCAGCCCGCTTCGCCCACGCCGACGGCCAGGCGCGCCAGCAGCAGCGTCACGAAGCCGGCCGTATAGCCGCACAGGACGGTCGCGATGGACCAGAGGATAACGCAGATCCCGATGATGCGGACCCGGTTGGAGCGTTCCGAGAAGCTCGCAATCGGAATGCCGAGCAGGGTATAGAACAGCGCAAAGCCGATGCCGGAGAGAATCCCGAACTGGAAATTCGTCAGCTGGAATTCCTCAATGATCGGGCCGCCGACCACGCTGATCAGAATCCGGTCAACGAAGTTCAGCGTGTAGACCAGCGTGAGGGTCAGGAGGACATAGGTCCTGTAGCCGAACGAGCTAAAGCCAGTGAGATGGCCCTGCCGCTCGACGCCGGTGTCAGCTGCGCTCATGGATGGTCCTCTCCCGCAATGTCCGCGCTTCTTGTCCCGGCGCTTCTCACTCCGGCAACGGTAGCGGGGCTGCTGCCACCTGCAAGCCTTATCGTGACGGAAGCTGCTGCTAAGGCTTCATGGACGCCGCAGGCTGAGTTGAAATTTGCGTGAACAGGCGCTATTTCGACCGGCGCAGAGCAGGCTGACAGCATCAAAGAGGCAGACGCGTCATGAACGACAACCGGAAAACGACCGCCCGCGGATCAGTTTACCGGATGAGTTCTGCCCATGCCTGTTTCAATAACCCTGTCATCGCTCGGATTTTCACTTCCTGACGGGCGAGTTCTTTTTTCAGACCTTAGTGCCAGCTTTGGCGCGGAACGTGTCGGGCTTGTCGGCCGCAACGGGTCCGGAAAGTCCACGCTGCTGAAGCTGATCGCCGGAGAGCTTTATCCGGCCACGGGCTGCGTTTCGACCACCGGCACCGTCGCGACATTGCGCCAGAGCCTAGGCGCCGATCCCCAGGAAACCCTCGCGGACCTGTTCGATGTGCGCGCGGGTCTCGCCCGCCTGGCACGGATTGAGGCCGGCGATGCCAGCGAGACAGACCTGGCCGAGGCCGACTGGACGCTGGATGCACGCCTTGCCGCCGCATTGCACGAGGCAGGCCTTGGCGCGGCGGCGCCCGCAACACCGCTGGCCCGCCTCTCGGGCGGTCAGCGGACGCGGGCGGGTCTTGCTGCCCTGATCTTCCACCAGCCCCGTTTTCTGCTGCTCGATGAGCCGACGAACAATCTTGATCCAGCGGGGCGCGAGGCCGTTGCCCGCCTTCTCGCCGGCTGGCGCGGCGGCGCGATTGTCGCCAGCCATGACCGGGCGCTTCTGGAAGGCATGGATGCGATAGTGGAGCTGACATCGCTGGGCGCAGCGCGATATGGCGGCGGCTGGAGCGCTTATGAGGCACGCAAAGCGGCGGAACTGGAAGCGGCGCAGCAGGACCTTGCCGCGGCAGAGCGCCAGATCGGCGAGGTCGCCGGGCGCTCCCAGCTGGCCGCCGAAAGAAAAGCGCGGCGCGACAGCGCCGGGCGCCGGAAGGCGGCGCGGGGTGGGGCTCCGAAGATTTCGCTTGGACTGCACAAGCGTCGCGCCGAGGCTTCGTCGGGCGCGCTCAGCCGGCTGGCCGAAAAACAGAAGGCCGAGGCAGAGGCCGTTGCCGATGCAGCCCGCCACAAGATCGAGGTGATCCAGCCCCTGACGGTGACGCTGGCGTCCACCGGACTTGCGGCGGCGAAGCTGGTGCTGGATGCCGAAAATCTGACGGCGGGATATGACCGCGGAGCACCCGTCATCCGTGATCTGTCATTCGAGATGCGCGGACCGGAGCGTGTGGCGATCTGCGGGGCCAACGGATCTGGCAAGTCTACGCTGCTGAGGGCCATCACCGGCCAGATCGAGCCGGACAGCGGCAAAGTAAGGGTCCACGTGCCCTGGGTGATGCTGAATCAGGATGTGAGCCTGTTGGATGCCGGCGCGACCATCCTGGAGAATTTCCGGAAGATCAATCCGGCGGCGGATGAAAATGCCTGCCGGGCAGCTCTCGCGCGCTTCCGTTTTCGGGCGGACGCGGCGCTCCAGCCGGCGGCCACCCTCAGCGGCGGGGAAAAATTGCGGGCGGGTCTTGCGGCTGTGCTGGGCGCCGCATCGCCGCCGCAGCTCCTGATCCTCGATGAGCCGACCAACCATCTCGACATCGCCTCACTCGAAGCGGTCGAGGCCGGGCTGCGCGCCTATGACGGCGCGCTCATCATTGTGAGCCATGATGAGGCTTTCCTTTGTCGCGCTGGCATCACGCGGCGCCTCGGTGTCAGATCAGGCCGGAGCTGCGGAAGCTGACAACACCGTTTGTTCCGACGACAAGATGATCGTGTACGGTAATATCGAACGCATCAAGCGCATCAATGATCTCGCGCGTGATGTCGATATCCGCGCGGGACGGCTTCGGATCTCCCGATGGGTGATTGTGTACGAGGATCAGGCTGGACGCCTGAAGCTCCAGCGCCCGCCTTGCAACCTCGCGCGGATAGACCGGCGCATGATCGACCGTGCCATGCCCCATGATCTCGTCGACGATGAGCTGGTTCTTCCGGTCAAGGAAGAGCACGCGGAACTGTTCGCGCTTTTCATGCTGCAGCTCGCGGCGCACATAGGCGACCAGTGCGCTCCAGGAGGAGACAATCTCCCTTGTGCGGATTTCCTCGCGCCCAGCGCGCGAGTGCAGCTCCGCGATGGCCTTGATATAGGCGGCGACGGTTTCGCCCACGCCGTCAACGCTGACGAGATCTTCCGGCGGTGCAGCGAGGATCGCGGAGAGGCTGCCGAATTTCGACTCCAGCGCCTTGGCGATCGGCTTCACGTCCCGGCGCGGGATGAAGGCCATGAGAATGACTTCGAGAACTTCATAATCATCGAGCGCGCCGGCGCCGCGCCTCAGCAGCTTGGTGCGCAGCCGCTCGCGGTGGCCGCTCCAGTGGGGTCTCTCGCTATCCGCGCTCATCCTGCGGAGAAACCACGAAAACCGCAGGCGGAAAAGTAGCCGCGTTTCTTGTAACCCACCCCTGTTTGTGAAATGTTTTTTCCGAACCGGATAAAGAAACTTCATTCAAAACGGACAGGGGACCCATCATGAAAAGATTCATTGGCCTGGCGGCGTTGTTGTCGCTGACGCTCTCCGGCTGTGCGCATGCGCATCCGCCTGCAGACACTTCCGGCTCTGAGGCCGGTCATTCCGCCGCGCCGCACGAGCATATGAACAAGCTTGTCAGGGCCGGTGCGGGCGAGGTCGTGGACAATCCCTTCCATCCGGTTCACCTGCTGCTCTCGAACACTGAGACCGCCGGCTCGGTAACGGTCTATGAATTCAATCTGCCGCCCAATAGCCCCGGTTCGCCGCCGCATACGCACTCGCTGGAAGATGAGTATTTCTTTGTTGTGTCGGGCACGCTCGATGTCCTTCTGGATGGCGAGGTCCAGCGCCTTGAGGCGGGAGATTTCGCCGCCCTGACGCGCGGGCGCACGCACATGTTCTGGAACGGGTCTGAAACGCCGTCCAAGATCATCATGACGACCACCGGCGCCTCCTTCGAGGCGTTCATGGCGGCTGCGGCGCCACGACTGGCCGCAGCGCAGCCGGAAACCGCCGAAGCGGCCGGCGCCGTCATCGGTCAGCTTGCTGCTGAGCACGGTATTATGATCGCGATGGATCAG
This sequence comes from uncultured Hyphomonas sp., assembly GCA_964419865.1. Classification (GTDB taxonomy): domain Bacteria; phylum Pseudomonadota; class Alphaproteobacteria; order Caulobacterales; family Hyphomonadaceae; genus Hyphomonas. Next base: position 897 of record CAYQRX010000065.1, on the reverse strand, counting down.
ATGCCGCCGGAAGCCGCGCCGCTTTACATGCCGCCGGCGTCTGACTGACAGTCCTCAGCCGAGCTTCACCTTGTGCGGCTCATGCCAGCCTTTGGGCGAGGCGGTGAAGATTTCGACGCCTGTTTCGGTCACGCCGACCGAATGTTCGAACTGGGCCGACAGCTGACGATCGCGCGTCACGGCGGTCCAGCCATCGGGCAGGATGGCGGCGTCCTTGCGGCCAAGATTGAGCATCGGCTCGATGGTGAAGAACATGCCGGGCTTCAATTCCGGCCCGGTGCCGGCGCGGGCCGAGTGAACCACATTCGGCTCGTCATGGAACAGCCGGCCAAGACCGTGGCCGCAGAAATCATCGACCACCGAGAGGCGGTTGAGGCGTGCGACCTCGCTGATTGCTGCCCCGATATCGCCGAAGCGATTGCCGGGCTTCACCGCCGCGATACCGGCCATCAGCGCCTCATAGGTCACTTCCATCAGCCGCTCGGCTTTCCGCTTGACCTCGCCGACGCCATACATCCGGCTATGGTCGCCATGCCAGCCATCGACGATCACGGTGACGTCGATATTGGCGATGTCGCCTTCCTTCAGCGCCTTCGGCCCGGGAATACCGTGGCAGATGACATGGTTCACCGAGATGCAGGAGGCATGGCGGTAGCCGCGATAGCCTATGGTGGCGGAGACGGCGCCATGGTCGTAGACGAATTCGCGCACCAGCGTGTCTAAACGTTCGGTTGTAACGCCCGGTTTCACTTCGCCGACGAGCATGTCGAGGCAGTCTGCGACGAGCCGGCCTGCGCGGCGCATGCCCTCGAAGCCTTCGGCGTCGTGGATGCGGATGTCGCCCGCGTCGCTGCCGAGGAGATCGGGCGGGGCAACTTCGGTCACCGCGTGCCGGAA
>CAYQRX010000064.1:0-13466 GCA_964419865.1 uncultured Hyphomonas sp. | reverse complement strand
CGCCGGCCGGTGGATATGGAAGGGGCGACACAGTTTGCCTGCACGCTGCTGCTTTCCGGCATGAAGGCGCTGGCCGCGCGCTGACCCGCCGCCGGGTGACCCCTTGGCGGCGCCCGAAAATGACGCCAGTCTGAATCCGTGCGGAAACAGAGGAGGGGCGTTGATGAGCCTACAGCGCGTTATGGCGAAAGCCTTTGCCAGCTTGCCCGGCGGCATGATCGTGAAGATGGCCGGCGGCGCGCCGCTGACGATCGACGGGCGCACGCTGGAGCCGCAGCTCCAGCTGGTCGCCTGGAACGGGCGCAATGCGCCGCCGATGTCGACCCTGCCGGCCGAGGCGGTGCAGGCCGGCGTCAAGGCGCAGCTGGCGCTGCTGGCGGACAAGCTGCCGGCGGGCGTGGGGGCGGAGGATTTCAATATTCCCGGCCCGGACGGCAACCAGATACCGGTGCGCCTCTACAGGCCTGCCTCGCAGGATTCCCGCCATCCATTGATCGTCTATTTCCATATGGGCGGCGGCGTGATCGGCGATCTCGACACCTGCCATGCCTTCTGCGGGATGCTGGCGCAGGGCGCGCAGGCGCCGGTGCTGTCGGTCGACTACCGGCTGGCGCCGCAGCATATCTATCCGGCGGGGCTGAACGATTGGTTTGCCGCGTATAAATGGGGCGTCGAGAATGCCGCGCGCTTCGGGGCGCCGGCGGGCAAGGCGGCGGTCGGCGGCGACAGTATGGGCGGCAATTTCTCCGCCATCATCAGCCAGCGGATGAAACGCGAGGGCGGCCCGCTGCCGGCGTTGCAGCTTCTGATCTATCCGGCGATCGACATTTCCAAGGACTATCCATCGAAAAAGAGTTTCGGCGAGACCTTCTCGCTCAGCCAGGACACGATGGACTGGTTCATGCAGCAATACCTGCCCGCGGGCTTCAACCATGCCGACCTCAATGTCTCACCGGGGCAGGAGACGGATCTTTCCGGCCTGCCGCCGGCGGTGGTCATCACGGCGGGGCATGATCCGCTGGTGGATGAGGGCGACGAATATGCGGAGCGGCTGAAGGCAGCCGGCGTGAAGGTGATGCACAAGCGCTATGACGCGCTCGCCCATGCGTTTACGGCGTTCACCTATCTCTCGCCGGGCGCGCGCACGGCGTGCCGCGAGATCGCCGGCATGGTGCATGACATGTTTGCTGCCAAGGCATGAGGGCGCTGGTTGTCGAGGCGCTGGGTCCGGACTTCTCCGGGACGGGCCTCAAGGAGCTGCCGCTGCCGGAGCCGGGGCCGGGCGAGGTGCGTGTCGCGGTGAAGGCGGCGAGCCTCAATTTTCCCGATCTTCTGATGACGGAGGGAAAATACCAGCTGAAGCCGGAATTGCCCTTCACGCTGGGCATGGAACTGGCGGGCGTGATCGATGCGGTGGGGGCGGGCGTGACGGCCTTTGCGCCCGGCGACGCGGTGGCGGGCGGCAGCCGGATCGGTGCGTTTACGGACTATATCGTGATGCCGGCGGCGGGCCTGCGGAAAAAGCCTTCCGGCTTGAGCTTTGCCGAGGCCTCGGCCTTCGGCGCGGCCTATCTGACGGCCTATGTCTCGCTGGTGCGGCGGGGCAATCTGCAGGCGGGCGAGACGCTCCTGGTGCATGGGGCCAGCGGGGGTGTCGGGCTTGCAGCGGTCGAGGTCGGCAAGCTTCTGGGGGCGGCGGTGATTGCGACCTCGGCCTCGGACGAGAAGCTGAAGGTCGTCAAAGCGCGCGGCGCCGATCATGTGATCAATGTGACGCGCGGCTTCCGGGAGGAGGTCAAGGCGCTGACCGGCGGGCGCGGGGCGGATGTGATCTATGATCCGGTTGGCGGCGATGTGTTCGATGAGAGCGTGCGCTGTATCGCCTTTGACGGGCGCCTCCTTGTGATCGGTTTTACCTCCGGGCGTATTCCGAGCGTCAATGTGAACATGCCTCTGATCAAGGGATTCTCCGTGGTCGGTGTAAGGGCGGGCGAATACGGCCGCCAGTTCCCGGAGAAGGGGCGGGAAAACCTGGAGACGGTCTGGCGCTGGGCCGAAGAAGGCCGGGTGCGCCCGCACATCCATGCCGAAGTGGCGCTGGCCGACTGGCGGCGCGCCTTCGAGATGATGCGGGGGCGGGAAGTGGTCGGGAAGGTGGTGCTGGTGCCGTAAAAGGCCTTCCCCTCCAGCTTTGTGGCAGAGGGGTTTTCGCCCCGCATTCTGAACACCGCTTGCCAGCCGCCCGGGGCGGGTGCAGGGTTTTCTTCGCAGCGCGGGGGGACGGCGGTGGCGAAGGGCGTATTCGTCAGCTATCGAAGGGATGATGCGGCCCATATCACCGGGCGTATTCATGACGCGCTGGTGGCGCGGCTGGGCCAGGCCCGGGTGTTCATGGATGTCGACAGCGTGGCGCCGGGCGAGGACTTCGTTCGCAAGATCCGCGATACGATTGCCGCCTCTGAAGTGTTCCTTGTCATCATCGGGCCGGGCTGGCTGGACGCGCGAACGGGCGACGGGCGCCGCCGGATCGACCTGCCGGGGGATTTCGTGCGCATCGAGGTCAGCGCCGCGCTGGCGCAGGGGCTGAAGATCATTCCGGTGCTGGTCGACGGGGCGAGCATGCCGCGGGCCGAAGACCTGCCGGAAGATGTCGCGCAGCTGACGCGGCATAATGCGGTGTTCCTCAGCCATGCGACGTTCAAGCGGGACATGGACGCGCTGGCAGCCGGCATTGCGCGGCCCGGGCTGGCGGCGCGGCTGAGATCTCCGCAGGGCCTGGCGCTGCTGGCGGGCGGGCTGGCGGTTGCGGCGCTCGCGCTTGTGCTGATGCGGGGGGCAGACGGCGGGGGCGCAGCCCGGCAGGTGTCTGGAGCCGTGAGCGCGGTATCGCTGGCCGAGGGCAAGGACACGAGCGGGCGCACGCGCTACATTGCCAGCAACGGATTTCGCAGCGAGCGCGGCAGCGGGGACAGGCTGGTGATTAAGGCCGATAGTCCTTTCCGGGACCGGGTGTATGAGGCGGGCGAGATCATCGGGCTCGAATTCATGGGTTCGGCCTTCTCTCCGGAGACGGCCGATCTTGATGTGACCGTGACGAACCGGACTGCAGAGGCGCTGAGCATAAGGGAAATCCAGTTCGAGGTGATCTCCGCCGAGCCGGACCTGCGGCCGCTGCCGGTGATCCGGGAGAATAAGATCGACTATCACCGGATGGTGATCGTCAATGAGGGCTGGGGTCCTATGGAGCCCGTCCGTATCCGGATCGAACAGTGGGGCCTGCCGGAGCAGGATATGGACCGGTCGATGCGGATGTGGCGGGGCAATGTCTCGGTCAATGACCCGTGCGCGACCCCGACGCGGCGCTTGCCGGGGGCGGGCGTGTGGATGGGGGCTTGGGGACAGGAGTCCGGCTCACCCGACCTGATCGTCGATCTGACGGATACCGTGCCGGATGTTTATGAGGGCGAGCCGTTCGTCTGCGCATCGGGCGAGATGCAGTTCACCGCGCTGGGCGATGTGCGCACGCTGCCTTTCCGCTCGCGGATCTCGAACAAGTTGCCGATGACAATTGTCGCCGCGCCGTCGATGTCTATGCATGACCTCTATCTCGATCCGGAGCGGGCGGGGTATGTGGCTGTCGTCCCGGCCTCGTTCGAGGTGCCGGCGGGTGAGACGGTGACGGTGCGGATCGTGGTGCGGACGGACAAATCTTCCACCTTCTCGCTGGTGCAGCGGTTGCGCACGGCGGATGGGGGAATCGTGCCGGGGGAGGCGTTCGGGCTTGAATTCTTCGTGCCGGCGCGAGGCGGGGTCTATTCGACGCTGAACCCGGAGCGGATGGCGGATGTGCCGGCGGGTATCCTCGCGGGCTTCCGCGGGGCTCCGGCGGCAGTGTCGGCGAAATATGATCCGCAGGGGAACAGCCCGGCCATCATTGGCCTGTCCGGAGAGATGACGAGCCCGGACTGCGAACGCTTTGCCCGGCATGTGTCGGAGCGTCTCGGGCGGGTGATGGGTGCGCGCGAGGCGGAGGTGTTCGTCTACGGGCCGGATGATATCTGGCTGTGTGGCTGGCCGCCGCGGGATTAGGACACCCGTCTGATTCAAGGAATCAGCCCGGTGTCCCGCCTTATTCTGTTTGTCGCGGCGTTGTTCCGAAAACAGGTTCCCGCCTTTCGGAACGCTGCTTCAGAGCCGGTAGTTGATCGTCTTGGCGGCGTCGCAGAATTGTTCGAGTTCGCCCAGTGCGATGCGTTCCATCGCGGGCACGAAGGCGTCGAGGCCCTCGCCGCTGCGGATGCTGGCGTTGATGCGGGCGATGTCTTCGCGGTAGCGCACGAAGCGGGCGGCGGAAGGCTCGGTCAGCGAGGCATTGTCGAGCACGAGCTTCGACAGCGAGGCGACGAAGCATGAGATCGCGAAGAAATCGACCCAAGTGCTGATTGGGATGCCGGGGACGACCTTGGAGAGCAGCGAGAGCAGCACGAGAACCGCGCCGGCAAAATAGATAAGGTCGGCCGCCGAGTGGAAGAAGCGGCGGTTCTGGCGCAGGCGGAGGAGTTCGGCGGCGGCGAAACGGTCCTGATAGGTAACCCGGAGCTCCTCATAGGCGGTGGTCGCTTCACGGATGATGTCCGGGTTTCCGGGGCCGGATGGCGGGCCGGGGTCGATCACGAGCCGCTCGGGCACGAAGTTCTCGAAGACGGCGATCCCCGTGTTCACCTCCTCGGCTAGTTTTGCAAGTTCGGTGGCGGTGAAGGCGGCGACGCGGGCGGCGAGCTCTTCGCTGCTGGTGGCCGCGCTGGCAAGGGCATAGGCCTGGAACTTGATCGAACGCAGGCGCTCGCAGGCAAACCGGTTGATCAGCCAGACGCTGCGCAGGCGGGCGGCGAGCATGTAGACCTGCGCGCCGAGGCCGAAGGCGGCGGCGATGGCCATGAGGATACCGACCCAGGAGGGGGCCAGGCCCCGGAAAAGGAGCGTTTCGGCGATGGTGTAGATGGCAGCGCCGCTGATCAGGATGATCGAGGCGAGGCCAAGCCGGTGATAAGCGCGTTTGGCCCGCACCGAGAGGACCTCATGCCGGTTGAAGGCGGCATCGGCGTGTTCGTTGGCAAGGAGGGCCGTGATCGCCGGAAAGCGCGCCCGCATCTCGGGCGCCGGGAACATGTCCCTGTTCGCAACCTGCATGAATGCCCCCTGACGTGTCAGCCGGGCGGAGCTTACACCGTCCGTTTGGCCCTGTCGCTGGCGTTGGTGGCTTCGATGGCCTGGCGGGCGGCGGCCCATTGCTCGTCGCCCCAGGCAGCCAGCATGCTGAAGTTCCCGCCGGATGCGTTGTACATTGCCCCGTCGATGGCAATGGTCTGGCCGTTCACATACTCGGCGCCCGGCGCCATCAGGAAGACGGCGAGGTTGACGAGTTCGTGCATCTCGCCGACCCGGCCCATGGGGTTGGCGACGCCGCGGTCCATGCTCGAGCCCATATCGGTGTCCGGGGAGAGGCGTTTCGACATGCCCTCAGTCGGGAACGGGCCGGGGGCGATGGCGTTGAAACGCAGGCCATAGCGGCCCCATTCGACGGCGAGTGACTGGGTCATCGTGTTGACGGCCGCCTTCGACATCGCCGAGGGCACGACGAACGGGCCGCCATTCCACACCCAGGTGGTGAGGATGGAGCAGACATTGCCGCGCCGCTTCTCGGCAATCCAGCGCTTGCCGATGTCGTGCGTCATGTAGAAGCTGCCGCGGAAGACGATGTTGGAGATCGCGTCGAAGCCGCGGATCGAGAGATCCTCCGTACGCGAAATGAAATTGCCGGCGGCGTTGTTGATCAGGCCGGTCAGGGGCCCGTGCTTCGACCAGATGGTATCGTTCATCTCGGTGATGGCCTCGGCAACGCGGATGTCGCAGGCATGGGGAACGACCTTGCCGCCATGTTTCTTCATCAGCTCATTGGCGGTTTCCTCGCAGACCCCGCCGCGCCGGCCGCAGATATGAACCTCGGCGCCGAGCTTCAGAAAGCCTTCGGCCATTTCCTTGCCGAGACCGGTGCCGCCGCCGGTGACGAGGATGCGCTCGCCCGCCATCAGGCCGTCTTTGAACATGAGTTTGGACGTATCCATTGCCGTTTCCTCCGGGATCGCTTTTGCCAGAGTATAAGCCGCGCCGGGCGCGCCGCCAGCCGGAACGTCGCGGCAGGCTATTTCCGGCCTATTTCCGGAAAGGCAGGCTGATGACGCGCCAGATGGCCCATATGGGCAGGACGACGAGGGCGCCGGCGAGCAGCGGCTGCCAGAAATTCCGGATCATCCAGCCAAGGGCCGAGAAGACCTGCGCGATCATGGCGCCGAAGGCCTCGCCGATATTGAAATCGGGATGGCTGGGGTCAAAGCTCGCCGCCATGACGAAGAAGCCGACGAGGATGCAAAGCCCCGCGAGCTTGATCCCGCCCCAGACGCTGATGCCGAACAGCCGGACGAGCAGCGGGCGCGGCGCAGGCGGAACCAGCGGCGCCGGCGGGGGCGGCTGCACAGCGGGAGGGTGCGGCCGGGGCAGGTCAGGACGATCCGTCATGCTACCAGTCTAAGCCTGACAAGCCCCGGCGTGAAGGGAGGGCTTCAGCTGGCCGGATGTTTCTGAACCACGGTCCGGTGCGGATAGGGGATGGAAATGCCTTCCCGGTCGAAGGCCGCCTTGACCTTCTGGGTTATGTCGAAGCGCACGGGCCAGTAATCGGCGGACATGACCCAGCTGCGGCTGGCGATGTCGACGGAGCTTTCGCCGAGATTGACGACACGGACGAAGGGTTCGGGATCCTTCAGGATACGGGGGTCGGCGTCGATGATCTCGCGGATGATGGCAATGGCCCGGTCCATGTCGTCGTCATAGTCGATGCCGAAGGTGACGTCGGCGCGGCGGCGATCGAAACCGGAGAAATTCTTGATCACCCCGTCAATGGCCTGGCTGTTGGGCACCAGCACCTTGATATTGTCCGGCGTGGCCATGATCGTCTGGAAGAGGGATATGTCCTTGACCGTGCCGGCGACACCGGCGGCCTCGATATAGTCGCCGAGCTTGTAGGGGCGGAAGACCATGATCATCACGCCGGAGGCGATGTTGCCGAGCGCGCCCTGCATCGACAGGCCGATGGCCAGGGTGAGCGCGCCGAGCACGGCAACGAAGCTGGTGGCCTGAACGCCGAAGACCTGCAGCGCGGCGATCGCGACAGCGGTGATGACGGCCCAGCGGACCAGAGAGGCGAAGAAGTTGCCGAGCGTGCTGTCGATCTGCGGACTTTTCTCGGCCTGCTTGCGCACAAGCGTGCCCAGCCAGCTGGCGATCCGCAGGCCGATAATGACGAGGACGATCGCACCGATCACTCTGAGGCCGAAAGGCAGGAGGTAGGGGCTTAGCGAATCCCAGAGGGCCTGGGGGGTGAGGGTGTCGTCCATATCAGTCTCCTTGTTCAGTGAGCCTGCTGTCTTCCATCAGCATGAGGCGGTTTCTGCTTGCCTTGGGTTCCTTCTGTAGTGTGGCAACGGGGGTGGGGGATGGAGGCGGGTCAGCCGTCATCGGCCTCTTCGGGCATGTCACGGCGCGGCCGGGTATCCTCATAGAGGGCGCGGGTCTTCCTCGGCGGCATTTTTGCGCCGTCATGCTGGTATTCGACCTGGATCGGATAGGGGATCGAGATGTCCTCGCGGTCGAAGGCCTGTTTGACCCCCTTGCGCAGATCGGCGCTCGCCTGGAAGAAATTGCCGGTCGCGACCCAGGCGCGCAAACGCACAGCGACGCTCCAGTCGTCGAGGGAATGCACCCCGGCCCAGATCGGCATGTAGGGGATGACATGCGGATGCTGTTCGGCGGCGGCGCGCATCACCTGCAGCACATGGTCGAGATCGTCCTCATAGGAGACCGAGAAGATCAGATCGACGCGCCGGAAGGGCTGGAGCGTGTGGTTGATCAGCGGTGAGCCCCAGACCTTGTCATTGGTGACCGAGACGATCTTGTTGTCGCCCTGTTTCAGCGAGGTGGTGAAGGGGGTGATGCTGGTGATCTCGCCATCAAGGCCAGCCAGGGTGACGAAATCCCCGATCCGGAAGGGGCGGAAGATGGCGAGCATCACGCCGGCGGCGACCGATTTCAGCGTGTCCTGCAGCGCCAGGCCAATGGCGAGGCCGGCGGCGCCGAGAATGGCGGCGAGCGAGGCGGCCGGGAAGCCGAGCTGGATCAGCGCCATCACGATCGCGACGGCGAAGATGACGTATTTGATCAGGGCGGCGCTGAAAGCGATCAGCGTATCGTCGGCGCCGGCATGGGTGTGGGCCTTCTCACCGAAGCGGCGCAGCGAGCGGGAAATCATATTGGCGCCCATCAGGGCGAAGACCAGGATGGCAACGGCTGCAAAGGCGCCGGGCCCGCGCTGCTCGATCAGGGCACGCCAGTCATAGCCGGCAAGGCCAAGCGGCAGGGGCGAGAGCAGGATCAGCGCAAAGACGCGCGAGATCGAGGCGGTAAGGTCCCAGGCCGAGCCCTCGAAACTGCGTTCCTTCGGCGTTGCCCATTTGCCGATCAGGCCGACCAGATACTTGACCAGCGTGGCCAGCAGCCAGATGACGCCGACCGACAAGAGGACGATGGTCCATTTGAAGAATTCCGGCCAGGCGGCGGCGATCCAGGCCGGCCAGGTGGTGGTGTCGATGTTCAGCAGCTCAAGCAGGCCGCTCGTATCGGTTGGAATCGTCGTCATGCGGCCGGTTTAGCCGGGTTTGACCCCCGCGTCAGCCTCCACAGGAGCACCAAGAGAAGGAAGCCGAGCGCGACATGGCCGATGAGGTGCATGCCGGTCTCATACCAGTTGTGGAACGCAATGCCGAGGATGCCCCAGCTGGCGGCGGCGAAATACCAGAGCGATCGGCTGATCCTGCGGGTGAAGAGCCAGGCGAAGAAGGCGGCGGGCAGGAGGGCCGACCAGAACATCGGCCAGGGAAAATCGGTGGGGGCGATGGGTGTGAGGCTGCGGATGGTCAGCGGTACCGAGATCGAGACGGCGACCGACAGCCAGCCGGCGAGCAGGCCGCTGGCCGCCTCGCCAAGATGAAAAACCAGGGGGCGGCCGGGCGCGCGCAGCTTCTCGGCTTCCCGCGCCGCCCACCAGGCGGCGGCGAGGATGGGGAAGAGAAGAAGGAAATCCAGCGGCTGGAAGACGATCAGCTGCGCGGCGAGCATCCAGACAATATTACCGGCGCCGGCCAGGATCAGCGGCCGGGCGAGCGGCCGGGGCCAGCGCTGCGGGGCAATCAGGCCTGCAAGGCCGAAGGCGCCATAGGCGGCGAAAATCACGCTCCAGATCGAAAAGAAGGCCGGCAGGGGCTGATCGGCCGCATCGGTGCCCGCGCTCGCTGCGCCGATCGGGGTGCCTATGCCGAAGGCTGGCGCCAGCGCGCCGGCGAGCGGCTGGGCGAGGGCGAGGATGAGTATGAGGAGAGGGGCAAGACGGCTTTGGATGGCAGGCTCCGGAGCTGGCGGCGACGGGGGAAAGTATAGAGGGTGGCCCGCCCGCGTCCAGCAGGGCGCGGGGCCTGGCGGTTTGCGGGCGGTTTACTGCCGCCCCGGTCTTGCCCGCAGGGCCGGTCTGCTTACACTTGGCCCAGAACCAAGGAGACACGCCCAATGCCCGCCTTTCGTTCCGCTCTGGCCATGCTGGCCCTGTCGATTCCACTCAGCTTTCCGGCAGTCGCGCAGGAAGGCGGCAATACGCCGGAAATCCAGCGGGCGATGGCCGCGGGATGGAAAGCGACGTTCACCTGTTCCGGCCTGTTCGTGGCGAAACAGACGCAGGCCGAAATCGACCAGAATGAGCTGGCAGGCATCTACCCCGACTATATCCGCCATTATGACCAGCTGCCGCCGCCGGTGGTCGATCAGGCGCGCAAGATCGTGTCTGTAACCTACAGCCCGGACATGCCGCCGCGCATGGCGGCCTTCCGCCCCGGTTATGGTTGCACCCAGCTGCCGATCGGCGCGGATGAGAAGGCGCTGGACTTCCTGCCGCGCTATGCTGCCTGGCCGGAACCGACGGCGCAGGACCGCGGCAGCGCCATCGGTTCGAATGTGAAAGTTGAGCTGCGTCTGGAGGAGGCCGAGCGGCTGGAAATGCCGATCACGGCCGCGTTTGACGAGACGACGTATGGTGTCGGCACACGGACGAGTTCGGCGATCATTGTGCGCAACGGGCAGGTCGTGGCCGAACGCTATGCCCGCGGGGTGGAGCATGAGACGCCGCAGCGGACCTGGTCGGTCGCCAAGTCGCTGAATGCGACCATCATCGGGGCGGCGCGCCGGCAGGGGCATATCGATATCGACTATCCGGCGGTGATCGCTGCCTGGAACAAGGGCGCCGATCCGCGCCGCGAGATCACGATCCGCCATCTGTTGCATATGGCCAGCGGGCTCGACAGCGGCGAGAATGGGGCGCGTACGGACCGGCTGTATTTCGGCGGCGGGCGTGTGGTGGACCAGTCGGCCGTGGGCGTGCTTGAGGCGCGGCCCGGCACGCGGTTCAAATATGCCAACAATGATTCCGTCATCGCCATGCGTGCGCTGCGCGAAGCGCTGAACGACGACGTCCTGTATCACCGCTTCCCGTATGAGAGCCTGCTGCACAAGATCGGCGCCGTGCGCACGACGCTGGAGATCGACTGGAACGGCGATTTCATCTCCTCCAGCCAGGTCTGGGCGACGGGGCGTGATCTTGCCCGGATCGGCCAACTCTACCTGCAGGATGGGATGTGGGCGGGCGAGCGGCTCCTGCCGGAAAACTGGGCCGAGTTCGTCCGTACACCTGCCCCGGCCCAACCGGCCGATGGGGCCGGCTATGGCGCGCAGTTCTGGCTCATGAACAATGTGCCGGGCGTGCCGGAAGGCACGTTCTATGCAGCCGGCAACCGCGGCCAGTATATCGTCATCATCCCGGCGCTTGACGCCGTGATCGTCCGGCAGGGCTATGACGTCATCGGCGGCGCGCGCTTCGATATCGACCGGTTCACGCTGGATGTCGTGCGGGCCTTGCAGGCGGCGGACATGGATCGGGGCGCGGCGGCAGAGGAACTTCGCCGCCAGGCCGAGGCGGAGAATGAGCGGGCCAATCGCCCGCGGCCGCGTCTGCGCGGCAACTGGTAGGGGGTCACGGGGCGCCGTAGCCGGAGGAGGCCGCGGGCGCCAGATTCGAGATCGTGCGGCGCTCTGACTGGCTGAACGGTTTCATCATTGCCGAGCCGGCAAGGTCGAGTGCGAATGTGTCGATATGGGTGCGCCCGTCCGGGGCCGCCCGGCAGGCGACCTTCATGGAGAATCGATCGACCTTTGCCACAACAGCCGGTTTGAAGGCTTTCGGCGCCGTCAGCTCATAGGCAAGGATTTGCCCGGACGCTTTTTCGATCGTGGCCGTGCCGGTGAGGTGTTTGACGATGTCGCGCATCTCCCCGTCCTCGGCCCGGCAGGGGCGTGAAACTGTAGGTCGCTGAGGTGGGCGTGTCGGAGACACGCCTTGCGCTCGCCGGAATGTTGGCGGCGAAATTGCTGCACCAGATGTCGCCCCTGGTTTCGGTCTTCAGCCTCTGGGCGCGTTTGGCGGCATCGCCTTCGAGGCCCGACGGGTCGGGCGCGATCGACACCACGCGCTGGTCTTCGGGCCGGGCCTGATCGACCTTGAGAACGAAACGCTGGGCGCCGTCATTATAGGCCATCTCAAACCGGTAGTCGGGACCTTCCTTCGAGATGCTGCGCGCGGTTTCCAGCAGCGGATCGGCGCTGGCCGGCAGGCTGAATGCGCAAAGGCCGGCAAGGATGGGGAGGGCGGGGCGCATGATCGGTTCCTTGAGCGGGGCTGGCGGGGTGCAAAATCTCCCGATGCTGCAAAAAAGGAAAGAGCCAGACTGGCCGTCTTGCCTTAGTTTAATCCCGACATGGCCGATACCCAGCTGTCTTCCTTCCGCCTGCCGCCGGTCTTCGAGGCCTGGTTCGCGGCGCGCGGCTGGACGCCCAGACCGCACCAGCTGGCGCTGGCGGAGGCGTCGCTGGCGGGGCAGAGCGCCCTGCTGATCGCCCCGACCGGCGGGGGCAAGACCCTGGCGGGGTTTCTGGGAAGCCTGGTGGAGCTCAGTGGGGCTTCCCCCCTCCGTCAGCCAGCTTCGCCGTCTGCCACCTCCCTCGCAAGCGGGGGAGGACGCTACCCCGCTTTGCATACGCTCTACATTTCTCCGCTGAAGGCGCTGGCGGCGGATGTGGCGCGCAATCTGATGGCGCCGGTGGAGGAGATGGGGCTCGATATCCGGATCGAGACGCGTACGGGCGACACGGCCAGCCATGTACGCCAGCGCCAGCGCAAGTCGCCGCCGGACATATTGCTGACGACGCCCGAGCAGCTGGCGCTGCTGATTGCGTCGGATCATGCCGCGGCGTTCTTCGCCGATCTGCGCTGCGTGATCATCGACGAGATCCATGCACTCGCGCCGTCGAAGCGGGGAGACCTGTTGGCGCTGGGACTGGCGACGCTGGCCGAATGGGCGCCGGACTGCCGGTTCATCGGCCTGTCGGCGACAGTGCGCGAGCCGGAGCTGTTGGCGCGGTGGCTGGATGTGCGCAGGCGGAGGGGTTTGGAGGCCGAGGTTCCTTCCCCCCCGAGGGGGAGAGGGGCAGGGGTGAGGGGGCAGCCACAGAGCGCACCGCTTGGGGCAGCCCCTCACCCCCAATCCCCTCTCCCAAGTGAGAGGGGGCTTGAAGGTGTACGGATCATCACTGCGCCCGGCGGAGTGAAGGCGGAGGTGGACATCCTCGTCTCGCGGGAGCGGATTCCCTGGTCGGGGCATTCGGGGCGGTTTGCGGTGGCGGAGGTGTATGAGGCCATTCGCGATGCGAAGATGAGCCTTGTCTTCGTCAATACGCGCAGCCAGGCGGAGCTGCTGTTCCAGGAACTGTGGAGCGTGAATGAGGACGGCCTGCCGATTGCGCTGCATCACGGATCGCTGGCGCGGGAGCAGCGGGCGCGGGTGGAAGCCGCAATGGCGGCGGGACAGCTGAAGGCGGTCGTCTGCACCTCCACACTCGATCTCGGGATTGACTGGGGCGAGGTGGACCTTGTGATCCAGATGGGAGCGCCGAAGGGGGCGGCACGGCTGATCCAGCGCATCGGCCGGTCGAACCACCGGATGGATGAGGCGAGCCAGGCCCTCCTTGTGCCGACGAACCGGTTCGAGGTGCTGGAATGCCGCGCGGCGGAAGCAGCCGTTGAGGCGGGTGAGATTGACGGGGAGGCGCCGCGCGCCGGCGCGCTGGATATTCTTGCACAGCATGTGATGGGCCGGGCCTGCGGCGAGGGTTTCCGGCTGGCGGAGCTTTTCGATGAGGTGCGCCGGGCGGCGCCGTATCAGAGCCTTGATTGGGAGACGTTCGAGCGGATTGTC
>CAYQRX010000063.1:0-13498 GCA_964419865.1 uncultured Hyphomonas sp. | reverse complement strand
GTGTGGAAGAGGGGAAGATGTACTGGTGGTGCGCCTGCGGGCGCTCGAAGAACCAGCCCTTCTGCGATGGCAGTCACAAGGGCACGGAGTTCACCCCTGTCGGCTGGGAATGCAGCAAGACCGGCAAGGCCTTCTTCTGCGCCTGCAAACGCACGGGCAAGAGCCCGCTCTGCGATGGGACGCATAATTCGCTCTGATCGGTTCAACCCCTTCTCCCCGGGAGGAGAAGGGGCTTTGGGGCAGCCTCGCTCCCTTGACCCCGGCGCGCGGGCCTGTAAGCCGTGGCGACCCCTAATTCCGGCGACTGACAGGGCCTATGGCTGACCTTCTGATCGAACTCTTCTCCGAGGAAATCCCCGCGCGCATGCAGGCGAAGGCGGAGGCCGACCTGCTCGCCGCGCTGAACGGCAAGCTGAAGGAAGCGGGCCTCGGCTGGAAGGACGCCTCTGCGGTGTCCGGCCCGCGCCGCCTGACGGCTGTGATCGAGGGGCTGGACGCCCGCTCGGCCGATGTGCGCGAGGAGAAGAAGGGCCCCAAGGTCGGCGCGCCGGAACAGGCGATTGCCGGCTTCCTGCGCGGGGCAGGGCTGAAGGATATCAGCGAGGCGGAGATCGTCTCCGACCCGAAGAAAGGCGATTTCTATGTCGCCTATATCTCGACCCCGGGCCGGGACGCGAAGGACATCATCGCCGAGGCTGTGCCGGAGATCGTGCGGAATTTTCACTGGCCGAAATCCATGCGGACGGCGGATGGCGAGTTGCGCTGGGTGCGCCCGCTGCAGCGGATCGTCTGTGTACTGGATGGCAAGGTTGTTCCGCTTGAAGTCGGCGGCGTTGCCAGCGGAAACGAAACCGAGGGCCACCGTGTTCACGGTCGCGGTCCGTATACGGTCAAAGGATGGAAGGATTACAAGGCGCAGCTGGAAGGCAAGGGGCATGTCATCCTTTCCCGCGATGACCGCCGCCGGATCATCCTGGAGGGGATCGAAAAGGTCTGCGCCGGAGCAGGGCTCGACTGGATCGAGGACAAGGGCCTGCTGGAAGAGGTTGTGGGCCTTGCCGAATGGCCGGTGGTCGTCCTTGGGCAGATGGATGCGGGCTTCCTGGACCTTCCCCCGGAAGTCATTACCCTCTCCATGCGCACGCACCAGAAATACTTCGCGGCGAACAACAAGAAGACCGGCAAGCTCGCGCCTGTGTTCATCGTGGTGGCGAACATTGCCGCAGCCGATGGCGGCGCAAAGATCGCCGAGGGCAATGGCCGCGTGCTGTCGGCGCGCCTGTCGGATGCGCGTTTCTTCTGGGAGAAGGACAAGGCGACGCCGCTGGAGGTGATGGGCGAAAAGCTCAAGACCATCGCGTTCAAGGAAGAGCTGGGCTCGCTGGGCGACAAGGTCGAGCGCGTTGCGGCGCTGGCGCGGGAACTTGCTGACAAGGTCGGCGCGGATCCGGAGCTTGCAGAACGCGCCGCGCGGCTGGCGAAGGCAGACCTTGTGTCGGAGATGGTGGGCGAGTTTCCGGAGCTGCAGGGCGTGATGGGGCGGTATTATGCGCTGGCCGCGAGCGAGGATGCCCGCATCGCCGACGCCATCCGCGACCATTACAAACCTCAGGGCCCCAGCGACACCGTCCCCACCGACCCGGTCTCCATCGCCGTCGCGCTGGCCGACAAACTCGACACGCTGACCGGCTTCTGGGCGATTGACGAAAAGCCGACTGGATCGAAGGACCCGTTTGCACTGCGCCGGGCGGCGCTTGGTGTGGTGCGCCTGATCCTGGACAACAAGCTCCGTTTCAGCCTCGACCGATTCAATGATGCGCAGGTCCTGAAACACCAGATTGGTCCGCAGGCAGCCGATTGGTCTTCGCCGTCCTTGTCCGCGCTGGCGCGTGCGATCATGAGCGAAGGCGTCTTCAGCGACGCGGCGCAGGGCGCCCTTGCTGCGATCGAGGGCGGGCTGCCGGATTGGGCGCACCGTGTCTCCGCGCATGATCCGTCGGTCAGCGATGACCTGCTGGCCTTCCTGCACGAGCGGCTGAAGGTCTACCTTCGCGACCGGGGCGCACGGCATGACTGGATCGATGCCTGCCTCGACATGCCGGGCCGATGCGACCTCGTCCTGATCGTCAAGCGTGTCGAGGCGCTGGGCGCGTTCCTCGAGACCGAAGACGGGGCGACCCTGCTCGCCGGTTATCGCCGGGCGGCGAACATCCTGAAGGCCGAGGAGAAGAAGGGCGCGTTGCCGGAAGGCCTCGCGGTCGATGCGAAGCTGATCGGGAAGGGGCCCGCCGAAGAGCAGGCGCTTTGGAAAGCCCTCACCGCCGCCGAAGCCGCGCTGGAGGCGCCGCTCAAGGCCGAAGACTTTGCCGGCGCGATGACGGTGCTCGCGGGCCTGCGCGCGCCGGTCGATGCCTTCTTCGAGGCGGTGATGGTCAATGATTCGGACCCGAAGGTGCGCGAGAACCGCCTCGCCCTGCTGATCGCGGTGCGCGGGGCGCTCCACAAGGTCGCCGACTTCTCGAAAATCGAGGGCTGAGCCGCAAGACAAGCTTGTCATGGCCGCTTATGCCCCCGTGACAATTCCGTGTCTGGCAATTCTCTCGCGCTTGCAGCATAGGACTTGCAAACCGCCGGTGCGCCACAACCGGACATAAGCAGAGCATGTAGACGAGGGTCGTTTCGTATGGGCAACGCTGCGCTGAAAACCGCTGATGAAACATGGGTTTACGCCTTCGGAGGCGGCACGGCCGATGGCGATGCCTCGATGAAGGACCTGCTCGGCGGCAAAGGCGCCAACCTTGCCGAAATGGCAAAGCTCGGCCTGCCTGTCCCGCCCGGCTTCACGATCTCTACGGCCGTCTGCGTTGCCTATTACGAGACCGGCCGGGCCTATCCGGGCACGTTGGAGGCGCAGGTTTCCGCGGCGCTCGCCGATCTTGAAGCCAAGACCGGCAAGGGCTTTGGTGATCGGGCCAACCCGCTGCTCGTCTCCGTCCGCTCGGGCGCGCGCGCCTCGATGCCGGGCATGATGGATACCGTCCTCAATCTCGGCCTGAATGAAGAGGTTGCCGCCGGTCTCGCGGAGAAGGCGGGCGGGCGCTTCGCCTATGACAGCTATCGCCGTTTCATCCAGATGTATTCCAATGTTGTCCTCGGCATCAGCCATGACGAGTTCGAACACATCCTGGATGATTACAAGGATCGCGAAGGGCTGGATCTCGACACCGATCTGACGGCCGACAACTGGAAAGACGTCATCGTCCGCTACAAGGACGCTGTCCAGAAAGAGCTCGGGCATCCGTTCCCGGAAGATCCGCGTCAGCAGCTCTGGGGTGCAATTTCCGCCGTGTTCAACTCCTGGATGAGCGACCGGGCGATCATCTATCGCAAGCTCAACGACATTCCGGAAAGCTGGGGCACGGCTGTCAATGTGCAGTCGATGGTGTTCGGAAATCTCGGGGAAACCTCGGCAACGGGGGTCGCCTTCACGCGCGATCCGTCGAACGGCTCGCCGATCTTCTATGGCGAATACCTGATCAATGCTCAGGGTGAGGATGTTGTGGCCGGCATCCGCACGCCCGCGCCGATCTCGCGCGAGCGCGCCAATACGCTTGGCTCCTCTGACGCCCCGCTCGAAGAGGCGATGCCGGAAGTCTATCGCCAGCTGCGCGATGTCGCCGCGACGCTGGAGCGCCATTACAAGGACATGCAGGATATCGAGTTCACCGTCGAGGACGGCACGCTCTACATGTTGCAGACCCGCAGCGGCAAGCGCACGGCCGCCGCCGCCGTCAAGATCGCCGTCGACATGGTCCGAGAAGGTCTGATCACGGAGGAGGAAGCGCTGCTGCGGATTGATCCGGCTGCGCTCGACCAACTGCTGCACCCGCGCATCCCGTCCGATGATGAGAACAAGAAAGCCGGCAAGCCAGCTTATGATGTTGCCTTCAAGGGCCTGCCGGCGAGCCCCGGCGCTGCAGTCGGCAAGGTCGTCTTCGATTCCGACGAGGCCTTCAACCTGGCCGCCAAGGGCGAGGATGTCATCCTCGTCCGTGTCGAGACGAGCCCGGACGACATCAAGGGCATGCACGCGGCCCGCGCCATCGTCACCGCGCGCGGCGGTATGACCAGCCACGCAGCCGTGGTTGCACGCGGGATGGGGCGGCCCTGCGTCTGCGGCGCGTCTGACCTGCGCATCGACAGCGCGAGGGGCGAATTCAGCGCCCGTGGCCGCACGTTCCGCAAGGGCGATGTGATTACGGTGGACGGCGTCAATGGCCGCGTCATCGCCGGCGCTGTCGAACTCATCAATCCGGACCTCTCCGGCGATTTCGGCGAGCTGATGGGCTGGGCCGACAAGCGCCGCAAGCTGAAGGTCCGCGCCAATGCCGAAACCCCGCTGGACACGCGCACGGCCGTCGAGTTCGGCGCCGAGGGCATCGGCCTCTGCCGCACCGAGCATATGTTCTTCGAGGAAGAGCGTATCCCGGCCGTGCGCACGATGATCCTGTCGAATGACGAGAAGGGCCGGCGCGAGGCGCTCGCGAAGCTGCTGCCGATGCAGCGCTCCGATTTCGAGGAAATCTTCCATATTCTCGGAGACCGGCCGGCAACCATCCGCCTGCTTGATCCGCCGCTGCACGAGTTCCTGCCGCATACGGATGAAGACATCGCCGCCGTGGCGAAAGCCTCCGGACTCAGCGCCGACGAGCTGCGCCGGCGCGCAGCAGACCTGCACGAGTCCAACCCCATGCTCGGCCATCGCGGCTGCCGCCTCGGCATCACCTATCCGGAAATCTATGAGATGCAGGCGCGCGCGATTTTCGAAGCTGCGGTCAATGTCTCGAAGGAAGGCGAGCTGCGGCCGGTGCCGGAAGTGATGATCCCCCTGGTGGCCACGCACCGCGAACTCGAGATCCTGAAACAGCTGGTGGATGAGACGGCGAAGAAAGTCTTCGCTGAGACCGGTGTGACGCTGGACTATATGGTCGGTACCATGATCGAGTTGCCGCGCGCCGCCCTTGCCGCGGGAGAGATTGCTCAGGCCGCGGAGTTCTTCTCCTTCGGCACCAACGATCTGACCCAGACCACGCTCGGCATCTCGCGCGACGATGCCGGCAGGTTCCTGACGGCCTATTCGGAGAAGGGGATCTATGAGAAGGACCCCTTCGTCACGCTCGATCAGGACGGTGTCGGCGAGCTCGTCAGAATCGCTGCAGAGCGCGGCCGGCGCACCCGGGCGGGCATAAAACTCGGTATCTGCGGCGAGCATGGCGGTGACCCGGCTTCGGTCGATTTCTGCCACCGCACGGGACTCGACTATGTTTCCTGCTCGCCTTACCGGGTGCCGATTGCCCGTCTCGCGGCGGCACAAGCGGCGATCCGGACGCCCGCTTCTTAACCTTTTCGCTGGAATCCCGCCTGAAACCGGGGCGCTTGAGCGTTGTATTTCTGCAACAGCCATATGCCTTCAGCTTGCGCCAGGGCCGATTCGGACAGGCAAATTTCCAGATAATTTTCAGAGAATTAGCCGGGACTTCTCCCGTCCGGCCTGACCCGCCGCTTATGGGCGGGATTACGGACTTTCTGAATTGTCACTCAAAGAACTGGCGGAAATATTGCTAGATGGTTGCGGGTGGGCCAAGTCCCCCCGGTCTGCATCAGGACCGGCCGGGCAGCTTCGGCCACATGAAACAAATAGATCTCGGAACCTCCGGGCGAACAGGCAGAGTGATAACTGCCGGCCGGAGACAGAGGAGCGGTGATGTTAAGGTTTCTGAAACCACGAGGGTTCAGTGTATCGCGGGTTAATGGGCTGCGTGAAAAGCTCACACGGTGGTGGCTCGGGATGACTGACCAGGAACAGCGTGATGTGTTTGTGCGCGGCGGCATGATTGCCGTTGTCGCCGTCAGTGCGTCCGTTTCCCTTCCGGCTATTTCCGACCAGCAGGCTGAGCTGCGCGCCGAGGCGGAGTTCCGCGCCGAGGCCGAGCGCTTTGCCGCTTATGAAGACGCCGGCCTTGCCGTGCGCACCGCGGGACAGGCGCCCGCCTTGCTCGACACGCCCTGGCTGCGCACCGTCGAATACACCCTCAAGCGTGACATCGATTCCTCGATGAGCCGCTATGCGATGCGCGACCGCGACGGCGCGGCGCTGGCATCGCTTGCCTCCTTCCGCCCGGACCAGATCCAGCGCGCCGAGACGATCGAATCCGAGCTTATGTGCATGGCGCAGGCGGTCTACTACGAAGCCGCTTTCGAGCCGGTTCCCGGCCAGATTGCCGTTGCCGAGGTGATCGCCAACCGAGTCCGCGACCACCGCTATCCCGACACCGTCTGCGGTGTCGTCTTCCAGGGCGCAACCCGCACGACGGGTTGCCAGTTCACCTTCACCTGCGACGGCTCGATGGAGCGTAACAAGGCAGCTGGTGAGCCTTGGGAGCGTGCCCAGCGGATTGCAGCCCATGTGATGATGGAGCTGCATGAGGAGCGCACCGGTGGGGCGACCCACTATCATGCGACCTATGTCGACCCGATCTGGAATGCCGGCCTCGTGAAGACCGACCAGATCGGCCTGCATATCTTCTACCGCTTCCCGCGCGGCGCCGAATGGGCGAGCGTGGAGCGCAATTTCGAGGCCCGCAAACGCCAGACCGAGCTGCGTCTCGCCGAGCTGGATGCGACGAAGGAAGCTGATATGGCGGCTCTGGATGAGGGGCTGCTCTTTGCCGACGCTTCTTCGGCGGCAGATGACGGCTACTATACGGTCACTCCGGCTGTTGCGCCGGCCGGCGTGACAACCTCGACCCGCACGGTGTCGACCTCTGCCCCGCGCCTGATGTCGGTCAAGACGGTGAAGGCTGAGAAACAGGAAGCTGCGAAAGCCGATGAAGCGCCGCCGGCGGAGGAGCCCGCGCTCGCTGTTGACGAATATATGGCGCGTCAGATTGCGGCGGCCACTGCGGTTGCGGCCAACTAGACGTCTTTTCGCACACAAATTCGAAAAAGATTGCCGCCGCAGGGCTCAGCTCCGCGGCGGTACACGTTTGCGGATGCCCTTGCGCACCATGCCCGGCAGCCAGCGCGTCATGAAACGGGCGCGCTCTGCCTCGCCGCCAACCATGTAGTGAATGTCCGCGCCATGGGCTGCGTCCCAGGCGCGTTCGGCCGCCATTGAGACAGGGTATATCTTCGCGCCGCCTTCGCGCAGCTGGTCGGCCATCTTTTCGTTTGCCCCCTCCTTGCTGCCCATGTCCAGGATCGGCGTATCGATGAACCAGGGCATGAGGCTGGTGACGCGGATGCCGAGATCGCGAAATTCGGCATCGAGCGCTTCGGTGAGGCCGCGCACGGCCCATTTGGTTGCCGAATAGACCGCCAGCTGAGGCGCCCCGACGATCCCGGCGGTCGAGGCGGTGTTGACGATCCGCGCGCCCGGTGTCGCCTTCAGCAGGGGCAGGGCGGCGTGGACGCCGTTGATGACGCCTTTGACGTTCACATCGACGACCCAGTCATTGTCCTCCGGCGCGACGTCCTCGAACCAGCCATGCCGGCCGACGCCGGCATTGTTGAACAGGACATGCATCTTTCCGCCTGTTGCCGCGGCGAACCCCTGGACCGCGCGGGCCCAGTCGGAGCGGTCACGCACATCGAGCTTGGCGAGATGACAGTTATCGCTGCCGATCTCGGCTTCGACAGCCTTCAGGCCGGCATGGTTCACATCATAGAGACCGCAGAACCAGCCCTTGCGCGCGAAATGCCGCGCGGTCTCCGCGCCGATGCCTGAGGCTGCGCCCGTAATGAAGATCGTCTTGCGTCCGTTCGCTCCGCCCATCGCCCGCTCCCAGTCTCTCAGCCTGAAAGACTGTCAGACGACATCGAGGCCGAGGTCAAGATTGGGGGCCGAATGGGTGAGGGCGCCGGAGGAGATGAAGTCGACACCGGTTTCAGCAATTGCCGCAACGGAATGAAGGGTCACACCACCCGAAGCTTCCAAGGTCACGCGTCCGGCGGTGATCCGTACCGCCTCGCGCATCTCATCAAGGGTCATATTGTCGAGCAGCACGGCGTGGGGGCCATGCTTCAGCGCCTCTTCGAGTTGCTGGAGCGTGTCTACTTCAATCTCGATCATCCGCAGATGGCCGGCATAAGCCTTGGCCCGTTCCAGCGTCGCGGCAATCGAGCCCCCGCAGGCGGCAATATGATTGTCCTTGATCAGGATGGCGTCGTCCAGGCCATAGCGGTGAGAGGTGCCCCCGCCACAGCGCACGGCGCGCTTTTCAAGCGCCCGGTGTCCCGGCGTGGTCTTGCGTGTGCAGACGATGCGCGCCTGCGTATGCGCGACGGCCTCGACATATTGCCGTGTCAGCGTCGCCACGCCCGACAGGCGGCCGAGGAAGTTCAGCACGGTGCGTTCGGCCGTCAGGATGGCGCGCGCAGACCCGTCCAGCCGCGCCACCACATCGCCGGGCGCCAGCGCGCTGCCATCGGGCTTTTCGATCTGCAGTTTCAACTCAGGGTCCACCAGCTGCGCGGCATAGGCGGCGGCGTCCAGCCCCGCGATCACGCCGGGCTTGCGCGCTGCGATCACCACCGAAAGCCGGGTCTCCGGCGGAATGGTTGCGTCCGTCGTCAGATCGCCCGCTCGCCCCAGATCTTCGGCCAGCGCCAGGCGCACAATCGGATCAAGGATGATGGGGGAGAGGGGCGGCACATAAATCGTCATCCGGAAACAGTCTCGCGTCTTGCGTGAAAGGTGAACTGGCGCTCTGGCGCAATGGTGCCTGGAAAATCGGCGCGGAAATGTCCGCCGCGGCTTTCCCGGCGGTTGAGGGCACCTTGTGCGATCAGCCGTGCGGTCACCAGTGCCGGCGCGCCGGGTGCGCTGCTTTCGAGCCGGTCAATCAGCGAAATCAGCGCCGTCAGCCCGGCCGCACTGCGCACCACGCCGCAATCGCGCGACATCGCCTCGCGCAGCTGAAGAAGAGCGTCGGCTGATATGTTCGGCGTCAGCGCCGCGCTGCTGGCGCCGGCCTCGGCCAGGTCAGCATCGCGCAGGCGCCGGGCGATCCGCTCGGCAAAGACAACGGCTTCCAGAAGCGAATTTGAGGCCAGCCTGTTGGCGCCATGCGCGCCGGTTGAGGTGCACTCTCCGCAGACGGAGAGACCATCCAGGGTCGAGCGTCCCCAGAGGTCGGATACGATTCCGCCCATATGGTAATGCGCGGCCGGCGCCACCGGGATCATGTCGCGGCGCGGGTCGATGTTCGCGCTCATGCAGGCGGCAAAGACGGTTGGAAAATGATGTGGGAAGGCCTCGCCGACGGCCTTGCGGCAGTCGAGATAGGCGCCGCGCCCGGCGGCGCGCTCGGCATGGA
This sequence comes from uncultured Hyphomonas sp., assembly GCA_964419865.1. Taxonomy (GTDB): domain Bacteria; phylum Pseudomonadota; class Alphaproteobacteria; order Caulobacterales; family Hyphomonadaceae; genus Hyphomonas. The sequence goes on along the minus strand of CAYQRX010000063.1, from coordinate 4,121 downwards.
TGGCGCGCGCCACCTCATCGCGCGGGGCAAGCTCTGCCAACGGATGATAGTCAGCCATGAAGCTGCGCCCGTCGGCATTATGCAGCGTCGCGCCCTCGCCGCGCAGGGCTTCGGTGGCGAGCGGCGCCGGATCGCGGCCAATGTCGATGCCGGTGGGGTGAAACTGAACGAATTCAAGATCCGCCAGCAGCGCGCCGGCGACATGTGCCATCGCGATGGCCTCACCCTGGGCTTCCTTCGGATTCGTGGTGACGCGGAACAGGCCGCCGGAGCCGCCGGTACACAGCACGGTCTCGCGGGCGGTGCGGATCGTCGGACGCCCGTCTCCGTCACGCAGGATCACGCCGCCGACGCGGCCATTGGCATCCTGCAACAGTGCGGCGGCCCGCGCGCCCTCAATCAGTTCGATATGCGGGGCGGCCGCGACGGCGGCGACAAGCGCGTCCATGATCGCCTTGCCGGCAAGGTCGCCGGAAACGCGGGCGACACGCGGATGCGAATGTGCCGCTTCAAGCGACAGCGCCAGCTGGCCGTCCGGCGTGCGGTCGAACGGTACGCCGAGCGCCACGAGGTCGCGTACCCGCGCCGGCCCGTCCTCTGCGATGAGGCGCGCGACCGACGGGTCGACAAGGCCGGCACCGGCCGCTTCGGTATCGGCCCCATGCTGCTCAGGCGAGTCGAGCGGATGCAGCGCCGCAGCCAGCCCGCCCTGTGCCCAGGCAGAGGAGGAGGCCTGCCCGAGCGGGGCCGGCGAGATCACGAGACAGGGGCGGGGGGCAAGCTTCAGCGCCAGGAACAGGCCGGCAAGCCCCGCACCGACGATCAGGACATCGGTGGCAGCGCCTGCTCCGGCCTGCAGGCGGTCGGATACCCCTTTTAGCATCGTGCCTGCCCGTCAGGAGATGCCGTCACTCGCCCGGCGGAATTCCACCGGTGCTGTGACAGCCGAGACGAGCGCGCCGAACATGCGTTGCGGCGACTGGATCGTCAGCGTGAAATTGTCCGGCACATAGACAAGGCCCTCGAACTTGGCTTCCAGCATCTCCTCAATGGTGGAGCGGATCGACACCTGGTCTCCGAAGCGGGTGGCGACGCAGGACTGGCGCACGACAGAGCGGCCCCACATGGAGCACATCTCCACCGCCGTCAGCTCGCACTCATAGCGGCCATCGTCCGGATGGGGGGAGAGGCGCATCGTGCCGGTCATGACGCACTGGCCGCTGCGATAGGGGCTGGTCTGGAAGCTCCAATTGCCCAGCACATCCGCCGGGTCCTGGCTCTTGCCATTGGCCATCGCCGGAGCGGCCGCCAGGCTCGCCACCATAAGTGCCGCCAGAATGCGTCTGCCAGTCTTGCCCATGGTCTCCCTCCTGAACACGCCTCGTGACTTCATCCCTCCGGCCGCCCCGTGGCAAGCCGGATTCCACATCAGACCACGAGTTCCAGCTCCATCGGCTTTCGGCCGGTCACGAAATCCAGTGGCCGTTCCATCTTCGGCAGCGCCAGCATCGCGTCCAGCGCCTGCTTTGCGCGCACCCGCACATCCTCTGGAATGGTCACCTCATGCGTGCCGGTTTTCAGGCAGTCATAGATGTTCTCCAGCGTGATCCGCTTCATGTGCGGGCACAGATTGCAGGGCCGGATGAAGTCCACGCCGGGGTTTTCGGCGGCGACATTGTCGCTCATCGAACATTCCGTCAGCAGCACCACCTTCCCGGGCTGTCTCTCCGAGACATAATTCGCCAGCGCGGCGGTCGAGCCGGCATAGTCGGCTGCCTCCAGCACATCCGGCGGGCATTCCGGGTGCGCCAGGATGACCACGCCGGGATGGGCCTCGCGCAGCTGTTTCACATCTTCGGCAGAGAACTGCTCATGCACCTCGCAGGCGCCCGGCCAGGTGAGGATGCGGATGCCGGTCTGGGCGGCGACATTCTTCGCCAGATACTGGTCGGGCACCAGGATCACCGTGTCCGAATTCCATTCCTTCGCAATGGCTTCGACCACCTGCGCGGCGTTGGAGCTGGTGCAGGTAATATGGCATTCCGCCTTCACCTCGGCGGTGCAGTTCACATAGGTCACGATCGGGTAATCAGGGAATTTCTGCTTGATCAGGCGCACATCGGCCCCCGTGATCGAGCTTGCCAGTGAGCAGCCCGCCTCCAGCGAGGGGATCAGCACCGTCTTCTCCGGCGCGAGGATTTTCGAGGTCTCGGCCATGAAGTGCACGCCGGCCTGAACGATCACGCTCTGCTCTACCTTGGCTGCTTCGCGCGCCAGCTGCAGGCTGTCACCCCGGAAATCGCCGACGAGGCGGAAAATGTCCGGCGTCATATAGTTGTGGGCAAGGATGACGGCATCCTTCTCGCGCTTCAGCCGGTTGATGCCGGCAATGAGCGGCGCAATCGCGGGCCAGTCCATCGGCGTGATGAAATCCTGCACCAGCGGGTAAAGGGCGTCGGTTTCAGCCTTCACCGCATCGTCATAGACGAGGCCGCGCGCTTCAGCGGCGGAGGCGCCGCGCAGCGGGGTCGGGGTCGGGCAGCCGGGACCGGCATCAATGAGACGGGCCATGTGGAGGCTCCTTCTGCACATCGAGCACTTTTGCTCGATTTGAGTATAAGTTGGGCCTGAAAAACAGCATTTCAAGGCGTGACCTCAAAATGCTGCCGGCATCAGGGCTCTTGTGCGACGGTGGAATGATCCTTTTGCGCAGTCTGAGCAAAAGCCTATCTAGCGCAGCCAGCCCCTGAGGGCAAGGCCAGCGCCTTAATCCTGCCTTTATTGAAACTAAGCCGCAGTCAGCCCGTCCAGCGCCGGCCGAGGGCAGTCTCTCAGATCACCCCGGCATCGCGCCAGGCATCCTTCGGCCACCGCCGGTGCTGCCAGAACCACTGGCCGGGATGCGCGCGCACACAGGCCTCCAGGAAGTCGTTGATCCGCTGCACGGTGCGGGCGATGTCGGCTTCCGTATCGCCGGTATCTTCCGGCAGGAACGGCTCATGAAAGATCACCCGAAAGCGCGCGGGTCCGGTCCGCACGGTCGAGACGGGCACGATCGGCACCTTGTATTTCAATGCCAAGCGCGTCGGTCCCGGCGCCGTCATCGCGGCGTGGCCGAAGAATGGTACGGGGATGCCTTCATTGAACTTCTGGTCATTCATCAGCGCCACCGGCGCGCCCTTGGCCAGCGCCCGCATCAGCTCGCGCGTGCCGATGCCCTTCGGCGCCTTCACATGGGTACCATAGGCGTGACGCAGATCCGAGATGCGCCGGTCGATATGCGGATTGTTGAGCGCGCGATAGGTCATCACCGCGTCCGGAATGCGCTTCACGATCGCCGCCGGCATGATCTCCCAGTTGGCGAAATGACCGGAGATGAAGACCGCGCCCTTGCCGCTGGCCTTGATCGCGTCCAGCACCTCAACGCCCACCACATCCACACGCCCGCTGGTATAGGGATCGATCTTCGGCAGGTGCGGCAGCTCGCCCGCCGTACGCCCGGCGCTTTCCCAGGCCGCCATTGCCGTCCTGTCGATTTCAGCCTCATCCCAGTCCGGAAAGGCGAGGCGGAGGTTGCGCTTCATGGTTCGGTGCTGGGACAGGCGCGGGCCGATCTTCTTGACCAGCCAGCCGCCGAAGTCCGACGCCTTGTCCGGCCCCAGCATCTTCATCGGCCCCCAATAGAGAAAATCCCAGGCGATGGTTTCCAGCCGCCAGGCGATCCGCTGCATCAGGGTGGCGCGGTTGTCGATGTCCTTCGGGCGGACATAGGCGGTGGGCGACTGGTCGTTCATCAGCTCTGCCAGTTTCTTGTCAGCGTTTGAAGATCGGCGCGAGCACGGCGTCAAGCGCTGCGTCATCCTCGAAAACCGCCCTCACGGGCCAGGCCTCGATCTGCGCGCGCGCCTCCGGCGGCAGGCGGACATGATCTTTCGAGGTCGTGATCAGCCGGGCGCCATGATCTGCCGCCACGCGTGTCAGGTAGCGGATGTCGCCGGCGGTGTAGAGATGATGGTCGCCGAACGGCACCGAGTCGACCACATCCCCGCCGGCAGCGGCCAGGCTGTCGAAGAATTTCTCCGGCCGGCCGATACCCGCAAAGGCAACAAGCGGGCCGGGGG
>CAYQRX010000062.1:0-13655 GCA_964419865.1 uncultured Hyphomonas sp. | reverse complement strand
GGCAGGTCTGCCGGCACGGGGGCGCCGAGCAGGCCCGCCGTAACCAGACCTGCCGCCCACGGCGCCCATGTGAACCCCCGGCTGCCATAACCGCCTGCGAGCCAGACACCTGGAAGTACCGGCCAGTCGTCCGGCACCGCCTTCTTCCCCCAGAGCGACATAATCCCCGCCGTATCCGGCGCGCGCCCGATCAGGGGAAGCCGGTCCGGCGTCGTCGCCCGCACGGAAGCGCGCGATACGGCCGCACCCCGGCGCGCTTCATGGACCCACCAGGGCCGCAGAGCCTCAAGACCATCAAGATTTTCCGTCCTCGCCGCATCGCTCACCGAAGCGCTGTCTCCGGGTCCGGCAGGCTCAAAGGTCGCGCCCCAGAGACGCTCAGTCTCCAGAGCAATGGCGTAAGTACCAGAGGCAAGCGCTGAAGGCCCGGCGGGAGCCGCACCGATCAGATGCTCAACCTGGCCCTGGCGCCCTGTGAGATCGAGGTCCGGGAACAACGACCGGAGGGCCATACCCGACGCAAGGACAATGGCATCAAAGCCTTGCCTATCGACTGTCAGCGCCGCCAGATCAACACGGGGCGCGCCGCCCAGACGCAGATCCGCGCCTTCAAGCAACCCTGTCACAAGCTGCGGGGGACGGAGGATCAGCGCGCGCTTGTGCAGCAGGCCGCCTCCGGAGATGGCTTCGAGATCTTCAAGGGGCAGCGGTGGGTCAGCCAGGAGCTTTGCGAAGCGGTTCGTCTCTGTTTCGCCGCGCGGCATCTGGCGCACTTCGGTTTCGGTCGCCGCCTCCCGGCCGCGATAGAAATCCCGCGCCGCAAGATAGGCGTCGACCAACAGCCGCGCCTCGGGGGTCTCGCCCGCATCGAGCCGCGGCATCATCAGTGCGAGGGGATTGCCACTGGCGCCGCTGGCCGGCGCGTCGGCGAGGTCAAAGACGGCCACATCCACGCCCGCTGCGATGAGCTTTGAGGCAATCGCCGCACCGGCGATGCCGGCGCCGAGAATGGCAACACGCCCTGGCGCAGCCTTTTCCTTGCGAACACCCGGCAGGCGCGCTTCCAGCCGTTCGCGCTTGCGTCCATGGCCCGCCGCTTTCTCCACCTCGAACCCTGCCGACGCCAGTCCGCGCCGGACATCGCCCGCGACCGTGAATGTCCCAAGCCGCGCGCCCGGCGCCGAGCGCGCGGCGATCAGCGGATAGACGCTGCCCGCCCACATCCCTTCATTCCTCGCCGGACTGAAGCCGTCGAGGAACCAGGCATCAGCTTGAAACCGGCTGGCCGGAAGTGTCTCGCCGATGTCGCCAAGATGCAGGATCAGTTCGATACCGTCGTCCTCGAAGGCAAGGTGGCGCACGCCCTTCACCGGGCCTGGCCAGCGGGCCAGCAACTGATCGGCGAGCGGTGCCAACTCCGGCCAGGCCGCAAAGGCACGGGCGGCATCCTCCGCCCTCAATGGGAAAGCCTCAAAGCTGATGAAGCTGAGACGCGCCTGCGGATGCGGCCGGTGCTGGCGCCAGAGCTGCCAGAGCGCCAGAAAGTTGAGGCCGGTGCCGAAGCCCGTCTCAGCCACGGTGAACTGGCGCTGCCCGCGCCAGGCTTCCGGCAGGCCGCACCCTTTCAGGAAGACGGTGCGCGTCTCGGCCAGCCCGTCCTCCGCCGAAAAATAGACATCCCCGAACGCCTTTGCGACCGGGGTGCCGTCCTCCCGCCAGTCGATCTCCGGATGGGTCAGCAGCCGCGTCATGCTCCTGCCCTAGCCCGCCGCGGCGCGGAAGGGAACGGGGCCAGGCATTGCGCTTTCGCCCCGCCTGCCCCACCTTCGCCTCCCGGCCAGAACAGGAGCCCCGGCATGAGCGAACTTGATGTGAAACGCGAGGACGAGCCCAAGGGCGGGCGCTATCTGGTCACCATCGACGGGCATACCGCCGAGATGACCTATTCCAAGGCCGGAACGAGCCGGATCATCATCGACCATACTGGCGTGCCGGACGCGCTGCGCGGCAAGGGCGCCGGACAGGCGCTCGTCAAACAGGCGGTGGAAGATGCGCGGGCGGCAGGCATCAAGATCATCCCGCTCTGCCCCTTCGCGAAAGCGCAGATCGAGAAACACCCGGAATGGCAGGACGTGCTCGCCTGATCCCTGGAGAACGAAACGATGGCGATACTGCTCAGAATACTCGGCGTGCTCTGGTGCATTGCCGGGCTGCTGGTGACGGTTGCAGCCGCCGCCGGCGCCGTGCTTGAGAGCGACGGCGATGCTGCCTTCGCCATAGGCGCATTTCTCGGCGCAGGCGTGATGCTGGCGCCGGTCTGGATGACCGGCATCGCCTTCTTCCTCCTGCCCGGCTGGATTCGCAAACAGCTGGGCCAGACCCGATCGGATACTTTTGCATGACCTCCAGCGAGATCACCCACGACCCGGCGCGCCGGCGCTACAGCCTCGTTGCGGACGGCAAGGAAGCGTATCTGACCTATGAGCAGCCGCGCCCCGGCGTACGCAACATCACCCACACGATCGTGCCGGACGCCATCGGTGGCCGCGGCTATGGCCAGCGCCTGGTGAAACGGGCGGTGGAAGATGCAATCGCCGCCGGTGAGCGGCTGATGGCCTCCTGCTGGTTTGCCAGAGCGCTGATCGACAAGTCTCCGGAATGGGCCGCGCTGAAAGCATGACGCGTCCCTTCTGGAAAACCAAGACACTCGAAGAGATGACGCCCGATGAGTGGGAAAGTCTCTGCGATGGCTGCGGCAAGTGCTGCATCGTCAAGCTGGAGGACCAGGACACGGGCGCGCTGGCCTATACCCGGCTGCACTGCAAGCTGTTCGACGGAGCGACCTGCCGCTGCTCGGATTATGCCAACCGCCGCGACCATGTGCCGGACTGCGTGCAGCTGACACCGGTCGTGGTGGAGCAGGTCGACTGGCTGCCGAAGACCTGCGCCTACCGCCTGGTGAATGAGGGCAAGGACCTTCCCGACTGGCACCATCTCGTCTGCGGGGACCGCAACCGCATCCACGAACTCGGCCATTCCGTGAAGGACCAGACGATCTCGGAAGAAACCGTCTTCGAAGAGGACGAGATCGACTGGGTGATCGACTGGGAAGGCACGGAACCTTAAGCCGGCGCCGACGTTTCAGCCATCCTTAAGACCGCGCTGGCAAGATATCCCGATGGACGTCCTGCCCTCTTTCCTCGACCATTTGACCCGCGAGCGCCGCATGGCGGCAAAGACGGTCGAATCCTATGGCAGCGACCTGTCTTTCTTCCTCGCTTTCCTGCGTGTGCATATGGGCGGCGAGCCATCACTGAAGATGCTGGCCGATGTGCGCGCCCGCGACATCCGCGCCTATCTCGCCGAACGCCGCCGCGAAGGGCTGTCGGACGCGAGCGTGGCGCGCATCCTCTCCTCGATCAAGGCGCTGTATCGCTGGCTCGACCGGGCCCATGATCTCAACAATGCGGAAGTCGGCTACCTTCAGGGACCGCGCCGGCCCCAGCGTCTGCCCCGGCCAGTCTCGATCGACGCGGCCCGCGATCTGATCTCGGAAGCCGAAAGCGAGCCCGATCAGGAACCCTGGATCGGCGCGCGCGACGCGGCCGTTCTGTCGTTGCTCTATGGCGCCGGGCTTCGCATCTCCGAGGCGCTCAGCCTGACCGGACGCGACGTGCCCGCGCCGGAACGCCTGCGCATCACAGGCAAGGGCGGCAAGGTGCGCATCGTGCCCCTGATCCCGGCCGTGCGCGAAGCGATCAATGCGTATGCGGAGATCTGCCCCTGGACCCTGACGCAGGACAAGCCACTCTTTCGGGGCGCCAAGGGCGGCGCCCTCAACCCGCGCCTCATTCAGGGCATGATGCAGAAGATGCGCGGCTATCTCGGTCTGCCGGAGACGGCTACACCCCACGCCCTGCGCCACGCCTTCGCGACACACCTGCTGGCAAACGGCGCCGATCTGCGCGCCATCCAGACACTTCTCGGCCACGCCTCGCTGTCAACAACGCAGGTTTACACAGGCATCGATGCAGAACGCCTGCGCGAGGTCCACGCCGCCGCGCATCCGCGCGCCTGAAGCGCCTCAGGGCGCGAGCTGGGCCGTGATTGCGTCGGCCAGAAGCCGGCCCGTCTCCGTCAGCGAGAGTTCAGCGCCGTCAAGCCGCACCCAGCCCTGTTCGATGAAGACATCAATCTTGTCGCGCGCAACCGGCGCGCCGCTCAGAATCTCCACCCGGCGCAGATCGACGCCTTCGGCCGCGCGCAGGCCCATTGCAAGGATTTCCCGCGCAACATCCATCGGTGGGAGCTTCGCCGCGTCCGCCCAGCCGCTCCTCTGCTGACGGACCGTTTCGATATAAGCCTCCGGCCGTTTCTCGGCTTCGCTGGCATACCGCCCGCCGCCGACCGAGAAGCGGCCATGCGCGCCGGGGCCAACCCCGATCCAGTCCCCGCCCCGCCAGTAGATGAGATTGTGATGCGAGCGATGCTCGGGTGAGGCGGCGTGATTTGACACCTCATAGGCCGGCAGGCCCGCCTCGGCCGTCAGCCGCTGGGTGAGCTCATAGAGGTCCGCCTGCGTATCATCATCCATCGGCACAATATCGCCGCGCTCCGCCGCCTTGCCGAACGCGGTCGCACGCTCGAAAGTGAGCTCATAGAGCGACAGATGCGGCGCGCCGAGGGCAAGGGCATCGGCAAGTTCCGCCTCCCAGCTCGCCGGCGACTGGCCGGGTCGCGCATAGATGAGATCGATGGACACGGAGGGGAACACTTTCAGGGCGCGTTTCACCGCTTCAGCACCGGAAACCGCGTCATGATCGCGGCCGAGAAAAGCCAGCGACGCGTCGCGCAGGGACTGAACCCCGATTGACAGTCGCGTGATGCCCGCCTGGGCGAGCCCCTGGAGGTCTGCGCGCAGCACATCGTTGGGGTTGGCTTCAAGCGTGATCTCGGCGCCGTCGCGAATGCCGAACCGCTCCGACGCCTCAAGCAGTATCCGCCCGAGCTGGTCCGGCCGCATCAGTGCCGGTGTGCCACCGCCGAAATAGACCGTATCAAGACGGCCATGTTCAGGCAGCCGTGGCCGATGGCCCGCGATATCAAGCGCAATCGCCTCGACCAGCGGATCGGTCTCGCGGGACTTCGCAGCGTAGACGTTGAAATCGCAATAGGGACAGATGCGCGTGCAATACGGCCAGTGGACATACAGTCCGAAACCGAAGTGCGGGCCGAATGGGGCGACAGCGCGGGTCATGCGAGCAGCGCCGCGCGCAGTTTCTCGACCGCCCGCGCCCGGTGGCTCATCGCATGCTTCCGCTCCGGTTCCATCTCACCGAAAGTGAGGGTTTCCCCGTCAGCAACAAAGATGGGGTCGTAGCCGAAACCCTTCTCCCCTCGCGGCGGCCAGACGAGCCGGCCATGCACCTCGCCTTCAAAGACCGCTTCGGCGCCGTCCGGCCAGGCGACGGCCAGCGCGCAGACGAATTTGGCCGATCGGTCCTCAGACCCGGAGGCCGCAAGGGCGGCTTCAACCTTTTCCATCGCCCTGAAGAAATCCCGCGGCTCACCCGCCCAGCGGGCCGAATGGATGCCGGGCTCCCCGCCCAGGGCGGCGACAGAGAGACCTGAATCATCGGACAGGGCCGGCAGCCCCGTCGCCTGCATCGCCGCCCGCGCTTTGAGCAGGGCGTTGCCCGCGAAACTATCCTCGGTTTCATCCGGCTCATCCAGACCGAGCTCAAGCGCCGACACCACGGCGAATCCGTGCGGCTCGAAGAGGTCTTTCAGTTCGGACACCTTGCCCGGATTATGCGTGGCAGCCACCAGCTTTCCGGGCACAAGCAGGGGCACGGCTGGCGCGTTTGTCACAGTTATGTGGCTCCATTCTTGCTTTATGTGCGAATATATATATCGTTATTCGGTAATAACGGGATCGCGCGAAGGCAAAGTTCCACTTCATAAACCATCAACCGGACTGGGTGAAAAGACCGCATATGACCAAAACGGGCCAGAATTCGATGGCGCAGGTGATGACGGTGCTCGTCACCGTTGCGATGTGGGTCGCCGGTGCTTTCGGCGTCATCGGTATCCCCGTTCTCGGTCTTGGCCTCATGGCGAGTCTGTCGGACGGCGCCGCATCCATGCCAGGGGTCGAAGCGCTCGCGGATGGCGTCTCCCCTGGCAGCTTCGTCATCGCGCTCGGCCTGCTCTGCGTGATCGTGCCGGGCGTGATATTCATCTGTATACAGATGCGCCGCATCCTGCTGACGCTCGTCGACGGCGATCCTTTCGTGCCAGAGAATGCCGGCCGCCTGTCACGCATCGGCGTGACGATCGCAGTCATGGAGCTGATCAGGCTGGCGACGCTGATTGCCGTGCGCGCGATGCCGACTCTGGTCGGCGATACCCCGCCGAAACTTTCAACCCAGCTGATCCTATGGATTTCCGTAGCAGCGCTGTTCATCCTCTCACAGGTCTTTCGCGAAGGGACGCGCCTGCGCGAAGAAGAGAAGATGACGATCTGAGGAGTACATGACGGACATGACCATTCGCGTGACCCTCGACCGCGTGCTTCTGGAGCGGCGCATGTCGTTGACCGAGCTTTCCGAGCGCGTCGGTGTTACCCTCGCCAATCTGTCGATCCTGAAGACGGGCAAGGCCAAGGCGATCCGCTTCTCGACACTCGAGGCGCTCTGCCGCGAACTGAAATGTCAGCCCGGAGACCTGCTCGTCTTCGACACTGACGAAGAAGAGGGCGAGCGAAGAGTCGCAGCGGAGTAAACCCTAAAGCCCCAGAGAAGCCCGCTGCGCCGCAAACAGTTCGCCGCAGCCCTTTTCGGCCAGGCGCATCATCTCATCCAGCTCCGGACGTGACATCGGCCGCGATTCGCCCGTGCCCTGCACCTCGATGAAGCCGCCATCGGAGCTCATCACGACATTCATGTCGGCCTCGCCCTCAGAGTCCTCCGGATAGTCGACATCAAGCACCGGATGGTTCTGGAAGATCCCGACCGAAATGGCGGCCGCCTGTTTCAGCACCGGGTCGGCCTTGATGACGCCTTCAGTCTGCAGGTAGCGGCAAGCCATCGCCAGCGCTACAAAGCCCCCAGTGATCGAGGCCGTGCGTGTGCCACCATCGGCCTGGATCACGTCGCAGTCGATGGTGATCGTGTTTTCACCGAGGGCGGCAAGGTCGATAACCGAACGCATCGACCGGCCGATCAGGCGCTGGATTTCCTGGGTCCTGCCTGACTGTTTGCCCGCGGCCGCCTCGCGCCGGCCGCGCGTATGCGTCGCGCGCGGCAGCATCCCGTACTCTCCGGTAACCCAGCCGCGCCCCTGCCCTTTCATCCAGCCCGGCACACCCTTTTCCCAACTCGCTGTGCACAGGACATGGGTGTGACCGAACTTCGCGAGGCACGAGCCTTCCGCATAGCGCGTGACGCCGGTCTCCAGCGAAATGGGGCGCAATGCATCAAAAGCGCGGCCTGATGGGCGGACAAGATTTGGCATCTGGCGGAATCCTTCTAGTTGAAGGCCTGATTTGCGGGTTTTGCAGCGGCTGTCTACACCGGGGCTGCCAAGGGGAGTGTTCATATCATGGCAACCGACATCGAGATTGCGCGTGCAGCGAAAAAACGGCCGATCCAGGAGATTGCCGCCCGCATCGGCGTGGCGCCCGAGGATCTGATCCCTTACGGCCATGACAAGGGCAAGATTTCCGCCCGCCATATCTCCGGCCAGCGCCACCGGCCGAACGGCAAGCTGGTCCTCGTCACCGCAATCAATCCGACGCCGGCAGGCGAGGGAAAGACCACGACGTCCATCGGACTTGCCGATGCGATGAACCGGATCGGCCAGAATGCGCTGCTCTGCCTGCGCGAGCCGTCGCTCGGCCCCTGTTTCGGCATGAAGGGCGGAGCCACCGGCGGCGGGCTCGCCCAGATCGTGCCAATGGACGATATCAACCTCCACTTCACCGGCGACTTTCATGCGATCACCGCCGCCCACAACTTGCTCGCCGCGCTGATCGACAACCATATCCATTGGGGCGGCGAGCCGAAGATTGAAGCGGTGCGGACAAGCTGGCGCCGGGTGATGGACATCAACGACCGAAACCTGCGCAGCATCGTTTCCGGCCTGGGCGGCGCGGGCAACGGGACGCCGTCGGAGACCGGTTTCGACATCACGGTCGCCTCTGAAGTGATGGCCATTCTCTGCCTCGCAAAGGATCCGGCAGACCTGGAGGCGCGCCTGTCCAGGATCATCGTCGGCTACACCCGGGAGAAAGAAGCCGTCACTGCCGCTGACATCAAGGCCACCGGCGCGATGATGGCGCTCCTGCGCGATGCGATGCTGCCCAACCTGGTTCAGACGCTGGAGAACAATCCCTGCCTCGTGCATGGCGGGCCGTTTGCGAATATCGCCCATGGCTGCAACTCGGTCATCGCCACCCGCGCAGCGCTGAAGATGGCAGACTATGTCGTCACCGAAGCCGGCTTTGGCGCCGATCTGGGGGCGGAGAAGTTCCTGAACATCAAATGCCGCCAATCCGGCCTCTCGCCGGATGTCGTTGTCCTTGTCGCGACAATCCGGGCCCTGAAAATGCATGGCGGCCTTGCCCGCGAAGATCTTGGCACCGTCTCCTACGCGGCGCTTGAAAACGGCCTGGAGAATCTCGGCCGCCATATAGAAAATCTCGGCAAGTTCGGCCTGCCCGTCATCGTGGCAATCAACCGGTTCACGACCGACACGTCCGGGGAGGTCGCCGCGATTGAAGCCTATTGCGCAAAGCGCGGCGTGCCGGTTGCCTCATGCACCCATTGGGCCGAGGGCGGACGGGGCGCGGAAAGCCTCGCCCGACTCGTGGTCGAGCAGACCACCGCCCGGCGCGAACCATTCCGGCCGCTCTATCCCGATGACATGCCGCTGCTCGAAAAGATCGAGACCGTGGCGAAGGAAATCTACCGCGCTGCCCGAGTGGAGACGACGCGCGCCGTGCGCGCCCAGCTCATCGCCTGGGACAAGGCCGGCTTTGGCCGCCTGCCGGTCTGCATGGCCAAAACCCAGTACAGCTTCTCCACCGATCCTGGCCTGCTCGGCGCGCCGGAGGGGCATGTCGTACGCCTGCGGGAAGTGCGCCTTGCCGCGGGGGCGGGCTTCGTCGTCGCGATCTGCGGCGACATCATGACCATGCCGGGTCTGCCCCGCCATCCGGCCGCAGAACACATCTACCTCAACACCGAAGGGCAGATCGAAGGCTTGAGCTGAGCCTTGTTTAGCAAAAACGCAAAATAGTTCTTGCCAAATATTAGCCGAAACGCTAATTAGCTAACATGGAAAACAGCGTCTTCAAAGCCCTGGCACATCCGGCACGGCGGCAGATCCTCACCCTGCTGAGAAAAGGCCCACGCCTTGCCGGCGAACTTGCCGCCGAATTCGATGCGAGCTGGCCGACGATGAGCCGGCATCTCGCGGTTCTTAAAGACGCCGAACTGATCAGCGCCGAGCGGCAGGGCAACCAGATCCTGTACCGCGTGAATACCAGCGTCCTGGAAGACGCGGCCTCGGCGCTGCTGGGCCTGCTCGGCCGAGACAATGGCGATGATGACCTGAAGGAGGCCGCAGAATGAAACCCTTTATCCGAACCGGCCTGACCTGGTCTCTCGTCGCGACGATCCTGGCGGGCGGAATCGCTGCCTATGCGTGGTCCGCACTGCCAACCGCGGGCGACATCCCTGTTCACTGGAATATCCACGGGGAGCCCGACCAGTTCGCCCCGCGCGGGCAGGCGGGCGTCTATCTGCTGATCCTTCCCGGGGCCATGGCGCTGATCAGTCTCGTCCTCGCCGTTGCGCCACTGATCGATCCGCGCGGCCGCAATGTCGAGGCCGGCCGGCGCGCCTATCTCGCAGCCTGGCTTGGCGCCATGCTCCTGCTGCTGATGCTGCAGGGCGGGATCACCGCGCTGATGCTCAAGGCGGGCGGCGACACCTCCCTGCCAGATGGCGCGGTCCGCTGGGTCATTGCTGCAGCCAGCGCCCTGTTCGTTCTGATCGGCAACTACATGCCGAAAACCCGCTCGAGCTTCGTGTTCGGCATCCGCACGCCCTGGACGCTGTCATCCGATACGGCGTGGGAAAAAACCCACCGCATGGCCGGCCCCCTCTTCATGGTGGCCGGCGCGCTGGGGATCGCCGGGGCATTCCTCTTCAGCGGCATCTGGCTGGCCCTGCAGCTCACGGGTCTCATTATGGCAGCAGCGCTGATCTCGGTAGTGTATTCCTACTTCGCCTGGCGCTCGGCCGCCGACCGCGACGACGGCACCGGGCTGACGGTCTGACAGATCGGGGGCCCTATTGAACGGCGCTTCGCGCGCGCTTAATCCAGAGGCATGTCCGAGCGGTCCGATGTTCAGAGCCTGATGCAGCGCCTCGACCAGCGCTCCCGCGATATATTCCGGGAGATCGTCGAGGGCTATCTGGCAACCGGTGAGCCCGTCGGATCGCGCACCCTGTCGCGCAGCGGCATTGCCCTGTCACCGGCGTCGATCCGCAATGTGATGGCTGATCTGACCGATCTCGGCCTGCTGGACGCGCCCCACATATCGGCCGGCCGCGCGCCGACGCATAAGGGGCTGCGCCTCTTCGTCGACGGCTTCCTCGAATACGGCGACCCCTCGAGCGAGGACAAGAAGCAGATTGACGACCGGCTGGCCTCAGCCGGCACCGATCTGGAGGCGGTCCTCGGGGAAGCCTCTGACATTCTATCCGGCCTTGCGGGCGGGGCCGGCCTGGTCGCTTCACCGGCGCGGGACGCGGCCGTGCGCCATGTCGAATTCGTGCCGCTGGCGAGCGGCGATGCGCTCTGCGTTCTCGTCACCGAGGACGGCGACGTCGAAAACCGGATCATCAAAGTGCCGGACGGCCTGCCGGCGACCTCTCTTATCGAAGCCGGCAATTATCTCTCCACCCGCCTCAAGGGCCGCACGCTGGCGGAAGCTGCGGCTGAGGTGCGCGCCGAACTACAGGAGCGGCGCGCCGCGCTCGATGCCGCCACAACGGCCCTCGTCGAGGCCGGTCTTGCCGAATGGGGCGGCGAGACACCGGGTCGCGGGCGGAGCCTGATCGTGCGCGGACGCGCAAATCTGCTGGAGGACGCCAAGGCGGCCCAGGACCTCGACCGGGTGCGGCAATTGTTCAACGAACTTGAACGCCAGCAGAGCGTGCTTGAAATACTCGACACAACGCGCGAAGCCGGCGGCGTGCGCCTGTTCATCGGTTCGGAGAACAGGCTTTTCCCGCTGTCTGGTTCAAGTGTGATAGTCGCCCCCTATATGGGGGGCACGAAACAGGTGATCGGGGCGCTGGGCGTGATCGGGCCGACGCGGCTCAACTATGCCCGGGTCATTCCGATGGTCGATTATACCGCCAAGGTCGTGGGAGAAATCCTCACCGCCCGGCGCGCAAAGGATGGAAAGTGATGAGCGACGAAACCAAACCGGGTGAAACCGCAGAGATCGACGCCGCGCAGGCAGCAGAGGCCGGCAAGCCGGAAGACGCGCCCCCGCCGTCCCCGGAAGAGGCGATCGCCCTGCTGGAAGCCGAGAAGGCCGACATGAACGGCCAGATCCTCCGCCTGCTGGCAGACCTCGACAATACCCGCAAGCGCGCCGACCGGCAGATCAGCGAGGCGCGTGTCTATGCCATCGAGAAATTCGCCGCGGACCTGTTGAGTGTCGCCGACAACCTCGCCCGCGCGCTCGACGCCCTGCCCGAGAGCGAGCGCGCCGGGCTGACGGATGCCGGGAAAAACCTGCTCGGCGGGATCGAAATGACCGCGAAGGAGCTCCACACGGCGCTTGGCCGCAACGGCGTTCAGCCCATCGAGGCGGCGCCCGGCAGCCCGTTCGACCCGAATGTCCACCAGGCCGTCGCTCAGATCCCGTCAGACCAGCCCGCCGGCACCATCGCCCAGCTGTTCCAGCCCGGCTGGAAGATCGGCGAGCGCACCCTGCGCGCCGCCATGGTCGCCGTCAGCACCGGGCCTGCGAACTGAGATCAGGCTGTCTGGCGCGCGGGGCCGACGGCTTCCTTCGCCTTTCGCCGCGCCTTCAGCATAGTCCCCCACTGGCGGAAGGGGTAAAGCGTCTGCGTGATAAAATCGTTCGCGGGATTGTCGGGGATTCCCGTCGGCACATTCACTGCCGAACCGGGATTGTAATAGGTCCCGAACATCAGGTCCAAGAAGGGGAAAATCGTCGCGAAGTTCTTGTCATAGGCTTCCGGCACATCGGCGTGGTGCCAGCGGTGCATCTGCGGCGAGACAAGCAGATGGCGGAAGATGCCGTGGTCCCAGTCCAGTCGGGCATGGACATAATATTGATGGAGACCTTTAAGCAGCGCTAGCCCGGCAATCTCTTCCAGGCGGAAGCCGAGCCAGGAGGAAGTCGCGACCAGCGCCGCCGCGATCAGAAGCTGCTCGGTGAAATGCCCGCGCGACCATGACAGGAAGTGCAACTGCGGATCTGAATGGTGCACAGCATGCGAGGGCCACAGCCAGCGTGTGTGCAGAGCCCGATGGATCCAGTAGAGGCTGAAATCATATACGAGCAGCGCCACCAGTGCCTTCAGCCAGATCGGCACGCCCGTCCAGGCCTCTGCCTGCAGCACCGGCAACCCAAGCGCTGAATAGGCCATGGTCAATGGCACAATCGCGACAAGATAAAGCGCGCCATTCAGGCTCGAGAACTGGGCGATCAGGAAATTCGTCACCGCGCTGCGGCGAAGCTCCTTTGGCCAGCGCAGGGCGTCGCGGCCGCGGGACAGAAACGCCAGACTGGTGAATACCACGAGCAGCACCCCCAGAACGGCTATCTGCCCGGCAATGCCTGCCAGATATTGCTGCATTTCGTCACCCAACGGCTTGTTTTTATTGCCTTGAATGACCCGGTTATCAGATCGGGCTTAAGATTTCCTCTCCCGGACCCTTGCCAGCGCCCGGCCCAGGGGCGGGGCGAAGCCCGAACCGCTCCCAGATCCGCTCATGCACGGCATAAGCGCCGGTCTGGACGAGCGGCTCGATCATGCCGATGGCGAGGGCTGCCTGCCAGCTGCCGGTCAGCGCAAAGGCGACCGAAATCGCGACGGCAAAGTGCATGACGCTGTAGGTCAGCGTCTTCAGGGCGGGCCGGGGCATGGGCGGAAACCTCAATCGCATGGAGAGAATATGCAGCTCCTGAGAATGATTTTCAAATCGATACGGCTTGTGCGCGACATAGAGCGCGCCTATGGCCAAATCTGTCATGGGCCCTTGAGCCTGCCTTACAGTTTCCCATATCGAGGTCCGAACAGGTGAGCGGGCGAAACCTCCCGCCTCGCCGGCTCAAACAAACCTTGAAGAGCCATTGGCGGCGCGGGGCTGCTGAGCAGACCGGACCCAAACGAAGCCAGTGGCGGCTGACGAAAGAGAGAGACGTAAATGAGCAAGATCATCGGTATCGACCTCGGCACCACCAATTCGTGCGTCGCCGTGATGGAAGGCGGCGAGGCGAAGGTCATCGAAAACGCCGAAGGCGCGCGCACCACCCCCTCGGTCGTGGCCTTCACCGAAAGCGGCGAACGCCTGATCGGCATGCCCGCCCGGCGGCAGGC
>CAYQRX010000061.1:0-13740 GCA_964419865.1 uncultured Hyphomonas sp. | reverse complement strand
GACCGCTACCGAGCCCGATTCGGTAAAGAAGGTCCGCGTCAGATCCCCCGGCGTGATGTCGGCAAGCCGGGAGGCCAGCCGGTAGGCCGGCTCATGCGCGAGCCCGCCGAGCATGACATGCGGCAGCCGGCCCATCTGCGCGCGCGCGGCCTCGATCAGTTCGGCGCGGTTATAGCCGTGCACGCTCGTCCACCAGCTGCCGACCCCATCGACGAGTTCGCGTCCGTCGGCCAGGTAGAAGCGCGAACCCTGCGTCCGGGTTACCGCTACCGGGGCGGGCAGGGTCTGCATCTGCGCATAGGGCAGCCAGATATGCTCCAGCCCTTCGGTGAACCAGTCGGTCGGATCGGCCATGTGTCAGCGCTCCTAAAGGGTCTGTTGCATCGCTCAGCTGCGGGCTTGGCATACGGCGCAATGATCCCCTAGGACAAGCGCGGCAAGACGGCCAGAGGGGCAGCCTCCATGACATCATTAGAACGGCTGAAGGCCTTTGCAGAGCAGAAGCTCGCCCGGCTCGAGGCCAGCGGGCAGCGCCGGCAGCTGGTTGAGACGGCACGCGAGGCGGCCGGCCGCGCCGCGCGGGCTGGCCGTCCGGTCATTTCCTTCTGCGATAATGACTATCTCTCCCTCTCCCATGACGCCCGCGTCATCGAAGCGGCGGCCTCTGCGGCCCGCCAGTATGGCGCCGGCGCCGGCGGCTCGCGCCTCATCACCGGCAACCACCCGCTGAACACAGAGCTGGAAGCGCGCCTCGCCCGGATGAAGGGCATGGATGGCGCGCGTGTGTTCGGCTCGGGCTATCTCGCCAATCTCGGCGCCATCCCGGCCCTCGTCGGCAAGGGTGACACCATCATCATGGACGAACTCGCCCATGCCTGCATGCATGCCGGCGCGCGCCTCTCCGGGGCAGGCATCCGCCTGTTCCGCCATAATGATGTGGCCGATGCCGCCCGCCTGATCGCCGGCGCCTCTGGCCAGGTGCTGCTGCTGACCGAGACGGTGTTCTCGATGGACGGCGATGTCGCCCCGCTGGCAGAGCTGGGCGCGCTGGCCGAAGCCACCGGCGCCTGGCTGATGACCGATGACGCCCACGGCCTCGGCGTCGTCGATCCGGGCAATCCGGCGCATGTCCAGATGGGCACGCTGTCGAAAGCCGCCGGCGCCTATGGCGGCTATGTCTGCGGGCCGGAGGCGCTGATGCAGCTCCTTGTCAGCCGCGCGCGCAGTTTCGTCTACACGACCGGCCTGCCGCCGCCGGTCCTCGCCGCGGCGATCATGGCGCTGGAGATCATCGAGACCGAACCCGAGCGCGGCGCCGCTGCCCGCCGCCATGCGCGCCTGTTCACAGACCTGATGGGGCTGCCCGCGCCGCAAAGCGTGATCGTACCCGTCATCATCGGCCCCGAAGCCGAAGCCATGCGGATATCCGCGGCCCTGCTGGAGCGCGGCTTCCTCGTCACCGCCATCCGCCCGCCGACCGTGCCGGCGGGCACCGCGCGCCTGCGTGTCACCTTTGCGACGGGGCATTCGGAGCAGGATGTCCGCGCGCTTGCCCGCGCCCTGCAGGAGATCATGGAGCCGGCATGCGTGCCTTCTTCGTAACCGCCACCGGCACCGACATCGGCAAGACCTATCTGAGCGCCCGCCTGCTGGCTGCCTGCTGCGCCAGCGGAATGCTGGTGGCGGCGACCAAGCCGGTGATGAGCGGTTTTTCCGAGGCTGAACTTGAACAATCCGATGCCGGACGATTACTGGCCGCGATGGGCGAGGCGGTGACGCCGGAGGCGGTCTCGCGCATCTGCCTTCACCGCCTCACCCCGCCGCTCGCACCCAACATCGCCATGCGCCAGGCCGGCATCCGCCAGGATTATCAGGAAATCCTGCGTTTTGTCCGTATGCGCCTTTCTTCTGAAACAGACTTGCATCTGGTCGAAGGCGCAGGCGGCGTGATGTCACCGCTCACCGATGACAGCCTGCAGACCGATCTGATGACCGCGCTCGGCCTGCCGGTCATCCTGGTCACCGCGCCCTATCTCGGCTCCATCAGCCATACGCTGACGGCCATGGATGCAATTGCCGCGCGCGGGTTGGCGCTCGCCGCGCTGGTCGTCTCCGAACCGGTCCCCGGCGGCCCCGACCCGGACGCCTTCCGCGACGATCTGATCCGTATCCGGAAGGTACCCGCATTCGTGCTGCCGAACGGGGCAGATTGCGCGTCTCTGAAAAATTTCATCTGCGAGTGATTTCTTAACCACCTTCGTTTGAAACTGCCTGCTATCTGCAGTATTATATGCAGAATCCGGTTTGTAGATCGCAGGCGCCTGCGATGCAGCGTCGTGCGGCCTGAACGATCAGGAGGCGATAATGGGAACGGCAATGCCTGCGGGCTGTGAGCGGCGAACCCAGAAAGACCGAAGCGAGACGACCCAGCGGAACATCCTTGAGGCGACGCTGGCATGTATTGGCCAGAGTGGCTATGTCGCACTGTCCCTTCAGGACATCGCATCAGCGGCCGGTATGTCGCGCGGTGCCATCCCCACCACTATGCCAGCAAGGCGGACCTCACCGCCGCCGCGATGGATCACTTCTTCTCGGAAAGATACAATCGCTTCAAGCGATCGGTGGAAACTCTGGGCGTTACATCGCTCAGCGAGCGCCTCGACATGGTCGACCGCGATATGGAAGATCTGTCGGCGGTCGGTTTCGAGATGCTGGTCGCGCTTCGGTCAGACCCGGAGCTCCGGAAAAAGTATATCGATCTCGCCCGTCTGAGGCTCGACGACATGCGCAACACCTATGTCCGCATGTTTCCCGAGTTCAGCGAAAAGGGCCGTCCGGGCCTGATGGCGCAGATGGCCATAAACTTCTATCGCGGCCTGTTCGTGGAGCGTATGCACGGCGATTCCGGCCGGATCGACGAAATGAAGGCGCTGTTCAAGGATATGGTCCGGGTCTACGTCACTCCGCAGCGGGGTCTTTAGAGCCGCCTTCGGCTGTCAGCTTTGGTCTTCCGGCACCTCGCCCGCTTCCAGGCACCAGATATTGCCGCGGTGATAGGCAAGCGGCACGGCCGACTTGTCCGCGCCAAGCGCCACGACCCGCCCCAGCACGATCTCATGATCGCCCCCGTCATGGACGGCGTAGACCTCGCAGTCGAACCAGGCCGCCGCGCCGGCCAGGACAGGCGCCCCGGTCACATGCGATGTGTGGTCGATGCCGTGGAAGCGGCTTTCATTGTCTTTCGAGGCGAAGCGCCGGACGGCGCTCAGATGCGCCTGCGACAGCACATTCACGGCGAAGAAGCCGTTGCGGCGGATGGCGTCCAGCGTGCGGCTTCTGCGGTCGAGGCAGACCAGCAGCAGCGGCGGCTCCATCGAGACGGCTGAGAAGGCATTGACGGCCGCGCCGGCGATCCGGCCTTCGCTGAGGGTTGTCACGGCGGTGACGCCGGTCAGGAAACCGCCCATCGCCTCACGCCAGAGGAGCGCGTCGATTGGCCCTGTCATACTCTGCTCCTTCCGCTGCCGGGGCGGCCCGCTGCCTCTTGTGAACCGCCTTGTGGCGGGGTTTTGCCCGGCCGAAAAGAGCTGGGTTCACCCTATATAGCGATGGTTCGCCCAAGGTCACGGGTCAGGCGCTGCGGTGAGCAGATTGCCGGGCAGGCAAAAAAAGAACCGGCCGCAGCGGTGTGACGCTGCGACCGGCTTCCAGGAAGAAACCCCGTTAGAAGCGGTAGGTCAGGGCCGCGCCATAGGTGCGCGGCTTGCTGCCATAGCGCACGACGACGTTGGCGTTCGTCGTGACCTGCTGGGTGTAATACTCGTCCGTGAGGTTCTGACCCCAGATGGAGAATTCCCAGGTATCGTTCAGCGTGTAGAGACCGATCGAGCCGTTCAGGACACCGTAGGAGTCGATGTCATAGAGCGGATCATCCGGATCGCCGGCGGTGGAGTCGCTCTGCCAGCGGCCGCTGAGCGAGCCGCGCACGCCATAGCGATCCGTAACCGGACGGTCATACAGGAGGGCGAGGCTGAGGCTCGTCTCCGGGCTGTAGAGGAAGGGATCGCCGGCGCGGCTGGTCGGCAGGCCGAAGCTGTCGGAAGTGTCGAATTCCTTGATCTCGGTTTGCAGCAGCGTCAGACCGCCCAGTGCCGTCAGGTTCTCGCTGATCAGCCAGGTGATCTCGGTTTCGAAGCCATAGGCTTCCGATTTCGGCACGTTCTGAAGGCGCGAGAGGGCGCGGTAGATCGGGTCCGGGAAGAAGGACGCCACCTGCTTGTCTTCATAGTCGTAGAAGAAGAACGAGCTGTTGGCCTGAAGGCGCTGGTTGAAGAACTGTGCCTTCATGCCGACCTCGTAGGCCAGAAGGCCTTCCTGGGTGGCGGGGGCGTTCTGTTCCGACTTCGAGGCCGCGTTCACCGGGGTGGAGGCCGACTTGTAGCCCTGTGTGACCGAGGCAAACAGCAGCATGTTGTCGCGCGGGGTCCAGTTACCGACGATCCGCCAACTGACGTTATCCTCCTTGGTGCTGGAAGTGACCGGGCCGAAGGTGTTGGTGGCCAGGTCGTAGGTGTTGCAGGCGTTCTCCAGAAGAGCCGGCGGAGGCGCCGACAGGCCGTAGATGCCGGTGAAGAACACGCGGTTGAACACGTTGACGTTGGGCTGCATGGAGCCGTTCACGTCTGCCGAGCAGCCGACATAGTTCTGCTTGTCTTCGGTGTAGCGCAGGCCCGTGGTGAGCGAGAATTCGGGCGTGATTTCCCAGTCGATGTTGGCGAAGATGCTCTGTGTGGTCGTTTCAAAGTCACCGCTGTCGCGATAGGTCTGGAACGAGTTGAGCAGTTCGGCGGCCGTGTAGGGCAGGCCAGTTTCCGGGTCGCGGTTCACCAAGGCAACGAGCGGGCCGACAGTGGCCGGGTCAAAGCCGAGTGCGGCGGGGTTGACGGTGAGGAGATAGGCCGCTGTCGAAATGAAGTTCGAATTGGCATTGTCGCGCAGCATCGTGCGGTTGGTGTCGAGCGTCTCATCCTTGCCGTAATAGGCGCCGACGAGCCAGTTGATGCGGTCGGTCCGGCCTTCCAGGCGCAGTTCCTGGCTGAACGACTTGATCTCGCCGTCGATATCCTGGTTCAGGATCTGGTAGGGCGCGCCCGAAAAGTCGAGGATCGCTTCACGCTCGAGCTTGTTATAGCCGGTGAGCGAGACGAGCGTCAGGTCGTTGTCGAAGGTGTAGTTGATGCCGGCCCGGAAGGCGTGGAAGGTTGAGTCTTCCTTGTTGTCGTCCGTCATGCCCGGAACCCCGCCGATCGTTTGAGAGCGGACGTTATAAGGCACCCAGTCAGCATCCCTGGACCTGCTGGGGCGGTTGTTCTGGAGGAAGTCTATCAGGCCCGGCGCGTTGAAGCCCGAAGTGGCCGACGGGCCGGTTGTGCCCGGAACGATGAAGTTGGGGTTGGTGCTGGGGGTGAGGCCGATGCCCTGAGCGGCAATCGTGTCGGACTTGTTGATCCAGCCATTATAGCTGAGGTTCACGTCCAGCTTGTCCGTCGGCTGAAGGGCGAGGGCGGCGCGGAAGCCAAGCTTTTCGACGGTGCCGCGGTCTTCATCCGGGCGGGACATCGAGCGCTGCCAGCCCTTGTCGCTGTTCTCGCTGCGGATCGCGAAGCGGGCCTGGACCGTTTCGGAGATCGGCAGGTTGAGCATGCCTTCGAGGTTCCAGGTGTCGTAATTGCCGACTTCGGCTCTCGCCATGGCCTGGAACTCATCCACAGGCTTGTTGGTCACGACGTTGATCAGGCCGGCAGTCGTGTTGCGGCCGAACAGCGTGCCTTGCGGGCCTTTGAGGACCTCGACGCGCGAGACGTCGAACACCGGTCCGGAATTCATGAACGGATAGGGATAGGCGACCTCGTCGACATAGGTGCCGACGGTGGAGGTGGCCGAGAGGTTGATCGTGTTGAAGCCGATGCCGCGCAGCGTATAGGTCGGCACGCCCTGATAGGACTGGGAGACCGAGAAGCCGGGCACGACGGTGGTCAGGTCTTCCACCGAGTTGATATTGAGCTGGTTCAGCGTGTCTTCGCTGAAGGCCTGAATCGCCATCGGAACGTCCTGAGCGGACTCTTCGCGGCGGGTGGCGGTGACGGTGATCGAGCCGAGTTTCAGGGCCGAGCCGGACTCATCGGCCGTCTCGGCGGCTTCGGGCGCGGTCTCTTCCTGTGCGGCGGCCGGCAGGGCAAGCGCGATGGCGAGCGCCGAGGCACCGCCGAAGACTATACGGCTGAGGGACGGGTGACGTTTCATATGGATTTCCTCCGCGAGTCTGCTCTGGGAGGGCGGCAGACTTACGATTGGAGGCTGACCGGAAGGCCGGGGCCAGCACAAGCTATCGAAAATGATAGTGGCCCCAGCGTCACCCTGCCTTGCCGTCCAGTGCAAGGCGCACCCAGTCGCGCGTTTCGGTCTCGCTGCTCTCCAGGCCGGTCTCGATATCGGGGCGGTACTTCGCATCGGCATGCTGCAGCAGCCGGGCGTAGAATTGCTGGGCGTCGGCAATATCATCTGCCCCATCACCGTCCCAGGCCGGCAGGGCCGCCCTTTCGCGTGCCAGCCGGTCCAGGGTCGTGAGGATGTCGTGGATTTCCAGAACCCCGCAGAACCGGGCCTGCTCGACGACCCGCTCCTCAGGCGGCCTGTCATAATCGCCGAGCCCCTCATGCGCATTCGCCACCAGCCAGGGCAGGCGGGAACATTTATTCACGAACCGTCCCGGCCATTCGGCCTCGATCGCGGCGGCCACCGCATGGCTTTCCGCCGCCCAGCGCCGCTCCTCCGCAAGATCGCCGAAGCCGGATGCCAAGGGGTCATCCTTGCGATAGCCATTCTGGAACAATGCGTCCCAATCGTTGATGCGTTCGATCAGGCCGTCGCTGAAGCCCAGCGATTGCGGGTCGATATTGCTCGCTTGCGTGTCGCCCCAGAGAGGCCAGCAGCCATATTCGGGCATCAGGCGCAGGCATTCCGGCAATCCGGCTTCGGTGTCCGGCGGGTCCAGACAGGGCGCGGACGCCGCCTCCTGCGGGGCGGGTCTTCGGTGCGCGGGTCCCATAACCGCCCAACCAAAACCGGCCGTGACAAGCACTGCAGCGGCGAACTCCGCCGGCAGGCCCCACGGCGCCGCGCCAAACCAGCTGCGCCAGAGCCCGTCCTGCTCGATCAGAAGGACCAGGCCAAACACGCCGATATAGATGAGCAGCGCATTGCGCATGGACTGGCGGCCCTTCTGCTCCAGTACATCCCCGGCCGGACGTGTCCAGGCGGACCAGGCAAGATGACCGGTCTGCAGCAGGATGTTCAGGACAAAGAAGATGATGGCCGCCCGGCTGAGCGCCATCAATGCTATGCCCGAGGCAAAGGTGAGCATCGCGCCCATCGTCAGGATGCGCGTTGCTGTTTCCTCAATCGGATTCCGTTTGAGGGTCAGTGCGGCGATGGCCTTGTCCAGCAGCGTGTCCATCGCCATCCGGCGCATCACCGCGATGGCGCCCGCCGCATAGAACAGGCCAGCCGCAAAGGCGATCCAGGGAAGAACAGTCTGCATTCTTGAAAGCATCCGGATGATGGCCGTCAGCGCTGCAGGCAGCATCTTCGGCCCTGTGCGCAGGCTAGCAGAAATGCGGCCGCTGGCTCACCCCTGTTTCGGGGCATTGAAGCGGCGATGCCTCATTTTCGGGGGACAGGCGCGGGCCTGTCCCTGCCGCCCGCCCCGTATCGGCAACGGATGGAAGAAATCCAATCCGCCCGGTCTGGGCCTCGCCCATCTTCAGATCGTGCCCGAACAGATCGCCCGCATGTATGCTTACGTCCACCCGGCCTTCTGGCCGTGGCTGTGGGTCCAGCTGCTGCTGGTCCGGCTCGGCCAGGCGGAGCATGGCAGAAACCTGCTGCTGGCGGTCACACGCTGCGGAAACGTCTTCATCATTGGCTATGGCGACCGAGGCGACGCCTGGCGTAAGCCCGGTCCCGTCCGCGCCGCCTGGGATGATCCCGTCTGGCAGACCCGGAATCCTCCAAACCTCGTTGGAGTTTTTCTGGAGTTTTCGGCGATTCCTCCAACGCGGCCATCAGGCCCGCAGGGCGGCTTTGCAGAATGCGGCGGCGTGCTTGCCGGCAAGGGCGCCAGGTCCATTCCCGACACATCCTGACCCGCTTTCACATGTCAGCTTGCCCGGCCGGCCGCGCTCCCGCGCGTTCCGGGCAAAGCGGCTGCGCGGAATGTCTCAGGGGTCCGTCAGCAGGTCGCCCAGAACCCTGACGAGGGAAATGTCCATCATCGGCTTGCGCACCAGGGCGGCAAAACCCGCCTGCCGCGCCGTCACCTCGAGCGACGGCAACTCCCAGCCGGAGATCATCACCGCCGGCTCCATGACGCCGCGCCGGCGCAGCGCATCCAGCAGGCCGAATCCGTCCATGCCGTCCAGTTTCAGGTCAATCACGAAACAGTCGAACTCACCGGCTTTCACGTCGAGCAGCAATTCGTCCGCGCCGGAAAAGGTCTCGACATTGTAGCCCCGCGCCACGAGCAGCACGCGCAGCGACTGGCGCACAGCCGAGCTGTCGTCGACAACGGCAATCCGCTTCGGCTCTTGGACAGATTTTGGCAATGCCATGGGCGTTCTCAGCTCTGCTCCGGACGTCCGGGAGCCTCACCCTAAGCTGCAGAGGAAGGGAAAGTCTTTAGGTACAAGCCCGTAAAAACTGCCACTATTTCAGTCACTACCGAAGCCGGCGGCAAAGGCGATCCGCAGGACAGTCGAGAGGCTGGAGGCCTCCATCTTCTCCATCACATTGGCGCGGTGAATTTCTACCGTGCGGGGAGAAATCTCCAGCTGTTCGGCAATTGCCTTGTTGGTGTTGCCATCGACCAGGCCGAGCAGGACTTCTTTCTCGCGCGCGGTCAGCCGTTCAATCAGGCCGCGCGCTTCGTCGGCAAGGACTTCCTCCTTGCGGCGTGTCTCCATCCGCTCGAACGCCCGCGTCAGGGCATCGACCAGCGTCTGCTTGGCATAGGGCTTCTCGACGAAATCCACCGCCCCGGCCTTCATTGCACGGACCGCGACGCCAACATCGCCATGGCCCGTCAGCACGATCACCGGCATTGCCACCCCGCGCTGGTTCAGGGCTTCCTGAACTTCCAGCCCGTCCATCTTGGGCATCTGGACATCCAGCAGGATGCAGCCCTTCTCGGCGGCCTCGACCTGCTCAAGAAAGGCAACGCCGTCGATATAGGTCTTCACCCGGAAACCGGCATGGCGCAGCATGAAGCTCGCCGAATGGCGAATGGCTTCGTCATCATCCACCAGATGGATCACGCGCGTATCAGTCATGTTGCTGATTTACCTGCATCCTTGCGCAGTGTGAACCGAAAACACGTTCCGCCCTCCGGCGGCGAAACGGCGCGGATCGTGCCGCCATGGGCCTCGATGATAGTCTGGCAGATCGACAGGCCGAGGCCCATGCCCTGAGATTTGGTCGTGGCGAAGGGTTTAAAAATCGACTCCTTCATCTCCGCCGAGAGGCCGGGACCATTGTCGCAGACCTCCACCGCAACGAATCCATCCTCATCCGCCGGCAGGACCCGCACGACGATGCGCGCATCCGGTGTTTCCGCCAGGGCATCCATCGCATTGCGGATCAGGTTGATGACGACCTGCTGGATCTGGATCGGATCGCCTGTCACCCGCTCGGTGCCTTCCCCAAGGTCCAGCTTGACCGGAATATCGGTCAGATCGCGGGAAATCCGGCAGAGGGCAATCGCATCGGACAAGAGCGGCGGCAATTCGACCGGGCGGGCATCAACCTCGCCGCGCGAGACATAGGAGCGCAGCTTGCGGACGATCTCGCCGGCTCGCACGGCCTGGCGGGCCGCTTCGCTCAAGGCTTCGCGCAGCACTTCCCTGGTCTCCGGGTCCGGCGAATCGATCAGGTCGCGGCTGGCTTCGAGATAATTGGCCACCGCCGTCAGCGGCTGGTTCAGCTCGTGCGCCAGCGCTGACGCCATCGTGCCGACCGCGCTCAGGCGGGAGAAGTGGACGAGTTCGGACTGCATCTCCTGCATCCGGAGCTCGGAGCGCTGCTGTTCGGTGAGATCGCGGATGAAGGCGGTGAACAGGAAATGCTCGCCGATGCGCGCTTCGCCGATCTTCAGGTCGATTGGGAACAGGGTGCCGTCCTTGCGCGCGGCAATGACCACCCGGCCCTTGCCGATGATCTGGCGCTCGCCGGTGCGCAGATAGTTGCCGATATAATTGTCATGATTGGTTCTGTCCCGCCCGGCCATCAGGATGTTGACCGGCTTGCCGATCATTTCTTCTGCCGTGAACCCGAACAATGCCTCAGCCGCGCGGCTGAAGGCGAGCACCTTGCCGGACTCGTCGGTCACCACCATGCCGTCCGGCACTGAGGCCAGGATCGAGGCGAGGTGCAGTTGCAGCGTCTCGCCGTCGAGCAGGTTGACCGGGGTCTGGGGTGGGTTCGGCATGTCGCTCATCGAAACTGTCCGGACGGTTGTTGTCCATCACTTCCCGCAGCCGGGTTGGGGGTCAGCGACGCTTGCGCAGACGCGCCGCCGCCGGCTGGCGCCGCATGTTCCAGGCGGCAAACAGCAGGAAGGCCGCGCCCGCCGCCATCGCATAGCAGCCCCAGCAGTGCATCAGCGACTGAGCCAGGACGCTGTGCCCCGCAGTGGTCTCGGCAACACCGGCGCAGCGCATGGCCAGATAGTCCTGCAGCGTCGCCTGCCGGCCGGCTTCGGCGAGCGTGGCATTGAATTTCACGGCGCCGGCGGCTGCGAGGCCTGCGCCCAAGGCGGCAATCTTCCACATCTGCAATAATCCTTCCCTGATGGGCCCCTTATCTGATGATGCCGGTTTGCCGCGCTGCGACAGGCGAGCCCATCCGTAGTTACCCCTATACAGCCCGCGCTGCCGCTCCGGCAGTTATCGCCCAGTCTCGATTACCACGACTCGCTTGAGAGGGGCTTTAACCTATGAGTACGCGCGCAGACATTTCCCGCGCCTCCGGGCCTGGCGTCAGCATAGGCACGGTCAGTGCGCTGACCGGCCTGGTTGCGTTGGGCGTCCTGATCATCGCCGGCAATGCTGCCGATCCGATGATGGCCGCCCATGCCTGGACATTCTTCTTCCTCGCCGTTGGCGGGTTGATGCTGACCGGCTTCTGGGCCGGTTCGCTGAACGGGCGCGACCCGTTCAACCCGGCCTTCTATGAGGACACGATCGTCAAATATGGCGTCTGGGCGTCAGTGTTCTGGGGGATCGCGGGTTTCCTCGTCGGTCTCATCATTGCGCTGCAGCTGGCCTGGCCGAACCTGTTCTATTTCCCCGAACTCGGCTGGACGAATTTCGGCCGGGTGCGCCCGCTGCACACTTCGGCGGTGATTTTCGCGTTCGGCGGCAACGTCCTGATTGCCACCAGCTTCTATGTCGTCCAACGCACCTGCCGCACGCGCCTTGCCGGCGGCCTGTGGCCCTGGTTCGTCTTCTGGGGATACAACCTCTTCATCGTCATTGCGGGCACGGGCTACCTGCTCGGAGTCACTCAGTCCAAGGAGTATGCGGAGCCGGAATGGTATGCCGACCTCTGGCTGACGATCGTCTGGGTCGCTTATCTCCTAGTCTTCCTCGGCACGCTGTGGAAGCGCAAGGAGCCGCATATCTATGTGGCCAACTGGTTCTACCTTGCCTTCATCGTGACGATTGCCATGCTGCACATCGTCAACAATCTGGCCATCCCGGTCAGCCTGGCGGGCTCCAAGAGCTATATTCTTTTCTCCGGCGTGCAGGATGCGCTGACCCAGTGGTGGTATGGCCACAATGCGGTGGGCTTCTTCCTCACCGCCGGCTTCCTGGCCATCATGTACTACTTCATTCCGAAGCAGGTGAACCGGCCGGTCTATTCCTACCGGCTGTCGATCGTGCACTTCTGGTCGCTGATCTTCATCTATATCTGGGCCGGCCCGCACCACCTTCACTATACGGCCCTGCCGCAATGGGCGCAGACCCTCGGCATGGTGTTCTCGGTGATGCTGTGGATGCCCAGCTGGGGCGGCATGATCAACGGCGTGATGACCCTGTCAGGCGCCTGGGACAAGCTGCGCACCGATCCGATCGTTCGTATGATGATCGTTGCGCTGGCCTTCTACGGCATGTCGACCTTTGAAGGTCCGTTGATGAGTGTGCGCACGGTCAACGCCCTGTCGCACTATACCGAATGGGGCATTGCGCATGTCCATTCCGGCTCGATGGGCTGGGTTGGCTTCATCAGCTTCGGCGCGCTCTACTGCGTGACGCCCTGGTTGTGGAAGCGCAAGGCGCTCTACTCGAAGGCGCTCGTCGAATGGCACTTCTGGCTCGCCACGCTCGGCATCCTTTTCTACATCGTTGCGATGTATGTGGCCGGTATCACCGAAGGCCTGATGTGGCGCGCCTACAACGAGTTCGGCTTCCTTGAGTATGCCTTCATCGAAACGGTCAAAGCCAAGCATGTCATGTACATCATCCGTGCAGCGGGCGGCGGCCTCTTCCTGATCGGTGCGCTGATCATGGCCTACAATCTGGTGCGCACCGCGCTCGGTCATGGTGAGGCCCGCGACACTGCGCCGGCCGAGGCGCCCGCCCCGGCAAAACCAGCCCTTCAGCCTGCTGAGTAAGGAGCAAGACTCATGGCTATCATGGACAAGCACAAGAAGCTCGAACGCCATTCGCTGCTCCTGACCGTCGGCATTCTCGTTGTTGTTGCTATCGGCGGCATCGTGGAGATCGCGCCCCTGTTCTATCTCGAGAACACGATCGAGAAGGTGCAGGGGATGCGGCCCTACACGCCGCTGGAGCTGAAAGGCCGCAACATCTACATCCGCGAGGGCTGCTATACCTGCCACTCTAAGATGGTGCGCCCGCTGCGCGATGAGGTGGAGCGTTATGGCCACTATTCGCTGGCTGCCGAGAGCATGTATGACCATCCCTTCCAATGGGGGTCGAAGCGGACAGGGCCGGACCTTGCCCGCGTCGGCGGCAAGTATTCGGACGAATGGCATGTCGACCACCTGATCGACCCGAAATCGGTCGTGCCGGATTCGATCATGCCGCCCTATGCCTTCCTCGCGAAGAAGAAGCTGCGGTATGACGATGTCGAGGATCACCTGAAGGCGCTGCGCGCCGCCGGTGTTCCCTATACCGACGACATGATTGCCAATGCCAAGGCAGACCTTGTCGCCCAGGCATCGCCGAATGTGGACTTCGATGCGGAAGACGCCCTGCTGGCCCGATACAACGAGGCGGCCGGCCGTGACGGCACCGTGCGAATCTCCGACTTCGACCTCAACCCCCGCGAGATCACCGAGATGGACGCCCTCATCGCCTATCTCCAGATGACCGGCACGCTGGTGGATTTCTCCACCTATGAGGCCGACGATCTCAGCAATCGCCGCTAGGAGGCTGATGTGTACGCAACCCTTGCAAGTTTTGCACAGACCTGGGGCCTCGGTTTCTTCGTCCTGATGTTCCTCGTCGCAGTCGTTTATGCGCTCTGGCCGTCGAACAGCGAGAAGTTCCGAGCTGCCGCCCACCAACCTCTTGTCGACAAGGACCCGTCAGATGACTGACCATGAACGGGACATTGATGAAGTCTCCGGCGTCGAGACCACCGGCCACAGCTGGGACGGCA
>CAYQRX010000060.1:0-13908 GCA_964419865.1 uncultured Hyphomonas sp. | reverse complement strand
GGATCTTAAGATCGCCCCCCGTTTCGCCTGAACTCTGGCCCCGGGGAAGACGCAAAAATAGTTGAGCGCCCCTCTTTAACCGGAGGGGCGCTTTCCCATTTCTGATGACCGGGCGTGGGGGCGCTTTTCCGAGGAGGACGCCCTATGCCTGAAGCACATGAAAACGCCAGCGCGGCCCAATCCAGCCACGCCTATATCCTTCTCGACCGGACGGGCTCCATGTCTGCGATCTGGGAGGAAGCGCTCAGCTCGGTGAACGCCTATGCGGATGGTCTCGCCAATCCAACGGGAGCTGCCCCGCCCGGTGCAGACGACCGGATCACCCTGGCCGTGTTCGACCATCAGGCTGGCCTGCAGTTCGACGTGTTGCGGCGCTCAGTGGCAGCGTCGGCCTGGAAGCCTGTCACCAGCAGTGAGGCTTCGCCCCGCGGGATGACGCCGCTCTTCGATGCCATTGCCCGCATCGTCGCGCTGGCCGAAGCAGACGATCCGAAGCGTGCCATCGTGGTCATCATGACCGACGGTGAGGAGAACGCTTCGCGCGAGGTGACGAAGGAGGGCGTCAAAGCGGCGCTCGACAGGGTTCAGGCGAAAGGCTGGGAAGTTGTCTTCCTCGGCGCAGAGTTTGCCAGCTTCTCCGATGCCGAAGCGATCGGCGTTGTGGCGGGAAAGCGGATGGCCATGTCGAAGGACAATCTTGCCACTTCCATGCGCACCCTCGCCTCGAAGAGCCGCTCGTATTTTGCCGCTGAAGCCGCCTCGGTGGACTTCAATGAAGACGATCGCCGGCAGGCAGGTGAGGATGATGTCAGGCGCCGCAAGGGCTCCTGATCCGTCCCCTGAGTAGCGAAGTCTGAACGACTGTTCAGTGAATATCGGGCTGTTTCCTTGGAGGTGGCCTGATTTTCATTGGCCGGGCCACTTCTTGACATGAACGTGCCGTAATCCGCGCGCAGCTTTGACTGATCGGGACCTCAAGGGGGGCCTGTCCGAACTGGAAGGGACGCATGCTCATGAAACTCATCAAGGCAATTTCCACTCTCGCCGCCGGCGCGGCCATCGCCGCCTGCGCCAGCGCCAAGGTGCTGCCCGAGCCGCAACCGCTCGCAGCACCTGCCGAAATCAAATCCTACATCCTCCTGGATCGGACGGGATCGATGTATAATATCTGGGATGAGGCGCTCGCTTCGGTGAACGCCTATGCCGAGAGTGTCGGCAAGGATGCGCCGGATGACACATCCGGCATCGACATCAAGACGACCGTTACGCTCGCCGTCTTCGATCATCACGACGGGCTGCAGTTCGACATCCTGCGCGACAAGGTCGAATCCAAGGACTGGACGAAGGTCACCAATGATGAAGCAAGCCCGCGTGGCATGACCCCGCTTTATGATGCGATCGGCCGGATCATCGCGCGCGCCGAAGCGGACAACCCTGACCGGGCTGTGATCGTCATCATGACGGATGGCCTCGAGAATGCCTCGCGGGAGGTCACCAAGCAGGGCGCCAAGGCCGCGCTCGACCGCGCTCAGGCGCGGGGTTGGGAGGTTGTGTTCCTTGGGGCGGAGTTTGCAAGCTTCTCCGACGCCGACGCTGTGGGCGTCAGTTCCTCGCGCCAGATGGCGATCGGGCAGGGGCGCATGCAGGAGTCGATGGACATGCTCGGCCAGAAAGCGCGCTCATATGGCAAGGGCGCGGCGCCCTCGATGGAATTCACCGAGGAAGAGCGCGCCGTTGCGGATGAAGAAGGCGTGAAGCAGCGCACCGGCAATCAGTAAAACGGGCTTGGCCGCAGGCCGGGTGCTCATCGGCCCCGGACCGGCTTCCCACGGGACGCAGGGTCAGATGAGGATGGGGACACCCGCTCCGGCGACGGAGCGGGTGATTCTATGTCCGGCTTGTCGCCGCGTGACCCTTGCCTTGCCGCGTCATTCCCGCTTCACCGAAAGGCGGATTGAACAAGCGGGTAGCCCCATGAAATATTACGAGGATCTGGTTGTCGGCACGGTCACGCAATCTTCGCGGACCTACAAGGTCACCCGTGAGGAGGTGATCGAATTTGCCTCCAAATACGATCCTCAACCCTTCCATCTCGATGATGAAGCGGCGGCGAGCACGCATTTCGGCCGTCTCTCGGCGTCGGGCTGGCATACCGGCGCCATGACCATGCGCCTGATGGTCGATACCTGGAAGGACATGGAGCCGACGGCCGGTCTCGGCTCGCCCGGTATCGACGAACTGCGATGGGTGAAGCCGGTCTTTCCCGGCGACGAACTCCGGGTGGAAGTCGAGCTCATCGCCAAGCGCCGGATGAAAAGCCGCCGCGACATGGGCCTGACCAGATCGAAACAGACCGTCTACAATCAGAATGACGAGGTCGTGATGACGATGATCGGCAACGGCCTGATCAGGGTGCGCGATCCGGAGGGAGATGCAGAGTAGCGCCAGCCTTGAGGCCGCCCGGCTGCGTCAGAACCGGCACTCGCTGTCCAGGGCTTGCAGGGCTGCTGCGCCGGTCCCATTGCTTGTGCCAATACGCAGGGCTGCCTCTGCTGGCGAAGTATCCCCGGTTGCATAAACGCCAAGAGCCGCAAGCAGGGCCGCATTACGTCCATAGACGTCCGGCGCGTAGGCGATACTGCCATCTGCTGCGGGGAACGCTGTGAGGTAGACGATGTGTATTGGCAGCGGCGCCGCGAGGTCGGCCCGCGTCTCCCGGCCCGTCGCGAGCGCCCCCCCGATCCGTTCACGGTCCCAGCCCGGAGTTTCGTCAAGCACCCATTCGGCAAGGTCGATCGGGTTCTCCACCCGTATGCAGCCTGATGAGAAGGTGCGCTGGGTGCGTTCGAACAGGGCGCGGTCCGGCGTGTCGTGCAGATAGACATCATAAGAGTTGGGGAACATGAACTTGGCTTGCCCCAGCGCATTGGCCGGCCCGGGCGCCTGCCGGATGCGGTAAGGGAAGGGCGATGCCGGCACGGCCGCCCAGTCAATCGCCGAAGGATCAACGCGCTGGCCCCCGCGGTCGAGGATCTGGTAGCCGAGCCGCGCGACGGCGCCTGGATCGCGCCGGAATTGAGGCAGCTTGTCAGCCCGCGCGATGCTGGCCGGAACCTCCCACCACGGATTAAGCACGATAAACTCTATGGCATCTGAAAACTCCGGCGTCTGACGGCCCGTCTGACCGAAGATAGCGCGGTGGCGCGACGCCTCCTCGGCTCCGGCATAGGCGATCACCTCAAACCCAGGAATATTGGCATAGATCTGCCGCGGCGATGCTTCGCGCGGCAGATGGCGCAGGCGCTCAAGGCTGGCTTTCAGGCTGAGGATACGGGCGGCTGTCTCGGCGTCCGCTTCCGCGCTCTCTTTATCGGCAATCGCAGCGTTCAGGCGGACAAGTTCAGCACTGATGGCCTCATAGACCTGCGTCGCGGGCGCGAGCCGCTGAAGCGCGGCGCGATATTCTACCGGCCCATCTTCCGGCGACATGCCATCCAGGAGGGCGGAGAGGGCAGGGTCTGCCTGCTGGCGCGGGCTGCGGGCGGCGATGTTGACGGCGCCGCGGGACAGATGGGTCGCCGCAAGCAGCCAGGCCGCGCGCACGTCACCGATGGCGAGATAGGCGGATGGATCGAGGCCGTGCGCGGAGAGAATGTCCAGCGATTCGCGCATCGCTGCCTCGGCGCAGTCTGGGGAGACCTCATCGGGACAGACCACTCCTTGTTGTGCACCCGGTTCCGCAAGGGGGACAACCGCCGCCGCGCGGCCCTGCGGTGGCAGCTCCGGCGCGTTGGCAGCGCAGCTCGCCAGCACCAACATTATGAAAACGCCGCATAGGCGCGCTGTCCAGCGATCCGGTTTGCGGGGAAGGGTCATCAGGCCAGCTCTCATGGTTCGCCCGTGACTATGCCACCGGCCTGCCTAATCTTCAAAGCCGAGGAATACTGCGGCTTCATCCACGGATTTGCGCTTCGAGACGACGGCATTGGCCGGGAAGGTATCATCCGGCCAGCCCATGGCGACGCAGGTCTGGATTACCTGATCGTCAGCGATGCGCGCATGTTCGCGCACGACCGGGCTCTGCATGATCCCCTGCGAGTTGATCACGCAGCCAAGCCCGCGATTCCAGGCAGCGTTGACGAGGCAGTTGACGACACCCCCGCAGTCGAACGGCGCGATGTCGCTGCCCTGTATCGACCTGTCATAGGTCACCACGATGGAGACCGGCGCGTCGAACTGGCGGAAGCCGCGCAGCACCCAATCCATCCGTTTTTCCTTGTTGTCCCGCTCGATGCCCATGGCCCCGAAGAGTTGTTTCGCGATCTCGATCTGGCGCTCGCGGTGGACGCCCTCATAGCCGGGCCCCATCCGGAATTCGCGGCTGTCCGGGACACCCGCAAGATTACGCTCGACATTGCCCGCCCGGATCCTGTCGAGCACGTCTCCGGAGACGATATAGAAGTTCCAGGGTTGGGTGTTGAGGGAGGTCGGCGCCCGCATGGCGATCTCGAGGATTTCCCGGATCAGCGCCCTGGGCACCGGTTTCTTGAGAAAGCCTCTGATGCTCCGGCGGCTGCGGACAACGTCATCAAATTCCACGGCGCATTTCCTCCCGGTCTTTCTCTGACGATTGTTCTAGCGCGGTTTCCGGGGCTGGCACCCCCTGCCGCGGCGGCAAAGAAAAAGCCCGCGCGGCAGGGCGCGGGCTTTCCTTGTGTCGCGGGTTTCGAGCCCTAGCGCGGGGCCATCCGGATGGCGCCGTCGAGGCGGACATCTTCGCCGTTGAAGTAGTTGTTGCGGCACATTTCGGTGGCCAGCGACGCATACTCCTCCGGGTTGCCGAGGCGCGGCGGGAACGGCACCTGCGCGCCGAGGGCCTGTTTCACCGGCTCCGGCGCAGCGGCCAGCAGCGGGGTGTTGAAGATGCCCGGAAGGATCGTGTTGAC
Source organism: uncultured Hyphomonas sp. (assembly GCA_964419865.1). GTDB lineage: Bacteria > Pseudomonadota > Alphaproteobacteria > Caulobacterales > Hyphomonadaceae > Hyphomonas. The sequence continues at coordinate 8,962 of CAYQRX010000060.1, read as the reverse complement.
GCGGATATTCTCGCGCGACAGGTCGCGGGCGATCGGCAGCGTCATGCCAACGACGCCGCCCTTGGAGGCGGAGTAGGCAGCCTGGCCGATCTGGCCATCTTCGGCGGCCACTGAAGCGGTGTTGACGATCGCGCCGCGGTCGCCGCAGGGCAGCGGGTCGAGGGTCATCATGCCGGCGGCGGATTTCGCAATGCAGCGGAAGGTGCCGACAAGGTTGATCTGGATGATCAGGTCGAACTTGTCGAGCGGGAAGTGGCTGATTTCGCCTGTGTTTTTGTCACGGCTGGCAGTCTTGATGGCGTTGCCGGTGCCGGCGCAGTTGATCAGGATCCGCTCCTGGCCGATGGCCGCGCGCGATTTCGCAAAGCCGGCATCGACAGAGGCTTCGTCGGTGACGTTGACATTGCAGAAGACGCCGCCGAGCTCTTTGGCGAGCGCTTCACCTTTTTCCGCATTCAGATCGAACAGGGCGACTTTGACCCCATAACTGGCCAGTTTGCGCGCTGTTGCGGCGCCGAGGCCGGAAGCGCCTCCCGTGATGACGGCGGAGATGTTAGAATTAAGTTCCATGGGGCACTGCCCTCCCTGCTTTTCGTGAACCGCGGCTTTCAATTATAATGCCCCTAGGAGAGCGCAATGTCTGACGCAGCGGAAATCATAAATACGGTCAAAGGGCAGGGAGACATCTACCTGCCCAAGACGATCCAGCGCAATGAACGCGTGGCCCGGGGCCTCGTGCCCAAGCTTGTGCGCCTCGCCGGAAAGCTGCCTTTCGCCGATGATCTGGCGGCAGCCTATTATGCCGCACGCGATCCGCTCACGCCTGCAAAGGCCAAGGCCGTCCTGTTCGGTGCCGCGGCCTATTTTGTCATGCCGGCCGATCTGGTGCCGGACGTCGTCGTCGGCCTCGGCTTCACCGATGACGCCACCGTCCTGGCCACCGCGCTCAGCGTCGTGGGCATGCACGTGAAGGAACGCCACCGGGTGATGGCGCGCACGCTGCTGGGCCTGCCGGAACCGGTCAAAGATCCCGGCTGACGGCATGACAGCGGGGGCAGGGGTACTCATCGCATCGCTGGTTCTGGGCGCCGCCTATTGGGCGGTCTGGTGCTATCGTGAAAAGGGGCTCGCCGGTCTGCTGGTGAAAACCGGCTCGGTCGCGCTGCTGGCCGCCTGGGCCTTCCTTGCCGGCGGGCCGGCGCTTCTGGTTGCGGCGCTGGCTTTCAGCGCGCTGGGGGATGCCTTCCTCGCAGGCAGGGCGGAGCGCTGGCTGCTGCCGGGCATGGCGGCCTTTTTCCTTGCCCACGCCGCCTATGTGCCGCTCTTCTGGGAACTGGGTGAGGGCGGCTGGATCTGGCCCGTCAAACTGGGGCAGGCGGCGCTTGTGATCGGCGGCGTTCTCTTTCTGCGCTGGCTGCTGCCTTTTGTCGAACCGAAGATGCGCGTGCCGGTGATCCTCTATACCGGTGTGATCCTGATGATGGGGGCGGCTGGCATCGCGCTGCCGGGCGCCTACTGGCTCGCCACGCTCGGCGCCCTGATGTTCATTGCTTCGGATGTGATCCTGTCGCTTCTCCTGTTCCGCCAGCCAAAGGACCAGCCGGCCAACATCCCCGCCTCGCTTGGGGTCTGGGGGCTCTATTTCGGTGGGCAGGTGCTGATCGCGCTCGGCATCGCGGGCAATCTGGCGGCTTGAATCCGGCTGCCGGCCGGCAGCCGGGGCGTGCATCCGCAGCCGTTCACAAAAATGCCACTGGCCGCGCCCCCGGAATTATGCGACAGACGCGGCGGGCCAGGCGCCCCCAACGGCGCCCAGCCTATCTGTAAGGATAGGAGAAAAACAGATGACCGTGACTACCGCCAAGCCGGCCGTGCGCCCTGCTTGCCCCCATTTTTCGTCCGGCCCCACCGCCAAATATCCCGGATTTTCACTGGAGAACCTGTCGACGGCAGCGCTTGGCCGCTCGCATCGCTCCGGCGACGCCAAGAAAAAGCTGAAGGCGGCGATTGACCGGACCAAGCTGATCCTTGGCATCCCCGACGATTACCGCGTTGCCATCGTGCCGGCCTCGGACACCGGCGCCGTCGAGATGTGCATGTGGTCCATGCTGGGCGCAAAGCCCGTGGATGTGTTCGCCTGGGAGAGCTTCGGTTCTGACTGGGTGACCGATGCGACGAAACAGCTGAAGCTTGCCGATTGCAAAACCTATGTCGCGGATTACGGCCAGCTGCCGGATTTCTCGAAGGCCCGCGGCGATGCCGACATTATCTTCACCTGGAACGGCACAACCTCCGGTGTCCGCGTGCGCGATGCCGACTGGATCAAACCGAATCCGGACAGGGTCGTGATCTGTGACGCCACGTCGGCAACCTTCAGCCAGGCGATCGACTGGCAGAAACTTGATGTCGTCACCTATAGCTGGCAGAAATGCCTTGGCGGGGAAGCCGCCCACGGTATGCTGATCCTTTCGCCGAACGCTGTGCGCAGACTGGAGAGCTACACGCCGGACCGTCCGCTCCCCAAACTCTTCCGCATGACCAAGGGCGGCAAGCTCGACGAAGACCTGTTCCAGGGCGCGACCATCAACACGCCCTCGATGCTGTGCGTGGAGGATTATCTGCAGGCGCTCGACTGGGTCGAGCGGATCGGCGGCTGGAAGAAGGTCAAGGCACGCTCCGATGAGAGCCTCGCCATCCTGACGGACTGGGAAGCAAAGTCCGACTGGGTGGAGTTCCTCTGCAAGGATGCCTCGGTTCGCTCCAATACCGGCGTGACGTTCCGCATCAAGGACCCCCGCGTCGCGGGCCTCGACGAAGCAGGTCAGCGTGACTTCATCAAGAATATGATGAAACGTCTGGAGACGGAGAATGCCTGCTTCGACGCAGCCGGTTACGCCAAGGCCCCGCCGGGCCTGCGTATCTGGGTCGGCGGCTCGGTCGAGCCGTCGGATGTGAAGAAGCTTCTCCCCTGGCTCGACTGGGCCTTCCATGAGGAAGCGGCGAACCTTTAGCAACTGTCATCCGTCACAGATGCCGAGGGCGCCGCGATCCGGGCCTTTCCTTCTCTTGATGGAGGGGCCCGGCTCTTCGCTGCGCTACGGCCGCGATGACAAGGGAAGCGATGATGATTACTCTCCGCCTCGCAACAATGCATGACCTGCCCTTGATCCTTCACTGGGATCAGAAGCCGCATGTGCGCGATGTGAGTGGGGATGATGACTGGAATGACTGGGATTGGGAGAACCAGCTCGGGCGCAATGTTCCGTGGCGGGAGTTCCTGGTTGCGGAGCTCGATGGCCGCCCTATCGGCTTCGTCCAGATCATCGACTGCCGCGAGGAAGAGAGCCACTATTGGGGCACCGATTGCCCGGAGCATTCCCGCGCCATCGACATCTGGATCGGGGAAGCAGATGAGCTGGGGAAGGGGTATGGCACGCAGATGATGCGGCTTGCCTTTGAGCGCTGCTTCGCCAATCCGCTCTGCCAGCATATCCTCATCGATCCGATGGCGGATAATATGGCCGCCCACCGCTTCTACGAATCCCTCGGGTTTGAACTTCTGGGGCCGCGCCGTTTCGGCCCTGACCAATGCCTCGTTTATCAACTTACTCGCGCCGGATGGCGCAATGGAGCCACCCATGCCTAAAGTCCTCATCGCTGACAAACTCAGCCAGGCCGCCGTCGATATCTTCACGGCCCGCGGCATCGAAACCGATATCAAGGTCGGCCTCTCCAAGGACGAGCTTATTGCCATTATCCCCCAATATGACGGCCTCGCCGTGCGTTCGGCCTGCAAGCCGGACGCGGATGTGATCGCGGCGGCGACAAACCTGAAAGTCATCGGCCGGGCCGGCATCGGCGTCGACAATATCGACATCAAGGCCGCCACCGCCAAAGGCGTCGTGGTGATGAACACACCCTTCGGCAACGCCATCACCACGGCCGAACACGCCATCGCCATGATGTTTGCCGCAGCCCGCCAGATCCCGGCGGCGAATGCCGATACCCAGGCCGGCAAATGGCCGAAGTCGGGCTATATGGGCGTTGAAGTCTCGTTCAAGACGCTCGGCCTGATCGGGGCCGGCAATATCGGCAGCCGCGTGGCCGAGCGCGCGATCGGCCTGAAGATGAAGGTCGTTGCCTATGATCCCTTCCTGACCGATGAGCGGGCGCTTGAACTCGGCATCGAGAAGGTCGAGCTGGACGAGCTTTTGAAACGCGCCGACGTCATCACATTGCATGTCCCGCTGACCGACCAGACGCGCAACATCCTGTCCCGCGAAGCTCTCGGAAAAACCCGCAAGGGGGTCATCCTCGTCAATTGTGCGCGCGGTGGTCTTGTGGATGAAGCGGCCGTCGCCGACCTCCTGGAATCCGGCCATATCGCGGGCGCCGCTTTCGATGTGTTTGCCGCCGAGCCGGCCAAGGAGAATGTTCTCTTCGGCAAGAAGAACTTCGTCGCCACGCCGCATCTCGGCGCCTCCACGAACGAGGCACAGGAGAACGTCGCCCTGCAGGTTGCCGAGCAGATGTCGGATTACCTGCTGACGGGGGCGGTGACCAATGCGCTCAACATGCCCTCGATCACGGCCGAGGAAGCGCCGCGCATCCGCCCCTTCGCGGCGCTGGCCGAGAAGCTTGGCAGCTTTGCAGGCCAGATTTCTGATTTCGGCTATGAAGAGGTCGTCATCGAGTATGAGGGCGAGGTGGCTGACCTCAATCGCAAGCCCGTGACGGCTGCGCTGCTGGCCGGCCTGCTTCGTGCTTCCCGGGGGGATGTGAACATGGTCTCGGCCCCCGCGATCCTAGCCGATATGGGCGTCAAGCTGACCGAGACCAAGACAGAGACGAGCCCCGTCTATGACAGCCTGATCCGCGTGAAGGTGAAGACCAAGAAGACCAAGAATGCGCCGGAAGGCGGCTGGCGCACGCTTGCGGGCGCACTCATCGCCGGCAAGCCGCGTATTGTCGAGGTCAAGGGCATGGCGCTGGAGGGCGATTTCTCGCCGGTGACGCTATATGTGAACAATCTCGACAAGCCCGGCTTCATCGGCGCGCTTGGCCAGATGCTTGGCGAGGCAAAGGTCAATATCGCGACCTTCCATCTCGGCCGGCAGGAGGCGGGCGGCGAGGCGATCGCGTTGATCGGGATCGATTCCATCCCGCCGGCCTCTGTCATCGACAAACTCGACGCACTGCCGCAGGTCCGCTACGCAAAAGTGCTGTCCTTCTAGCCAAATCACGGGCGTGGCGGGCCTGCCACACTTGACTAAGCTGGTGCGGCGGCGCGATGCGTGATGACAGAACTGTCATGAAAGGGCATCCCATGCGCCGTCTCGCTCCCGCCATAGCTGCGCTCGCCATAGTCCCTGCTGCCGCTTCCGCGCAGATCGTCGACGAGGTCCGCCTCGGCGTCATCCAGCACAATGTGTGTGTTTTGGACTGCGACAATGCCGACAAGGAGGACGGACCGAACATCAATGGCGAGATCGTTTTCGGCTCGCCGGACATCCTGCGGTTCGTCTGGAGCCCGCGCCCCTACCTCATGGCGAGCTACAACACCGCCGGGGATACCAGCTTCGCCGGCGCCGGCCTGCACTGGAACTGGGACTTCGCTGATGGCTGGTCGCTGGAGCCGGGGGTAGGTTATGTCATCCATGACGGCGAGTTGACCTTTCCGTTCCCGCAGGGCGATCCGCGCAATGACCCGATCTCCGCCTCCAAGGTCTTTTTCGGCTCGCGCGACCTGTTCCGCACCAGCCTGTCATTGAATCGCGACCTTGGCGGCCCGTGGGGTGTGCAGGTGATGTATGAACACCTCAGCCATGGCCAGATTCTCGGCAATGGCCGCAATCAGGGCCTTGATAATATTGGTGTCCGCGTCAGCTACGCATTCGGCGAATAGGTCTGCCGCAAGGGGTGGCAAAAGGCCCCTTGCAATTGCCTGCTGAATGCTGCCCTTGTCGCCGCGGCTGAACAACGGAGCAGGTTCATGGCAGGAGTGGTGGTCGTCGGGGCTCAATGGGGCGACGAAGGCAAAGGCAAGATCGTCGACTGGCTGTCGAGCCGGGCGGATGTCGTGGTCCGCTTCCAGGGCGGGCACAATGCCGGCCACACGCTCGTCATCGACGGCAAGGTCTTCAAGCTCGCGCTCCTGCCCTCGGGCCTGGTACGCGGCGGCAAGCTGTCGGTGATCGGCAATGGCGTGGTGGTCGACCCCTGGCACATGCTGACCGAAATCGACGGCATCCGCGCGCAAGGCATTGAAGTGTCTCCGGAAAGCCTGGTGCTGGCCGACAATGCCTCGCTCATCCTGCCCTGGCACAAGGACATCGACGCGGCCCGCGAAGGCGCGCTCGGCGCCGCCCAGATCGGCACCACCAAGCGCGGCATCGGCCCGGCCTATGAGGACCGTGTCGGCCGCCGCGCCATCCGGGTGGCAGACCTGGCAGACCCGGCCGCCCTCGACATGAAGATCGAGCGGCTCCTCGCCCACCACCGGCCCTTGCGCGCCGGGCTCGACCTGCCGGAGCCGGATGGCGCGGCGCTGAAGGCGGAGCTTTTGAAGATCGCGCCGCAGGTGCTGGCCTATGCCCAGCCTGTCTGGAAACTGCTGGACGAGAAGGTTCGCCGGGGCAGCCGCATCCTGTTTGAGGGCGCCCAGGGCGTGATGCTGGACGTCGATCATGGCACCTATCCCTTCGTGACCTCGTCCAATGTCGTCGCCGGCAATGCCTCGGCTGGCTCGGGTGTCGGGCCGGGGGCGGTGTGTTACGTGCTGGGTCTTGCCAAGGCCTACACCACGCGCGTTGGCGCTGGCCCGTTCCCGACCGAGCAGGACAATGAGATCGGCCAGCGCCTTGGCACTATTGGCCATGAGTTCGGCACCAATACCGGCCGGGCGCGGCGATGCGGCTGGTTTGATACGGTCATGGTGCGCCAGGCCTGCGCCACCTCAGGCGTGAGCGGCCTTGCGCTGACCAAGCTCGATGTCCTTGATGGATTTGAGGAAATCAAGGTTTGCGTGGCCTATAAGCTGAACGGCAAGACGATTGATTACTTCCCCGCCGGCCTGACCGATCAGGCCGCTGTGGAGCCCGTCTACGAAACCCTCAAAGGCTGGAGCGGCTCGACCCGCGGGGCGCGCAGCTGGGCCGATCTGCCCCCCGAAGCGGTGGTCTATGTGCGCCGCCTGGAAGAACTTGTCGGCAAGCCCTGCGCGCTCGTCTCGACCTCGCCGGAGCGCGAAGACGTGATCCTCATGCGCGATCCGTTCGAGGGATAGGGCGCCCGCATATCCCGTGGATAACGAGGCAGGAAAACTCCAACCATTCCTCCAACGGGGCAGGAAAAAACTCCATGAAAACTCCAACGCCGTTGGAGTCTCGGGGTCGTTACAGCCGGGCCAGGATGTCCGCCGCCGCCTCGGCCGGCAGTTTCTGATCGGTGTCGATGACAATATCGGCGGCCGGCATCGCCGCCATGGCCGCAGAGAAGGCCTCTTTCATCTCTGCAAGGATTTCGGGCGAACGCAGTTTGCCGAACTCGGCGCGGCTGGAATTGCTGATGCGCCTCATCTGTTCTTCGGGGCTGACCGTCAGGGCAATGAAGATCACCTCGCCGCCGGCGTCCTCGACCAGCGCCTTGACCCGTGCCGGGAAGCCCGCATCGACGGTCGGCTCCGGCGCGAAGGTGAAGATCAGTGACCGGTCCTCGGCCACCGCAGCGCTGAACACATCCATCCAGAACTGCTCGCGCAGGCGGATGAAGCTTTCAGAGCCGAAGGGAAAGACCGAGGCGACGGCATCGACCACGAGATGATTGTGAAAGAGGGGCAGGCCGGTGTGCACGGCAAGGCGCCGCGCCACCGTGAGCTTTCCGGCGGCGGCCTCCCCATAGATGAAGATCAGGCGCATGGCGGTGTGCTTTCAGCGATAAGCTGCAATCGAGCGGACAACCTTGCCTTCGGGTCCGAAGACAAAGGTTTCGGCGACCAGCTCCTCACGATGGTTCGTGTAAAGAATGGTCAGGGCGTCGGAGCCGATGAGAATGTCATCCAGCTCGAAGAAGAGTTGCGGGGCCGCTGCCAGCGCCTTTGTCCAATAGTCCCGCAGCGCCTTCTTGCCGAAAACGCTTGTCGCCTCATTGCCCATGACCCGCGCGATGCGCGGCGAATGGAAAATGATCTCCTCGCCATAATGCGACAGGATGCGCTCTATATCGCGGTCGTTCCAGGCGGCGAGCCAGTCACGCGCGAAACCTTCGGCAAAGACTCTGGAGAGCATCGCCCTCAAGCCTGGCCGCTGAGGGCGAGCACGTCTTCCACCGTGCGCAGGCCGGGCTTGGGCGCGGTGACGAGCACGGCCATGTTGCCGGGCATATGCTTGTTGTCGAGCATCTTTTCGTGCGCCAGCGGAATATCGGCCCAGGTGAACACTTCCGACATGCCGGGATCGATGCGCCGGTTGATGACGAGCTGGTTGGCCTCGGAAGCCTGTTTCAGGTTGGCAAAGTGGCTGCCCTGAACGCGCTTCTGCCGCATCCAGAGGAAGCGGGCGTCCATCGTCAGGTTAAAGCCGGACGTGCCCGCACAAATCACGACCATGCCGCCGCGCTTCACCACGAAGACAGAAACCGGGAAGGTTGCCTCGCCGGGATGTTCGAACACGATGTCGACATCCTTCTTGCCGGTGATGTCCCATATGGCTTTGCCGAACTTGCGGCTCTCTTTCATATAGTCGGCAAATTCCGGCCCGTTGACCTTCGGCAGCTGGCCCCAGCAGTTGAAGTCGTTCCGGTTGATGACGCCCTTGGCGCCGAGGGAGAGCACATAGTCGCGCTTGTCGTCGGACGAGACGACGCCGATGGCGTTCGCGCCGGTGACCGCGCAGAGCTGCACGGCGAAGCTGCCCAGGTGCTGGCCGACTCGGTGGCCGCGCCGCTGGAGCAGGAAATCAATGGC
>CAYQRX010000059.1:0-13956 GCA_964419865.1 uncultured Hyphomonas sp. | reverse complement strand
CCAAAACGCAAAGCTCGCGCAAACAACGCTGACAGAGAACCCGTTATGTCGGTGGCGCGCTCGCAACGCTTACGGCAAACCGGAGCGATTGGACGAAACTGCTCTCTCTGTTTGATTACGTTTAGCCGCTCTCTGGTGGTGGTTTCAAATGGTGCAGCCAAGATAGATCGATTGCCAAGCGCGCGTGGCCCAATTTCATACCGACCGCTAACCCATCCCAAGATTAGATCATTAGCGAGCATTGCGGCAACGGTATCGGTGCTCGGGGCCCATCGGTCAAACTTGGTGTAATCGATAGGCGTATCGGACAAAAAGTTCAGCCCAGCATATACGTCCCACACAATCTTAGCGTTACCGGTGAAGTGATACTGTGCGTCAATGGCGGTACCAATTGCAGATCCAGAATCGTTCGCTACCGGTGGAACGAACACATCGCTAAACAATCCTGTTTCTTTCCACTTGGTGTTCCAATCGCAGTTTAGCCCGCACCCACCCGCTATCAGCAAGGGCAGGCCACGTCTTAGCTTTTGCTCCGCAAACTGGGAAAAACGATTGAACAGCCGATCGCTGAAGATACCCGCAAAGTTCCGAAATTCTATGTCCTCCAACCCCACATTATAGTGGCACAAGTCCTTCAAGGTTTCACAGTCTCGAGGCTTAAGGTGCTCGCAGTCTTGCAACAGGAAGGAAATTATTCTTTCCTCTTCAATCGTCGCTTGGCTCCGCTTGGAGAATGAAGCAAGCGCCATCAGTTTTCCGGCATCTGATAGCCTGGAATATTCGGAATTGACTTTGTCAAAAGTTGGATCCGCGAGTGCGTAAAGCAATGCGTAGCGATGGCCGGGCTCTGGTATGACATCATCTATCTTCGTGATGTTTAGATCCGCATCGATCTCGTAAAATGCTCCGATAACGCCTTCCCAAAGCAACGCGTAACACGGCGTACCCATCGGCAAGTTAGACATGCCGAACGCACATAGTAAGTGAGAACGCTCGTGGGACGAAGAGAAGTAATCAATGGTCTTTCCAAACAGCTTTTTCTTCCCGATGATCACCTGACGATGATCGACGCCGCGGTAGTTCGCCGTCGGCTCTTCCTCATGCGGAACGTCGCCCGGCCACCAACCTCCTTTGCACAGCACGTCGGGAACTTCATCAAGCTTGGCAAGAGCATTGAATGCGTCCGGAATCGAAAGCGAAGAATGTCGAAATCCTGAACTCTTTTCCGCTTCAATTGAGAAAATCAAGCGGCCGTCTTCGACATATGCAAACGCGCCGTCATGGCCCGTATTGTAAGAGAGTATCTTCATGGTGAAATCCCGCTGATCTCTGAATCATGCGTACTCGGAAGAAATTGGTGCTCTTCTTCATGTGTCGATGGGTAATTCGCGCGCACTCGTATCGATTGAACTTTGACCATCGCAGGAAGTCGGCGGGGATTTAGGCGTCCCGCGAGCGCATGGGCGCGAGAGGGCCAAGCATTGAAATGCAGTCTCATCGGCAAATGGGGAATCGGGGTGGGATCCCAAACGACACGCCGATGAACTACTATGTCATCCACAAGCCATCGGATCTCATCCGGACTCCATTCGATGGCATATCGATGCATTCCCTTTGATGCATCGAAACCCAGATCAATGTAGCTTGGACATCCTCTATATCCGTAGTCGAACTTGGTACCTTCGGCACCCGGGTTGTAGAAGACATTGACCAGCATGCGATTCGGCCTGTTTCCAAGTATTTCGACGTCAATTTCTTGATGCGGTGAGTTGCGGTGAAGAAAGAACCCAGTGATCACACCCGGCACGTCGGACGCTTGGAAAGTTGCTTCGAACCTTCCGAAAAGACTTTCGGACAGACTGCTCAGCGCACCTGCGCTAAATTGTCGAACACCCAAGTCTTCCCTAAGAACGCGGATCGTCGCCCCTCCAAGAGCATCCTTTTCAACATTTTGGCTTCGGAATAACGCCAAATTGCCAGTGAAGGTGTCTGAACGTGAGGTCCAGCGAAGTGGATCGAATCCGCCTGCACCATCGTCAACTTTATTCCAGCTTCTCTCGCCCTCAGGACTTCGAGCTGCAATCTGAATACCTGCCCAGGCGGTATGCTTCGATTCAACTATCCATGGGGACGGATCCCATTTAGTTCTGACGCGTTTCTGAGACTGACTGGGCGGCTCAATGATGGGCCGCTGCCCGAGATCAGTCACCTTTGGAAATGGGCACATGGGCGGAACACATCTTAGGTGCTCGCAGAGGGTCTGCCATGCCCGCGCGTTGCCGGGATCGAGCAGGATAACGTCCGTGCCGCTAAGACGTGAGAGAAATCCTTGAGCGATTTCACTGGCAGAACCGTTCGGGGTTCCCGTTACGATGAACTTCGCTTCGGGAAATCTAGATCGAAGATCATTGACCATCTCTTCAAGGCAGCCGATGTTTACGTACGCACCAAAAATTCGATCAGAACTTCCATTGCGAAGACTTGTGAGTTCATGACGCGGCAGCTCCTTCAGATCGCTACAACATCGATACCCCAGCATAGACAATGCCATCGCTAGGGATGACTGGCCTGAGTTGGCTGGGCCGAAGGCGAAAACTGGCAAATCAGGCGGTCGGATGTTGAAAAGGGCGGCGCCCTCGCTGTTTATTGCGCCGATAGTAGAGAGTGCTGGAAGAATGGAGTACGAATTGCTCGTAGTGGTGTCCTTCCTTTGCAGCACAACAGAGCGGCTTGTTGCAAAAACGTTCAGTTTGCTGAACTGTTGATTGATCCAAAGATCGATCGGTCCACGACATGGAAGCAGTCCAAGAAGTTTCTTAGCCCCTTTTTTTGAGAGGATGTACCCTGATAGGTACCAAAGCCCTCTCTCTGGACTGAAAACATGGCTCGAAATCAACTGTTTTGGAGCACCACCTGTTGCTTCCACATACGACACGTAAAATAGGTCGGCGTCAGCCGTTTCATCGTTGGCGACGTCATTCCAAGCTTCGTCTAGTTGACGTGCGAAATCCGGATGAAACCAAATGTCGTCTTCAAGTATAAGTGCATGGGATTGTGTGCCCTGCGCAACTCGTCTCCAAACTTGTATGTGTGATCTAGCGACGGCAATTTCCGCCCTGCTCATTCGAATCGGTGCTTCAAGTTCAAATCGCGATGGGAGCGCCCGAGGCTGGGGTTCGACAAAAAGCTGATCGGCCAACGTGTAAAATGGATGCACCTCAGCGTCATCCGCAGGATCCTGAAGAAAGCTTCTCGCATCTACAGCGACATGTCTTTCTGTAAGACTGAGCAGATCATCTCCATTCCTATCCCGCACTCGCTTAAGTTCGTTTTGAATGCGCGACCATCGATCATGCTCGCGATCGAGGTTAATCACATAGATCTTTTCAATCGTTTGGACCTCTGAGTTACCTCGTGATCCAAATGCTTTTGAAGTCTGCTTCGGAAGGACTCCGCGAAGACCGTACCCTAAGCGATAGGCTAAGCGAAGGACGGCCAGTGAAGTACGATTGAGATTCATTGCGCTTCCGACGGTGACGCACGGTACATTTTTTGATTGGATAGCCTCCAGTTCCGCGAGTCCTCGCGATAGCTGAGCGGCCATTGGCTAGTGGATGTGCGTTCCCAGTCATGCGCTACCACCAACATATCAGATGAAGATCGTTCGCTAATTACTTCGAACACAGATCGGGTGAGGTTTCCCGGACCAGTTGTTGCTTGAACTTCGGGTAATCCGTTCACGCAATCGGCTTCGAGGGACTCGGTGGCGTTCAACAAAGCTCGCTCAACGATGGGGTGATTGCGTCCAGCAATCAGCGGCGTCGTGTTGAAGTAAAAAATCCACCCCGGCTGATCGGCTCCAGGCTTTGTAAATGTCGACGGTGACACCATTTGAGACGTTGCGAGGTCATAGCAGAATGGTTGAAGTTTCAGCCGACCATCTTCAAAAAGGTGTTGAATTGGCGAGCCGTGGTAGACATCGTCGGCGTCAATATAAAAGCCACCTTCAACCAGCACGTACGAATAGCGGAAGTAGTCCGACATCATAGAAGGGTGATAACATCGGTTGAAGGCTTCCTCATATCGCGCACCTAACCGGTTTCGGATGAACCGACTGGCAGAAATCCTATCGAATACCTCTAACTCAAAACCCTGCGCTTGTAGTTTTCTCCAAGACTTCATGCAGACTTCAACATCATCTGGTAAGCGTTCCAGATCGTCCCAGAACTGAACGATTTGCTTTGGTGTCGCGCCCGGCCACCTCGCCGAACCGGGCGAAGAGTGTTCAGGCTTCTGTACTAAGGCTCGAACGAAGTTAGAGCGATCGCGTTCTGAAGGTTCCAGTGGATCATTATCGCCAGCTTGAGTTACTTGTTCTTCTTTCATTTTACGCTTTCCCCCGTGATGATTCGTTTTCTATCATCAGCAGCGAAAAGTTACACTGGAAATTGGATCGCGTCAGCTTGAGCGTCGTTAATTGACCTTGAAGAAGTGCCGTCGCAGCTATCGACGAATTGGGGCACGAACCTCACCCGGCTTCGTGGACAATTAGAGGCCAGACAACTCCAGCGATTCAAATTAGACCCCACGCCAATGGTCACCGCCAATAGCCGTCTCGAGATACGGCTAGCGAGAACTATTATCCGACACCTATCGGTGAAAGTGACGACTGGCCCCCTCAGCCAACTACTTACGGATCACCGCAGTTTGACTATGTCCGGGTTTGCCCGATTGCAGATAAACGCTCTGTCTGCCCTCGACCATATTGCCGTCACTTTGCCACGTCGATTGAATACCGATCGACATAAGGGGTTCATCTAGGGCTGCGTTTAAATTCACAGACTTCGCTGCGAACACTGGCAGGCATGCCAGCTCGTCGAAAGGAGGGGAAGTTTCGGGGCGGCCGACCGGAAAAGCAGAGGAGCCGTAGAAGTCAGGACTTCTAAGTCCGTGCTTCCACCGTGCTTCCACGTTCTTCTGCAGAAATTGGGCGCTTCCGATAAGGCCTTGATTTTGCTGGCGCACCCAAGAGGATTTGAACCTCTGACCTTTGCCTTCGGAGGGCAACGCTCTATCCAGCTGAGCTATGGGTGCAGGCCGACGCCGGTGTTTATGCGAAGCTGCCGGGCGGTGCAACCGCGTTTGCCGCAGGCTTCTGCATGGACGGGGGCGCCCATCCCGTTATGGTGCGCCCAGTCCGCCACTCCCGACCTACCAGATTGCCGAGCTCCTGATGAAACGTCTTTCCGCCCTGACCGTCCTTGCCTCAGGCGCCGCGCTTGTCCTTGCCGCCTGCCAGCCGGCGGATGCGCCGGAGATTGCTGCTGACGCTGCCTGCAATCCGGCCCTGCGCGCCGAGGCCCGCGCCGCCCGCCCGGCCCTGGAGGCGGCCGCGGCCGAGGCGGCAAGGCAGAGCCGCGGCAGCGGCGCGCCGGCGCTCTGGACCCTGTCGGACGAGGATACAACCATCCACATTCTCGGCACCGTCCACCTCCTGCGCCCCGAACTAGAATGGAAGTCACCGGAGATCGCTGCAGCCATCGCCGAGGCGGACCTTGTCGTCTTCGAAGCGGATACGACGAGCCCGGATGCGCAGCGCGAACTTACCCGATTCTCGATTGGTGAAGGGCTGTTCGGCGATGGCACCCAGCTTTCCAGCCTGCTGACGGAGGCAGAGAAAGCGGAGCTTTCGAGCGCATTGCAGTCGGTTGATCTGCCGATCGAGGCGCTGCAGCCAATGCGGCCTTGGTTCGCGGCGATCAACATCTCGGTCAAGATGATGCTGGACGAGGGCTTCGATCCAAACTCCGGCGTCGAGAAGGTGATCGAGCGCGCCGCGCTGGAGCAGGGCGCGCGCTTTGCCTATCTCGAAACGGTTCAGGATCAACTCGGCGGCCTCGCCGGTCTCAGCGATTGTGAACAGGTCGATTTCCTGATGGCGACCGCGGAGGGGCTTGGCGCCGGGACCGAAACGCTTGACCTCCTGGTCGATGAGTGGGCCGACGGGGACGTCACCGGACTCGGTCTGATGATGGCCAATCCGGAGATGCTCGGCTCACAGGCGATCTATGATGTCATGCTGACCGAGCGCAATCAGCGCTGGGTGCCGCAGATCACCGCCATGCTGGATGAGCCGGGCACCGTGCTCGTTGCCGTCGGGGCCGGCCACCTCGCTGGCGAGCACAGCGTCATCACGTTGCTGCGCGAGGAAGGCTATACGGTCGAGGGTCCCTGACGGCGGCGCCTCAATCGGCGGCGCGGCGCAGGGCGAGCAGCGCCTGTTCGAGGATACCTTCGCTGGCCGCGCAGACGATCTGGCCACCGAGGGCGGGCGCATTGCCCCGCCAGTCGGTCGCCAGCCCGCCGGCCCCGCGCACGACCGGGATCAGCGCGGCCACATCCCAGGCGCACAGACCCGACTCGGCGACCAGGTCCACGGTTCCTCCGGCGATCCGGGCGTAGGCATAGGCGTCGAGTCCATAGCGTGTGATGCGGGCGGCGGCGCGCAGATGGTTCCAGGCGCCCTGTTCCGGCGGGGTGAAGATGAAGGGGTCGGTGGTCGCAATCGTTGCTTCGCGCAGGTCCGGATTGCCGGAGACGTGCACTTCGGTGCTCCCGGCCGCCGTCTCCAGGCGCGTGCCGCCCGGCGCGCCGATATAGCGCTCGCCGAGCACCGGCTGGTCGATCACGCCGAGTACCGGAACACCGTCCGGATCGGCGAGCGCAATCAGCGTCGTCCAGACCGGCAGGCCGGCCACAAAGGCCCGGGTGCCGTCGATCGGATCGAAATACCAGCGCCAGCCGCTGGTGGATGGGGTTTCGGGGAATTCCTCGCCCGTGACGCCTTCCTCGGGACGTTCGGCGGCCACGATCTCGCGCATGGCCCGTTCGGCAGCGCGGTCAGCTTCGGTAACGGGGTCGAAGTGCAGCTTGCCGCCGGCCTTGCCGTCGACGCCGCTCAGATTACGGAAATGCGGACGGATCGCAGCCCAGGCGGCATCGGCCAGCCGGCGGGCCAGGGCGATATCGGCGTCAATGTCTCGGGATCGGGTCATCGGCGAGGCGATGCCCCGCCCATGCGATCAGGTCAAGCTGCGCCGGAGTTCGAATTGTCCTGCTCGAGCGCCTTGGCCAGTTCGAGCAGGCGGCGGCGCGGCCGCTCGCCGAGACGGTAGTAGGCGCGCACCAGCTCCAGGGTCTCTTTCTGGGAGAGAATGTCGCCTTCCATCTGCTCGGCATCATTGGCCGCGTTCGGCATCGCGCTGGCCGTGACCATGCCGTCGAAGAAGTACTGGACCGACACGTTCATCGCCCGCGCAAGGTCGTAGAGCCGCGAGGCGGTGATCCGGTTGGCGCCGCATTCATATTTCTGGATCTGCTGGAAGCGCACACCCACCTGGGAGGCCAGCTCCTGCTGGGTCATGCCGAGCAGGCGGCGGCGGCGGCGCAGGCGCTTGCCCACGTGCAGGTCAGTTTCGTCAGCCATCATCCCTCTCCATAAGGTGCGGGACCGGCATCAGTCCCAAAACAGGATATTCGCGCGGTTTCTACGCAAACGCCGTGCCGCAGCTGGGAAAGTGCCTGAAATTCAGGCATTCCGGGCGCGGTTGGAGGGAATGGGTGGAAGGTCCTTGGCCCTTTGTGCATCGCACCATAGAGTGGACTTGCACTTCGGTGCAGACGCCTCTGGCGTTTCCTCCCTTTGACTTCGGCCGCGCCCAAAGGCGCGGCCCTTTTTTATTTTCAATGGGTTATCAGCGCGGCCGGAAGCTGCAAATGGCCTCGACCATCTCCTGCACGACGGCGTCCATGACCGGGCGCAGACGGGCGAAGCCGCCCGAACGGGTCACCTGCTGCTCATCCATGTAGAGGCCGCGATTGACTTCGATCTGGACGGCGTGGACCCCGCGTTTTGGCCGGCCATAGCGGCGGGTCGTGTACCCCCCGGCATAGGGTGCATTGCGCGCGACCGTCAGGCCGTGATTTCGGAATACGCGCTCCAGCCGGCTCATCAGCCGCGGATCGCAGCTCGATCCGAACCGATCGCCGAGCACGATATCCGTCAGATTGCGCCGGCCGGGCTGCTGAGAGGGCATGGAGTGGCAATCGACCAGCAGCGCGTGGCCATGTTCGCCGCGCAGGTCGTCCAGAAGTGTGGAGAGCCGGCCATGATAGACATCATGTACACCGGCAAGGCGCTGTTCGCCCTCCGCCCGGTAGAGCAGGCGGGCGTAGATCGCCTCGCCCTTGGCGCCGACACGCGGCAGGCAGCCGAGCCCGGCCTCCACCCGCGGTGTGGGCAGGGCGCAGGGCCGTGGCGGGCCGTCAAAGAACATGGCCGCGTCCAGCTCATGCGGGTCACGGTTCAGATCGACGACCGAACGGGCATAGCGGGCCGAGAGGAGGACGGCGCCGTGCCGCGGGGCGCTGGCGAAAAGTTCGTCGACGAAAGCATCCTCGGTCCGGCGGACATCGATCAACGGCACACACAGCGCATCGACCATGTTGCGGGGATAGAGATTGCCGGAATGGGGGCTCGCAAAGACGATAGGTGCCCCCGGACCAGGAGGCACCGCCAGCGATAAAGGCGCCTCCAGCGGGGCGAGTTCGGGGACGCCTTCATGAATCGTTAGGGAGCGCATCGTATCGGGCATGTGCGCTATGGTTTGACAATCGTTCGCATGGTCAAGACCTTTCAGCGCCTGCGGGTATCATCAAGCTGCCGCGCCCGCCTGTTCATCGGCGATTTACCATCGCCGGTCTTAATGTGTTAATTGCGTGAGTCGCATGACAGGGGACCCCCGTGACGAAGATCCTGCTCGCCGAAGACGATGATTCGATGCGCTCCTTTCTGGCGTCTGCCCTGCGCCGGGCGGGCCATGACGTCCAAGACTATCCTGACGGCGAAACCGCGCTGCAGGCGCTGGAGCGGGAAGTTTTCGATCTTCTCCTGACCGACATCGTCATGCCAGGCCTCGACGGGATCGAGCTTGCCCGGCGCGGGGCTGAACTCGATCCGGCCATGAAGATCGTCTTCATCACCGGCTTCGCCGCTGTTGCCCTCTCCTCCGGGGCCCCGACCCCGGCTGGCGCCAAAGTGCTCTCCAAACCCTTCCACCTGCGCGAAATCGTCGAAGAGGTGGACAAGGTGATGGCCGCCTGAGACGGGCCCTCCGGCGCTCTGCACCTGCCGCAACAAAGGCCGCTTGACGCGCCAGCGCGGATTGTTCATTACCCCGTTTCCCCGGTCGGGCGGTTAGCTCAGTGGTAGAGCACTACGTTGACATCGTAGGGGTCACAAGTTCGAACCTTGTACCGCCCACCATTGGAATTCCCTTGAATTGGTCCAAACAGCGCGGGATTTGTACCGTGTCCGCGCCCCTTCCGCCGCCTTGCCATCGTTGCAATGCAGGCGCGGCCCGGTAACCTTCCGTTCGGAGCGATTGAGAGGGGGACCCATGCCAATTCTGATGGTGAAGCTTTCAGCAGCGCTGATCGGGTGTCTTTGTCTGGCGGCCTGCATCACCAAGCGCGAACATGTTCTCGCGCCGTCCGCCGAGGGCATCGTGATCGACGCGGCAACCGAGCGGCCAGTGGCCGGGGCGCAGGTGCGTTATCTGGGGTTTGAGGGGGCCCCGCAGGCGGTAACCGGCGTGGATGGGCGATTCACGCTCGAAGGGCGCACCGAAGACCGTACCATCGTGGCCCTGCCGGTCAGCGGCGTGTACCGGGATTCAGCACTGGTTCACGTCTCCGCACCGGATTTTGCCGATGGCTATGCCAGCGCCGCTTTCATCAGCATGGGGCAGCCGGCAGAGGCGCTCTACCGCGTCACCGTTCTCGTTTTTCCGGCCGATGCTGGCGAGACGCCCCTCCATGCGCTGATGCGTGACTGTATCGCGACGCCTCAGCAGAATCACGCGCTGCATCTGGCGGCGCATGCTGCCAGCCTCGACCTCACCAGCCCTCCGGCGTGGCTCGATGAGGACGCCGCGGAGGCGCTGGAGGAGCATTTGCAGATCACCCTGCCGTCTTCGACCTTCCAGTCCTGCGAGCGCGCGAGCGAGGCGTATGCCACGTTCTCGGCCCAGAGAGCTGCGCTCAGGGCGTTTGATGGGGCGGCGCCATAAACCCGGGGGCCTCGCTGTCCTGCTCCCAATTGCGGGCCGTGCGAGCAAATGCTGAGGAGCAGATGAATGGTTCAGGGCTGCGGTATAGCGCGTGGGAGACAATGGATGATGAGAAGCTTTGTACTGTCTGTTTCGATGCTGATGGCGGCTGGCGCGAGTCACGCCGGCGAGCCGATGACTGCCGAAGCCGTCGTAAATGCCGCCAGAGACGGCGTTGTCTTCGTTGACAATGATCATGTTGCGGCCCGGCAGGCGGCGAATGCAGAGCTGCTGCTTCTGGATGTCCGCACTGAGCGCGAGTTCAATCTTGGACACATACCAGGCGCGACCTGGATGGCGCGCGGGGTTGTCGAGTTCCGAATGGCGGAAACGGTCCGCGATGCGGATGCGGAAATCATTATCTACTGCTCGACAGGCAGCCGAGCGGCGCTCGTCAAGAAGGCGCTTGCCAGCCAGGGGTATCGCAACGTCTCTGCCCATGAAGGGTTCGATGCATGGGCCGAGGCTCAGCGCCCCGTTCAGAATGCATACGGCACATTCGAGCTGACGGAGCGCAAGCGGGGCGATTGATCGGCGCCTCTGTTCCGCCAGGTATCCTCGGTGCCCGGAACACCAGCCAGCGCTGGTTCCGGAGCCGCTTGTTCAGGTTGCGACACTTGCGGCGCTTTCTGACGCCGTGGCGCCGTGTTAGCGGCGCCGGAATGCTGCTCCGGTTCGCACTCGGCGCCGCCCGCCTGCTGGCGGTTCTGGCCATCGGCCTGCAGGGCCTCCTGCCGGGCGCAGTCTCTCTGGCTGAGGCAAAAGGCGTCGATTATGCGCGCTATCTCTGCCTGACGCCCGGCGCAGAGCCGAGCGAGGAGACAAAGGCAGCAGCGCAGGAACTCGCAAGATTGCTTGGCGGCGAGGTGCCGGAAGAGCATCATGCCGAGGGTGACTGCCCGCTCTGCATGTTGGGTCAGGCAGCGATGCTGGCCGCGCCGGTTTTGCCGGAGGCTCCCTCTTTCCAGGCAGCCGGGAGCCCGGCCCCTCATTATGAACCCGGCTTTATCCATCTGCCTCAGGGGCCGCCCCTCGGCTCCCGGGCACCGCCCATCCACATCTGATCGCAGAACCGAACCGGCCCGATCTTGCCGGGCTTTCTGGCGCTTCGCTGCGCCTTGCCTTCAGTTGTGAGTTTTTCCCAATGTCTGTCAAAATTGTCTGCCGTCTCCTGTCCGGAGCGGCTCTCGCGGCGCTTGGCGCCCCTGCCTTCGCCCAGGATAATGAGCCCGCGCTCCAGGACGTGATCGTCGTGACCGGATCGCGCCTCCAGACCCCGACGCATCAGAGCGTCACACCCGACGCGGCGCCGCTTCAGGGCGGTGACATCACCTATCTCATCGCGCGCACGCCGGGCGGCGCCCGGGTCGGCAATGGTGAACTGTCCGGGCAGATGCAGTATCGCGGCCTGTTCGGCGAAAGACTGAACCTTCGTGTCGATGGCCAGCGCTTCGCCTCGGGCGGGCCGAACCTGATGGACCCGGTCTTCCACTATGCGCCGGCCCCGCTGGTCGCGGCCATCGTGATCGATCGGGGCGTCAGCCCGGTCTCCGCCGGGCCGGGTCTTGCCGGCGGTGCGGATGCGGTCTTCAAGCGGATCGGCTTTGCCGAAAGCGGGGAGGTGTCCTTCGGCTATGACCTGACTTTCGGGGCGCGCAGCGTCAATGAGAGCGTTTCCGCGGGCGGCGTGATCGGCGCGGCCAGCGATGCCTGGCGGTTCAATCTTCTCGGCGCCTGGGAAGAGGGGAGCGATACCGAGTTCGCCGATGGCGTGATCGGGGGCTCCGGTTTCGAGCGGGGCGTTTTCGGCGCGTCGGCCGGTGTTCGGACCAAGCTTGGTGAATTCTCGCTCGACCTGCGCCGTCAGAATACCGGGCCGTCAGGGAATCTGCCCTTTCCGATGGATATCCTCTACTTCGACACGGATTTTGCGCGGATCGGCTATGCTGCTGATGTTGGTGGCGTAAGGCTGGAAGCGGCGGCCTACTATACCGATGTCGCGCACCTGATGGACAATTTCAGTCTGCGCCCGTCACCGATGCCGGCCATGACGCGCGCGAGTTTCGCCGATGCGACAACGCGGGGTGGCAAGCTGATGCTGAGCTTTGCAGCCCTCGGCGGCGAGATGAAACTCGGCGCCGATGGCGACCGGGCTGAGCATCATGTAACGATCACCAATCCGAACAATCCGGACTTCTTCGTCTCGGCATTTCCCGACATCACAAAAGACCGGCTTGGCGGTTTCATTCAGTGGGCCGGCGCGCTCGGGCCGTTCCAGTCTGAAATCGGAGTCCGCGCCGACCAGAATGAGTTCGGCGCGGGCGAGGCGGTCCTGGGCGCGGCCCTGGCAATGGGGCCGCGAACGCTTGCCGATGCGTTCAACAGTGCGTCGCGTGGGCGCAGCGATACGACCCTTGATGCGGTGGCGCGCCTCTGGACGCCGGCCGAAAATGGCCTGTCCTGGAGAGCCACGCTGGCCCGCAAGCAGCAGATGCCCGGCCATATCCAGCGCTATGGCTGGTTGCCGATCAATGCCAGCGGCGGGCTCGCGGATGGCAACATCTATGTCGGCGATCCCGGCCTTGATCCGGAAACGGCGTGGATTGCCGAGGCGGGTTTCGATTATGCGGGCCGCCGCGCCTATCTGCGCCCGACCGTCTTCTATCGCCAGGTCGATGATTACATTCAGGGCGTGCCCTTCGATGCGACGCCCGGGGTCGTCGACTCGGTCGTCGAGATGGTGGCCAGCATGAGCGGCGATCCGACGCCGCTGCGCTGGGATAATGTCGATGCGCGTCTGTACGGCGTCGATCTCGATGCCGGTTATGCGTTTGAAGGTCCGCTCCGGATTGATGGTGTACTGAATTTCGTCCGGGGCGAGCGCCGCGATATCGACGACAAGCTTTACCGCGTTGCCCCGGCGAGCCTGACCGTTGGCCTGACCTGGGAGGCGGCGGACTGGTCGGCGACGTTTGAGACGCGGGCCATTGCCGATCAGGATGATGTCTCCACAACCAATAGCGAGACGCCGACGAAAGGCTATGTCGTGCTGAGCGCCTATGGCGAATGGACCGTGCGGGATGGCGTCAGGATTGCCGCAGGGGTCGAGAACCTGTTGGATCAGGTCTATAAGGACCACCTGTCGGGCTATAATCGCAACGGCTTTGGCGGCGTTCCGGTCGGGGAGCGAATCCCCGGCGCCGGGCGGGGCGCGTTCGTCCGCCTGAGCGTGGCGCGCTGAACTGAAGCCCCGGCAGTGTGCGCCCGTCAGCAGCGTGCGTTGCCGGGGCGGCCATGTTCCGTCCGCGTCTGCATGTCCCGATGGCTCAAAGCCCGAGCTGGCCCTTGGCGAGGATGCCGCGCTGGATTTCGTTGGAGCCGGCATAGATCGAGCCGGCGCGGTCATTGAGGTATTTGGGCGCGGCGGTGACAGCGCTGCCGGGGCCTGCCTGCGGTGTATTGAGGCCCTCGAAACCCGGAACCGGGCCGCCGGGGGCGGTGTGATGTGGCTGGAAGGGCGCGGCATAGGCGCCGGCGAGTTCGAGGGCGAGCTCGGTCAGGTGCTGGCTGAGCTCGGTGCCGCGGATTTTCATCATTGAGGCCTTCAGCCCCGGCGTGCCACCTCCGGCCAGCTCTGCCATCTGCTGAAGTTCGGCCGCCTCAAGCGCGAGAATCCCGGCCTCGGCCAGCGACAGCTTGCGGGCGACGCCGGGTTCCAGCAGGCCCTCTTCAGCCGCCGTGTGCCGGATGGCGCCATCCGTGAACACGGCGATGTCTGTGGTGCCTC
>CAYQRX010000058.1:11759-13991 GCA_964419865.1 uncultured Hyphomonas sp. | reverse complement strand
GGCGTGCAGCGCGACCTCCTGCCGCTGATCGAAGGCACCACCGTCTCGACCAAACGCGGCGCCGTGAAGACCGACCATATCCTGTTCATCGCCTCGGGCGCCTTTCACGTTTCGAAACCGTCAGACCTGCTGCCCGAGCTTCAGGGCCGCCTGCCCATCCGGGTCGAACTGGAACCGCTGACCCGCGACGACCTGCGCCGCATTCTTGTCGAGCCGCAGGCGAGCCTGATCCGCCAGTATGAAGCCCTGATGGCGGCGGAAAATGTCAGCCTGGTTTTCGAGGATGCCGCCATCGACCGGATTGCCGACCTGGCCGAGGCGGTCAATAAATCGGTCGAGAATATCGGCGCCCGGCGCCTGCAGACCGTGCTCGAACGCCTGCTCGACGAGATCAGCTTCGATGCCCCCGACAAGGCCGGCGAGACTTTCACGATCACTGCGGCCTATGTCGACGAGAAGGTCGCCGGCCTGGCCGGCAATGCTGATCTGTCGAAGTTCATTCTGTAGAAGATGGATCGGTATTAATCCCTATTGAGGGTTCGGCCGGCGCGCCTGATGTGGCACCCTGATCCGGCAGTTGAGATTGAGGAGTCCGCCAATGCTTTATGTCGACACACCCACGCATCGGGACATTACCCGCCTGAACACGCTCGAAGGCGGCCTGTGCGTTTCAATCTATGTGCCGACAACACCGCTGACGCAGAAGATCGGCAAGGCCCGGATCGAGTTCCGCCACCTGATCACCGAAGCGGTGCAGCAGATGGAAGCGGCCGGCCATGACAAGCGCACCATCGGCGTCATCGAGATCAACCTTCTCCACCTTGCGGAAGACGACAGTTTCTGGCGCGTGCAGGCAAACAGCCTCGCCGTTTTCGCGACACCGGCCGGGGTGACGACCTTCCGCCTCGCCAACAAGCTGACGGCCAATGTCGAGGTCTCCGACCGTTTCCACCTCCTGCCGCTGCTGCGCGCGGTGACCTTCCCGCACGAGGCGTTCATCCTCGCCGTGGCCGAGAATGGCGTGCGCCTCGTCCAGACCTTTTCCGACATGCCTCCCAAGAAGGTGAAGGTGCCCGGCCTGCCGAAGGATGCGGCCAGCCATGCCGGCAAATCAACGATCAATGACAAATCCGCCTTCACCCGTATCCAGGGCGAGGAAGGCCAGCGCTTCCGTCACCTCTCCTATCTGCGCGCCATCGACAGTGCGCTGCGCCCGGTCCTTTCAGGGCGCGAGACGCCGCTGATCGTGGCGGCCGTCGACCCGCTGGCGCATCTGTATGGACAGGTGAACACCTATCCGGGCCTGGCGGCTCATCAGATCAGCGTGAGCCCGGACAATACGAAAGATGCCGAACTCGCCCGCCTCGCCATCCCGGTGCTGGACGAGGTCTATGCCGACGAACTGAAAGAGGCCGCAAAAGTCTTCGCCGAGCGGGCTGCCGCCGGACGGACCGCGACCGACCTCACAGATGTCGCCCGCGCGGCGACCTATGGCGCTGTCGATACGCTGTTCGCCAATCTGGACGATGCCCGCCCCGGCAAGATTGACGCCGACGGCAAGGTGACCTTCGCCGATGCCGAAACGGCCGAGAATTACGGCCTTGTCGATGAAGTTGCGCGCCGTGTGATCTTGAATGGCGGGCGCGTCATGGCGGTCAGAAGCGGCGAAGTGCCCGGCGGACGCTCAGTCGGCGCGATCCTGCGCTATCCGGTCTGATCGGCCGCCGCACGCCTTACGGGCAGGTGTTTCCTGCCCCATTCTTTCATTATGCGGAGGGCGGGGCGGAGTTCCTCGCCCTTTTCCGTAAGGACATAATCATAGCGCTTTGGCGCCGCGGAGTAGAGGCGCCGCTCCAGAATGCCGGCGTCGACAAGACGTTTCAGCCGGTCGGCCAGGATATGCTGGGTCATGCCCCCAGAGGCGGCAAACTCCTCGAATTTCGACTTGCCAAGAAAACAGTCGCGCAGGATCAGCAGCGTCCAGCGGTCCCCAACGACCGAGAGCGTCCGGGCAACCGGGCACCAGTTATCGTTGAGCTCTGACCATTTCATAAAACCAGTCTAGCTCAGCCAGCGGAAAGTTCCAGAAAGAAACGCTAGGCGGAGATACCGGCGGATTCGGCAAGCGCCTTGTACGAGGTGGCCGGGCGCGGGCCGATATGGGCGATGACCTCGGCCGCCGCGATATGGCCGAGGCGCGCGCAGGTGGCGAGCGGCAGGCCGCGGGCAATG
>CAYQRX010000058.1:0-11749 GCA_964419865.1 uncultured Hyphomonas sp. | reverse complement strand
CGGCGGCATACTGGTCGCCGGCGCCGGTCGTATCGACCACCCCGTTCGTCTTCTCGGCCGGCACCACGATCGGCTCGCCGGCGCCGATCACGACCGAGCCCTTTTCGCTGCGCGTAACCGCCGCCACGCCGCAATCGGCCTGCAACGCCTTCAGCGCGGCGTCGAAATCGCCGGTCTGGTAGAGGGACAGGAGTTCAGCCTCATTGGCGAAGACAATATCGGCAAAGCCCTTCACGAGGTGGCGGAAGCTCGCCCGGTGGCGATCCACGCAGAACTGGTCCGACATCGTGACGGCCACCTTTCGGCCGGCCGATTTCGCGATTTCCGCGGCGTGGACGAAGGCGTCCTTTGCTTCGTCCTTGTCGAAAAGATAGCCTTCCAGGTACAGGATCTGGCCGTCGCGCACGAGGTCGGCGTCCACATCTTCCTTCGAGAAGAGGACCGAGGCGCCGAGGAATGTGTTCATCGAGCGGTGGCCGTCCTCGGTGACGAAGATGATCGAGCGGGCCGTTGCCGGGCCTTCTTCCAGCGGGCGCGTATGGAAGGGCACACCGGCCTTCATCATCTCGCGCATGAACTGGTGGCCTAGATCGTCATTCGCGATCTTGCCGATATAGGCGGCCTTCGCGCCGAAGCTGGAGAGGCCCGCGATCGTATTGGCGCCCGAGCCGCCCGAGGTGATGACCGCGTCCTTCGCCAGCTCCGTCAGCTCCTGCGCCCGCGGCTCCTCGATCAGCTGCATCACATCCTTCTGGATGCCGTGGCGCGCGAGGAAGGCATCATCAGCCCGGGCGAGAACATCAACAATGGCATTGCCGAGGCCGACGACATCGAATTTGGCTTGGGTCACGCAGCTTGGCTCCCGAAAAGATGAGGAAAGTCAGGTGCCCCGCGCCTTGCCAGATGCGCCGCGTGGACACAAGGCCCGGACACCGCTAGAGCGCAGCGCGGCCCCGGATCATCCGGCGCCGGATGCCTGAAGAGTGCCCGCCCGATGAAGAAAGCCGCCTATCTCGCGAGCCGCGTGACCCTGCCCGGTTCCCTGATCCGCCGGACGGACGCTTTCGAGCATGATTACACGATGGATGCCCTGCGCCCGGCATTCGAGGCGCGCGGGATCACGCTCGACGATGTCAGCTGGGACGACGAGACCGCCGACTGGGCCAGCTATGACGCGGTCATCATCGGCACCACCTGGGACTATTGGGACCGGCTCGACGAATTCCTCGCCGCGCTCAGCGCCATCGAGGCGAAGACGCGCCTGTTCAACCCGTCCGCCCTCGTGCGCTGGAACAGCCGCAAGACCTATTTGCGCGATCTTGAAGCGCGCGGCGCAAAGCTGATCCCGACACTGTGGCTCGACACCTGCGGGGAGGCCGAGGCAAGGGCCGCCTTCGACCAGCTCGGCGCCGATACGCTCGTCTTCAAACGCCAGGTCGGCGCCGGCGCCAAGGGCCAGCACAAGCTGACGCGCGGAGAGGCGATCCCCGACATGCCGCATCCGATGATGGTCCAGCCTTTCCTGCCGATGATCCAGACCGAGGGCGAGCTTTCTTTCATCTTCATCGACGGCGAACTCTCCCACGCGCTCGTCAAGCGCGCCCAGCCCGGCGACTATCGCATCCAGTCCAGCTATGGCGGGCGCGAGGAAGTGCTTCATCCGTCAGCGGAAGACCTTGCTGCTGCAAAATCTGTCCTTGGCGCGCTGGACGAGGCCCCGCTCTATGGCCGTGTCGACATGCTGCGCGGCGAGGATGGCGGCCTGCAGCTGATGGAACTGGAAGTCATCGAACCCTACCTCTACCCCATCGAAGGCCCTGAGCTCGGCGAGCGCATGGCAGAGGCGGTTGCAAAGCGGATCGGCGCCTAGCCGTCTGCGCTCGTCCCCAGTGGCCGGCAGGTGATGCCCGGCAGCGGGTAGAGCTCGCCGCTCTCGCGCGAGCGCAAGAAACAGGCCCCGTCCTCGGTCACCAGATCGAACATTTCCGGCACCGCCGGGCTGTGGCTCTCATGCTCGCCCAATGGCGGCGGCAGGACGGGGATGGCCGGATCTCTGGTCAGGTCCACCGGGCCGAGCTCGACACGTGCCCGGTCAACAGCGCCGGCCAGCGTCTCGGTGACAACCGCCATCGCCTCCGGCGTTGCTTCGACCAGCAGGGCGGGCTCAGCTGCCGGCGCCGTCTGGCAGGCGGCAAGGCCGATCAGCGCGGAGGACATCAGTAGGCTGCGCATCTCATCTGCTCCTATTGCCGGCCCGGGGGCAGGGTCATGTCGCGATTGGTTTCCATCGGCGACGGCTGAGGGAAATCGAAAGGCGAGCCGGCGGTGGACACCTCCCGCATCACGGCGCCGGCCTGGCCGACTTCCGCAGACGGCACGGCCGGGCACCCGCCGCCGGTCGCCCGATAGGTCAAGGCGGCCGACAGCAGCGCTTCATCCGGATCGCCCAGCTCGCGCGTGAAATCGTCCGCCACCTGACAGCCCGGCAGGCGCACCCCGAAGCTGGCCGGGGAATTGTTCGGAATGAACCCGTCCTGATAGTCGCCGAAGCCCTGCCCGTTCACGCCCTGGAACTGGATCGTGTAATAGGTCTCGCCGCAATTGTCGGTCGGGTAGAAACCGAACGGCTTGCCGCAGGTCGTGTTCCCGATCAGCACCACTTCGGCATTGATACCGCGCAGGCCGTTGATGACCGCCTCGCTGGCGCTGCAGGTGCTGGCGGTTGACAGAACGAACACGCGGTTGAGGTTCAGCGCCGGCAGCGCCGTGCCATCGGTCAGGGAGAAGCCGAGCCCTGTGCTGTAGAAAGGGATCGGATCGTTGATCTGGCCGGTCACCGGATTGCGGTTTCCGGCGGCCGCATTGAAGCGCAGCTGCTCGAATGTCTGGTTCTGCGTGCGGTTCGGGCCGGCAACCATGTAGCTGAGCTGCGACGCTACGGCGAGCAGGCCCCCGCCATTATAGCGCAGGTCGAGCACCAGATCGCTCACCCCTGCCGCCTGCATCTGCTGCATGGCCTGGTAGATTTCGTTCTCGCTCGCGAACGGGCTGAACGTGTTGAACAGGATATAGCCGACATTGCCGGACGGCGTGTTGAGGATCGCCGTGCGGTTCACCGGCTTGGGCGCAAGGTTGACCGACGTCATCGAGACGCTGCGCGTACTGGCGGCGCCGGGCTCCTGCACTGTGAAATTGGTCGTGATGCCGGGATTGTCGGGGAACAGCGCCGCATTCAGCGCATTGATTTCCGACTGGCTGTTGGCATTGACGAGGTCGATGCCATTCACGGTCAGGATGCGCGCGCCGCGCACGAATTTCGGGCTGCCGCCCTCGAGTGCGGACGCGGGCGAATTCGGCTCGGTATAACGGATGCGAAAATCGCGCGGCGGCGTCGTGCGGAAAGCGACATAGCTCGCGCCATAGGTTGCCGAGGGCGCCGCATTGCGCCGGGCGAGATATTCGGTGGTCGGCTCGCTGAAATGGAAGTCGTCCTTCTCCTTGCCCGACGGCGTCAGGGCAAAGGTTCTCAGGAGATCGAAATAGGCCAGCTTGTCCGGATAGTCGGCCGGGTTGCGATCCTGAACCTCGGTGTTCCAGAGATAGGTCTCATGCGTCCATGAGCGCAGCCAGAAGCGTTCATCCAGAGCAGTCCCCTGCACGTCCGGAAAGGTATTGCCTTCTATGTCGGTGCCGGTGCGCACGACGGCGCAGCGATTCTTGAAACCGCTGGCGGAGGGAAAAACGCCGGGCGTCCAGGTCGGACCCGTGCCGCCGGGGGGCGGTGGCGGGGGTGGAGGTGATCCCCCACCGCCGCCGCCCCCGCCACACGCGGCGACCCAGACCGGCGCCGTCAGGGCCAGAAGGGCGATCGCAGCAGCCTTTAGCGACGCGGCGCGTTTCAGCTTCTGGCGCATGGCGGGGTTCCTCTCTCGGCTTCCTTTGCGGCAAAGGTTTGCCGAGCTGCCGGCGAAGGTCAATTCAATTTGCCGATGAACTGGTTTTGCGCGGTTTTTTCGGCCCGAGCGCCGCCTGTGATGCGGGGTCTGGCGTCTTCGGCCTGAACGCGCAGAGCTCCGCAATCGCGCAGCGCCAGCATTCCGGCGTGCGCGCCTTGCATACATATCGCCCGTGCAGGATCAGCCAGTGATGCGCGCCCTTCTTGAACTCAGGCGGCGTGATCCGCTCAAGCCCCGCCTCGACATGGTCCGGTGTCTTGCCGGGGGCGAGCCCGGTCCGGTTGGACACGCGGAAGATGTGCGTATCAACTGCGATGGTCGCCTCGCCGAAGGCTTCGTTCATCACGACGTTCGCCGTCTTGCGGCCGACACCCGGCAGCGTCGTAAGGTGTTCCCGCGTGCGGGGCACCTCACCGCCAAACTCCTCGATGATCTTCTGGCTGAGCGCGATGACATTCTTCGCCTTGTTGCGCCACAGGCCGATGGTCTTGATGTAGCCGGCGACGCCTTCCTCACCCAGCGCGAGCATCTTCTCCGGCGTATCCGCAACGGCAAACAGCTTGCGCGTCGCCTTGTTGACGCCAACGTCGGTCGCCTGCGCCGACAGCGCGACGGCCACCAGCAGGGTGAAGGGATTGACGAATTCCAGCTCGGTGCGCGGATCGGGCCGGTCTTCGGCGAGGGCGGCAAACAGGGCGGCGGCCTTGGCCCGGGTGAATTTCGAGCGCCGCACGCCTGCGGCAGGCTTTTTCTTGGGCTTTGCAGGAACAGGCATGAACTGAGGCATAGAGCGCCCTTTTCCTGGCGCAAGAGCGTGTTACTTCCCCCTCCATGCAGGAGCCTTCCGAACCCATCTATATGGACGCCGTGCTGACGCCGAACCGGTCGCTCAGCGAACGCGGCTTCCTCATCGCCATGTCGGCGATCGGGGCGGTGTTTTTCTTCACGGGCCTCATGTTCTGGTCCATCGGCGCGCTGCCCGTCCTTGGCTTCTTCGGCCTGGACATCCTGGCGATCTGGCTGGCCTTCCGCCTGTCGTTCCGCCGCCAGAAGGAGGAAACCCGTGTCACCGTAACGGCGCGGCGCATCCTGCTGAGCCACAGGGACGCAAGGGGACGGGAAAAACTGGCCGAAGTCCCCTCCGCTTTCGCGCGGGTCGAGCTGAACGAACCCACCGGGCCGGCAGACTGGCTGCGAATCGAACATGGCCGGACCGCCTGGGTCATTGGCCGCTTCCTGACCCCGGATGAGCGCAAATCCTTCGCCGGGGCGCTCCGCCGGGCCCTGTCAGACGCGCGTTCCGAGCGACATCCGGCGTAAAATCCGCAAAAAGTGACGCAAGCGTCATAGTTTTTTGATTCCGGCTGTGCTAAATGATAGTGAGCGACGCGACGCGCCCCGCCAAGAGGGCCGGAATCTGGAGGACTTGCATGGCCGCCGACACTGTTACTTTCGTCAATCATCCCGCACTACAGCGCCCGAAAATCACCGAGCGCGAGCCGCTGCACCCCCACAATCTGCGCTTCGGCGAGCCCATTCCGCCTGCTTCGGAGGTCGATCTGGCCACGCTCGATCTGCTCGATGGCGAACTCTGGCGCCGCGCGGGGTATTGGGACCGGTTCGAGCGGATGCGGAATGAAGACCCGCTGCACTGGTGCCCGGACTCCCATGCCGGCCCGTTCTGGTCGGTCACCCGGTATGACGATGTGATGGCGATCGACACCGATCACAAACGCTTTTCCTCCAGCTGGGAATATGGCGGCATCACCCTCGGCCCGCCGCTCGGCGACTTCGAAATGCCGATGTTCATCGCCATGGACGAGCCGCGCCATTCCGAACAGCGCAAGACCGTTCAGCCTGCTGTCGCGCCGGACATGCTGAAAGTCTATGAACCCCTGATCCGCTCGCGGACCCAGGGCCTGCTCGACACCCTCCCCGTGAATGAGCCCTTCGACTGGGTCGACACGGTCTCGATCGAGCTGACCACGATGATGCTGGCCACGCTGTTCGACTATCCGTTCGAGCGCCGCCGCGACCTGACCCACTGGTCGGATGTCGCCACCGGCATGCACAATCCGGACATCTGCCCCGGCGGCGAGGAACAGTGGAAAGCAGAGATGCTGAACTGCCTCACCACCTTCATGGGCATCTTCCAGGAACGCCAGCAGCAGCCGCAGAAGCCCGACCTGATGAGCCTTCTGGCCCATGGCGAGAAGACCAAGAACATGACGCCGATGGAATTGCTCGGCAATGTCATCCTGCTGATCGTGGGCGGCAACGACACGACCCGCAACTCGATGACCGCTTCGGTCTACGCGCTGAACAAATTCCCGAAAGAGTACGAGAAGCTGAAGGCCGATCCCTCACTGATCCCGAACATGGTGTCCGAGACGATCCGCTGGCAGACGCCGCTGGCTTATATGCGCCGCACCGCGCTTGAAGATGTCGAGATGCACGGCAAGACCATCAAGAAAGGCGACCAGATCGCCATGTGGTATGTCTCGGCCAACCGCGATGAGCGTTTCTGGGACCGCCCGAACGACTACATCATCGACCGGCCGGAAGCGCGCCGCCACATCTCCTTCGGCTTCGGCATCCACCGCTGCGTCGGCAACCGCCTTGCCGAACTCCAGCTGCGCATCCTGTGGGAAGAGCTGATGGAGCGTTTCGAACATATCGAGGTGCTGGCCGAACCATCCCTGAACCCCAACGCATTCGTGAAGGGCTACACCTGGATGCCGGTAGTGCTTCACCCGAAGTAAGGCTTGGCGGCTCCCGCGTCAGCTGTTTAGACCTCCTGTCAGCGATGACAGGAGGTTTCTTTTATGGATGTTTCACAGGCCGTCGACCAGCGGATCTCGACCCGTGCCTTCCTGCCGGACGCCCTCCCCGCCGATGAGGTCAAGGCCTGGCTGACGGCGGCCCAGCGTGCGCCGTCTGGCGGCAACACCCAGCCCTGGCGCGTCATCGTCGTCACCGGCGCCGAGAAGGACAAGGTGATAGACCTCGCCCAGGCGAAGCTCGCCGGCAATCCGCGCGGCGAGCCGACCGATCGGCCGATCTATCCGAAAGACCTCTGGGAGCCGCATGAAAGCCGCCGCCGGCGCGTCGGCGAGATGATGTATGAAGCCCTTGGCATCCCGCGCGAAGACCGCGCCGGACGCCTCGCCTGGTTTGCCAACAATTACCGTTTTTTTGGCGCCCCGGTCGCCCTCTTTCTCGTCATCGACGAACGCATGGGCCACGGCCAGTGGGGCCATGCCGGCATGTATCTGCAAACCCTCGCCCTGCTCGCCGAGGAGCGCGGCTGGGGCACATGTTTTCAGGAATGCTGGGGCATCCTGCGCCCGAGCCTGAAGGAATATTTCGGTCTGGGCGAGAGCGAGATGATCTGGTGCGGCGTCGCCGTCGGCAAGCCGGACCGCTCGCATCCCGTCAACAGCCTGCGCGCCGAACGCGCCCCGCTGGAAGAGATCGCCGAGCTGCGGGGGTTCTGAGTCCCGCTTTCGCCTAAATCCTGCCGCAAGGGCGCGGTTACGTCCGCAGGGTGATTACGCGCCGCGCCCTTCTGGCCTCGGGCCTCGCCCTGCCGTTGCTGCCGTCTCTGGCACGCGCCAGCACGCCGCCGGAATGGACCGGCCGGCTGCTCACCGCCGCACGGGCGCAGATCGGCCTCACCACCGGCTATGACCCGGCCTATGTCACCCTCGACTATCCCGGCGGGGATGTGCCGCGCACCACCGGCGTGTGCACCGATGTCGTCATCCGGGCCTACCGCGATGCCTTCGATGTCGACCTGCAGGAACTCGTCCACACCGATATGCGCGCCGCCTTCGCCAGTTATCCGAACATCTGGGGCCTGACGCGCGCCGACCGCAATATCGACCATCGCCGCGTGCCGAACCTGGAGCGCTATTTCCAGCGCCAGGGCCTGAAGCGCGAGATGCCCGGCCGGCGCGAAGACTGGCAGGCGGGCGACCTCGTCACCATGCGCCTTGGCGGGCGCCTGCCGCATATCGCCATCTTCTCCGGCCATGATCCGCTGACAGGGCGCGCGCTCTATATCCACAATATCGGCGGCGGCACACGCGAGGAAGAAATCCGCACCGATTACGACCACCCGATGCGCTTCCGCTTTCCGCCGCCTGAGGCGTGATCCCTGCACGGACGGGCGCGAGCCCGGATGCGCGGGCGCTCATCCAACTGCCGCAGCCCTCACATTTTTCCGCCCGCCCCCAGCAGTCACGCCAGATCGCAGGAAAGTTCAGGTAATCAATCCGACACCTCTCAAACGGTGGTAATATCCATGCTGTCGTCCGTGCAGGGTATGCACTGGCGGGCGGGGGCGAAAGCTCCGGCAGCGGAGACATAAGGGGTCCCGGCTGTATGTTTCACACTAACCCAGCTTGCGGCCTGCTATGTCTCCGCTCGCTACATCCCCTCAAAACCGGAAGGGCAGCGCCCTGTCCGGCCTTTCGTGCTGGCAGCGGGGCCCTATTCGTCGTCGCGCCAGCTGTCCATCGGCTGCTGGGGCACGCGGGTTTCCTTGCGCAGCCGCATCACAGCCGCCTTGATGTCGGCCCCATCGAACTCGTCGGCCTCCTCCTGCGTCCGCTCGGGCGCGCGGGTATAGGCAAAGACGCTGACGGCGCCGTCGTCCTCGAACTCGTCCTCATCCGCTGGGACAGACGACTCTTCAGTCAGCCCTCCAACCGGCTCATCCGCCATCTGATGTTCCGAAGACACCTCTTCCGGCGCATCGGCTTCGTCCGTCACGAAATCGGTGACGAAGGATTCCACATCCTCCAGCTCGGCCAGGTCGTTGATGAGAATGTCGTCTTCGGTCAGCGCCTCTTCATCGGGCATCTGGAAGCCGGCAGGGATGACATCGGACAGCAGGCCCTCGGCCTCGAGGTCCGCCTTGCCCGGCAGCGTGTCGAGGCTTTCAAGACCGAAATGTTCGAGGAATTTGTCGGTCGTGCCATAGCAGATCGGCAGGCCCGGCGTCTTGCGGCGCCCGCGCGTGCGCACCCAGCCGGTCTCCAGCAGCGTGTCGATCACCGTCTTGGAGACGGCCACACCGCGCACCGCTTCGATCTCGGCGCGGGTGACCGGCTGGCCATAGGCAATGATCGACAGCGTCTCCATCGCGGCCTGCCCCAGCTTCTTCTGGACCTGGCGCTCCTCCACGAACAGCCAGGACAGGTCCTGCGCCGTCTGGAAGCGCCATTTGCCGGCCACTTCCACGAGGTTCACGCCGCGCTTGGCATAGACGGCGCGCAGCGCCATCAGCACCTCGGCCGCCTCTATGCCCTGCGGCAGCACCTGGGAAATCTGCTCCGCCGACAGAGGTTCTCCGGCAGCGAACAGGACAGCTTCCGCACGGCGCACGCCCTCTGCCAGCGCCTCATCGCGCCCGCCGAGCAGGTCTGCCTCGGCGCGCTGATGCGCTTCGGATAGCTGGTCAAGGGCGCTGCGGCCGGCAGCGTTCTCGTCATTCATCATCGGTTTCTCAAACGGTTGCATCGGCGATCTCCGGCATGCGGGCAGCCATGCGGCGCAGATAGATTGGGGCGAAGTGCGCGTCCTGGCGCATATCGACTTCGCCGTCGCGGGTCAGCTCCAGCGCCGCAGAGAAGACGCTGGCCGTCACGGAGCGGCCCGGCACTTCGGGGTTGATGTCGGTCATCGCGGTGCGGATGTCTTCGAGGCTCGCCCACTGGTCGAGCTGTTCGCGCAGTGCCCGCAGCGTCGTGCGCGCCGTCTCCAGCGCCAGTACGGGCGGCTGTTCGATCCGGTGCGGGCGTTCCTTTTCCTTCCGCTCACGGATGGCACCAAGCGCAGTCGTGAGATCATATAGCGAGGCGGAATATTCCGTATGCTTAACGATCTTCGGCTGCACGGTCTCGCCGCGCAGGAAGACAACATTGTTGAGGACGGGCCCGGCCTCAAGCTCGCGCACGGCCTGGCGCATGGCGTCGAGACGCTTCAGGCGGAAAGCCAGGCGCGCCGCCATTTCCTCGCCCGTCGGTTCGTCTTCCTCCAGCGCTTCCGGTTTCGGCAACAGGAGGCGCGACTTCATGAACGTCAGCCAGGAGGCCATCAGCAGATAGTCGGCGGCAATATCGATCCGCTTGGCGCGCGCATCCTCGACGAAGACCAGATACTGCTCCGCCAGCCGCAGCATCGAGACCTGAAGCAGGTTCACCTTCTGGCGCCGGGCCAGTTCCAGCAGCAGGTGCAGCGGGCCTTCATAGCCGCCGATCTCGACGGTGAAGACATTGACGCCTTCGGCGTCTTCGGCGCCCGCCGACAGGGCATCGATGGTGATTGCGTCATTCATGCCATCGCCCCCAGCTCAGGAAACATCTCATGGAAGCGCTTCCAGGCCGGCGCGGCTTCCAGCGGGGCAGCCTTCTGGCGCACGGCCTCAGCCGCCATCGCGCGGGCCTCGGCCTTGCCGGCGAGGCGCGGTGCGGCGCGCGCCACTTGCGTCATCTCATCGAGGATGGCACCCGCATCCTTCAGGAAGCCGGAACAATGCAGCAGCATATCGCAGCCCGCCGCAATCGCGGCATCGGCGCGCTCGGTCAGGGTGCCCCCCAAGGCTTTCATCCCCAGATCATCGCTCATCAGGAGGCCATCAAAGCCGATTCGGCCGCGGATGATGTCCTGAATCATGATGCGGGAGACCGTCGCGGCCTTGCCGGGGTCATAGGCCTCATAGGCAATATGCGCCGTCATCGCCATTGGCGCGTCGGCAACGCGGGCGAAGGCGTCGAAATCCTTGGCGAGTTCATTCTGACCGGCGGTGACGCGGGGCAGTTCGAGATGGCTGTCCGAAACTGACCGCCCGTGTCCCGGAATGTGCTTGATGACGCCGGCCACACCGCCGGCGGTGAGCCCATCAAGGGCGGCGCGGGCAAGGTCTCCGGCCTGTTCCGGCTCGGTGCCGAAGGCGCGGTCGCCGATGACGTCATGCGCGCCGGGCACCGGCAGATCGACCACCGGCGCACAATCGGCGTGGATCGACAGGCCGGCAAGTTCTGCGGCGATCAGCCGGTGGCCGAGCCATGTCGCCTCGCGGCCTTTCTCGCGATCCTGCTGATAAATGGCTGCATAGTCGGCGCCGCGCGGAAACAGCGGCCATTCCGGCGATTTGAGGCGGGCGACCCGGCCGCCTTCCTGGTCGATGAAGATCAGCGTCTCGCGGCCCGTGGCATTCCAGATGTCGGCGACCAGCCGGCGCACCTGCATGCGCGACACGCAGGAGCGCCCCATGAGGATCACGCCCCAGGGGTTTTCGGCGGCAAAGAGCGCCGCTTCCGCCGGGGTCAGCTCTGGCCCCGATACGCTGAGAATACAGGCTTTCACTGTCTGACCCGTTATCCCGTCACCACGATACAGTTCGCTCCGGCTTCCTTGACCGCCTCGCAGAAGGCCACCGCCTCGGCGCGTTCGGTGAAGGCACCGACCCGCAGGCGATAGAAGACCCCCTCCGAGCCGAGATCGGCCCGCTGGATGCGCTTTTTCGCACCATGATACAGCTCCGGCGCAGACGCGGTCACCCGGCGCCATGCAGTTTCGGCTGCTTCTTCGCTGCGCAGGGCCGCGATCTGGACGAGGAACGGCCCATCCTCGGCAAAGGTGAAGCGCGCCCGGACTTCAGGCGCCGGCTGTATCTGCTCGGCCGGCCGCGTCGTGACCGCTGCCAGTTGCGGTGTCTCGGCCGCCGGGCGGGGCGCGGGCGCCTCGTCGACCGGCTGCGGCGATGGCGCTGCCTGGACCGTCTC
>CAYQRX010000057.1:0-13991 GCA_964419865.1 uncultured Hyphomonas sp. | reverse complement strand
GGCTGCCGCCGAGATTGCCGATGGCGGCTCGGCCGAAGCCAGCCTGAGGCTGGGCAAGCTCTACCTCGCTGCCGGCCGGCGGGCCGACGCCGTGCGCAAGCTGGAGAGTGTCCTCAGCAGCACCAATGCCGGTGATGGCACCTCGCGGCCGGGCATGAACGCGGTGCGCGCCGAGGCGCTCTACCTCCTCAGCCGGTCCGAGATAACCGGAAGCTCGCGCCAGATGAGCGAGCGCGGCCTGAACCGGGCGAAGGAAGCCGCCAGCCTTCAGGGCTCCAACCGCACCTATGCCGGACACGCCTGCCTCGCCCATATTCTCGCCGAACGGAAATTCGTCACCGCATCGGGTATCGACATCTGGTGTGCCGGCATCAACGGGGCCGAGGGTTATCTGCTGAAAGGGATGCTGGACCTGCGCCGGGCGCGTGAGGACGCGGCGGCGCGCCGCTACCTGAATGATGCCGCCCAGGCAAAATTCTCCGAGGGCCGGCGCGATCTGGCACAGATGCCCGAGAATGCGCCGCAGCCGCGGCTCGACTGGGCCGTCAATCCGGACGGCGCCCCGTCGCTCAACGCGCTGCTGCAATACGGCATCGCCATCGCCGTCACCTGCAATGGCGCGCGCTCCGAGGTCGCGCTGCCGGCGGCCGATGCCCAGCGGGCGAACGCCTTCTTCAGTGATCACAGGGTCGGGCCCTGTTCCTAGCACCAGCATGGCCCAAGAGGAGCCGAGTTAGAAATGTCAGTCGTCAATCCAGACAATCTGCCCCGCGAACACATGCCCTCCGTGTTTGATGACAGGCTGATCTTTTCGCCGCCCCCGCCGCCGATCGTCATGGAGCCGCGCTCGGTCGGGCGCCGGCGTGGCTGGGTCGGCGCGCTGCTGGTGTTCATGATCATGCTGATGCCGCTCAGCATTCTCGGCTGGCTCGTCTACCAGCAGAGCCAGGAAATCGGCACACTCCAGGCGGTTTCCGGCAATCAGAGCGCCGCTGAGATCGCGCAGCTGACCGAGCAGCGCGACGAGGCAAGGGCGCAGGTGACCGGCCTGACCGTCGAACTCAACGCCTGGAAAACCAATGGCGGCCGGCAGAATGACGAGGTCTCGCGCCTCCTGATTACCGGTACCGAAATCCGCGGCGACATCAAGACCATGCTGGGGCGGCCGGAGAAGCAGGGCTTCGGCGAGCTGCCGGCCTGGGCCGAAGCGCCGCCGGTCTGGGACGCGGAGGCCATCCGTATCCTGCAGGACTATAACCGGCAGCTGAACGAGCTCCGGGACCGGGTCGTCGCCTATCGCCGCCCGTCCACGGCCAATCCGGGCACCGGCTCAATCGTCATCGTCCCCCCCGGCGACCAGTAGGGGGACGAGACGATGCCGCGTTCGGCTATCCCGGAATTTCAGGCCGGCATGACCCGGCCAGCACGTGTTCAGGAGCAATGAAAAGATGAGTGGTAACATGACGGTGATCTTCACCCCGACCGATCCGGTGGCCAACCCGCTGCCCGATATCACCCAGCTGGCGCAGGAGTTCCAGGCAAGCGACTGGTCGATTTCCGAGGCCTTCATGTGCCTGATCGTTTCCGCGGCCTATGCGGATCATGAACTGGCCGAGGAGGAAAAGCAGGAAATCGCTGCCCTTGTGCGCCGGTCCCGCACCATGAAGCGCCACACCCCCGCCGAGCTTGCGCAGATCAACCAGACCGTCAACAAGCGCCTGCGCGAGCGGGAGAACGCCCTTCAGGAAGCCTGCCAATCGCTGCCGCATGACATGCGCATTTCCCTGTTCGCGCACTGTGTCGACATCGTTCTGGCCGATGGCAAGCTGCTGCCGGCTGAGGCAACCTTCCTGAACACGATCACGGAACTGATGGGGCTCGATGCCGACCGGGCGAAAGAAGTGATGACCGTCATCATGCACAAGAACCGCTATTGAGGGGCAGGAGGGGGCCGGGCCGGTTTGCCGGGCGCCGCAGCGCCCAAGGGGACGAAGATGGAGAGACAGGACCTCCCGCCGGAAGAATGTGAACTGCTGGCGCAGATACTAGAGAAGGAAAAGCGCGGCCACAGCGGCATCCGCGCGATCTGCCTCATGCTGTTCGTGTTCAGCTTCCTGCTTCTGCTCGCCCTTCTGGCTTTCGTGATCTATCAGTTCACGAACGGATCACGCAGTGACTTCGGCGCCATGGATGTGCTTCAGGTTCTGGCGCCCATCGCCGCGCTGATGATCGGCTTCTTCACCAGCTGGTGGGCGGCAAACAATTGCGTAAACTCCATCGAGCGCTCCCTCTTTGCCGCGCGCGCGAAACGGTGGCGTCTTTTCCTCGGTTTCGTCGACCAGCTCCAGTGCGCCAGCAAGAAGAAACGCAGTATGCTGATGGACGTTGTCGGGTCGCTGGCGGTCTGAGGCGTGTCAAGGTGGGGATGAAGCAATGTCGAACGAGGCTGAACGGGCGCTGATCGAACTCGTCGCGCGCGAGCAGCGCGGGGTGCGCGGCGTGATTTTCGCGGGCATCTCGGCTCTGCTCCTGCTGGTGGCCATGTCGGTGGCGATGGCGGTCGTCTTCTATCAGAGCGCCGAGCGGCTGCAGAATGAATCCCGGCGCCTCAGCAAGAACGCGTTCGACACCCGCAGGACACTCGACCAGCAGGTCAACCGGGTTGCCAGCCTGGAGGCCTATACCCGCACGACCTATGAGGAAATCCGCGCGCTGCTCGACAATGACACCGCCGGTATTGATTGCGCCGAAGCACTGCCGATTGCGGCCGCCTATCTGCAGCAGGGCGCAATCACGCTTGCCGAGGAACGGGTGCTCGATCATTGCAGCGGCGGGCAGGCGGCGGCCGAACTGCCGGCGGAGCGGCTGTCCCTGCTGCGCGGCGCCGCCAGTCTCAGGGCCTGGGAGCGCAGCCGCGATACGGTGCCGAAGGAGGGCGATGGCCTGCCCGCCGCGCTGGCCAGCGCCAAGGCGGCTTTCGAAACGGCGCGCGGCGATCCCTCCCTCGTTCACCTCTCCAATAACGGCCTTGCCTGGGTCGAGTTCATCATGGCCGGCTCGGACCGCTACAATTTTGCCGAGGCGCCGTGTGCCAGTGTCATCGTGCTCAGCCGGCTGAGCTCGGCTGATCCGGGCGGCACGGACATGGCGCTTCAGCCGCTCTACTGGACCGGTCAGTGCGCCCGGAAGATGGCGCGCTCGCTGGAGGCGCTGGAGGCTTATGGCCAGGCGCTGGTGAGGATCAAGGAAATGGAGGCTGCCAATCCGGCGCGCGGCCGGGCCAGCGATGCCGAGCTGACGATCAAGATGAACGCCTTTCACGGCCTCGGCACCGTATTGATCTCGACACTGAACGCCTCCGACGATGCGCGCCTCACCGCTGCCCGCCAGCTCGCCGATACGGTCTGCAAGCCTGGCGAGGCCGCCGCCGGAGGCCGCTCTCCCCTCAGCCTCGCGCACGCCTGTCTTGACGAGGCCATCGCGCTGCGCACCAGCCTGCGCCAGACCCGCAACCAGATCAGCGGCTCCAAGGAGAACTTCACCTTCATTCACCTGCGCGCCGGCGAAACGCGCAAGGCCTATGAGACAACGCGGGAGATCGAGACAACCGGCCTCTTCGCCTGGAACGAGCTGATGCGTGTGCTGACGGCCGAGAAGCTGGAGGCCGAGATCAAGTCCGAGAGGACGGATCAGTCCCGCGAAGAGCGCGACGCTGCGAACCGGCTGCTGAAAGAGCTTCAGAACGCAGCCAGCCTCGCCCGGCGCAATGTCTCGCATTTCGGCATCGATCAGTTCAATCTGTGTGAAATCGAGGTGCTGCTGACCGCCGAGGACTATCAGCGCGCGCGGGAAATCATTCTCGACGAACACCGCTCCCGCGACATCACCGCAGACAGGGTCGCCTGCCGGCGCGGCGGCGCGGACTAGACGGCCCGTCCATCCTCCGGCAAGGAGGCGGCCATGACCGACACGCCGACTCTCCCCGCCTTTGAAGATGTCCTCGCCGCGGAGGCGCGCCAGCGCGGCGTCGTGCGCGAAACCCCGGTGCTCTCCCATCCGGCGCTCGATGAGGCGGCCGGGGCGCCGCTTCTCATCAAGGCCGAATGCCTGCAGGTCACAGGCAGCTTCAAGATCCGCGGCGCCATGAACCGCCTCGCCCAGATTCCGCCGGAGGGCAAAAAGGCCGGCGTCGTCGCCTTTTCCTCCGGCAACCATGCCCAGGGCGTCGCCCGCGCCGCGCGCCTGCTCTCCATGCCGGCGCTGATCGTGATGCCGTCAGACGCCCCGCAGGTGAAGGTGGACGGCGTGCGCGCCGATGGCGGCGAGGTCTACCTCTACGACCGCAACACAGAGAGCCGCGACGAAATCGCCGCCCGTCTCGCGGCCGAGCGCGGCGCCGTGCTGGTGCCCAGCTATGACGATTTCGACATCATCGCGGGGCAGGGCACCGCCGGCCTCGAATTTGCCCGCCAGGCCGAGGCGATGGGCGCCCCGCTGGACCATCTCATCTCGCCGGCCGGGGGCGGCGGCCTTATCACCGGCATCACGCTTGCCTTCGGGCAATTGTCGCCGGCCACGAAAATCTGGGCGGCCGAGCCCGAAGCCCATGACGACTGGGCCCGGTCTCTGGAGGCCGGCGAAATTCTCGCCAATGCGCCGGGCACCCGCTCCATCTGCGACGCTATCCTGACGCCTGCGCCTGGCCATCTCACCTTTGCCATCGGCCGCCAGCGCCTCGCCGGCGGCCTGCGCGTCTCTGACGCCGACGTGCGCCGCGCGATGCGCATGGCCTTTCGTTATCTGAAGATCGTCGTCGAGCCCGGCGGCGCCGTTGCCCTCGCCGCCGCCCTGAACGGCGTTCCCGCCGCGCTCAAAGGCCAGCGCATCGGCATCATCGTCTCCGGCGGCAATGTCGATGCCGCGCAATATGCGGAGATTCTGTCAGAGCGCTGACAGCTCCGTTTTCCAGAATGCCCGCCAGCGTTCCTTGTCCTCGGCGCTGGCCAGCTTCTCATGCGCCACCGTCAGCCCCGACTTGCCGGGTGCCTTGTCCGTGACGGTCACATTCAGCTTCGTGCCGTCCGCAAGGCTGCAGCGCCAATAGCGCCACTTCTCCGTCGCGCTCGTCTCCGGATTGGCCGCCATGGCGACGCCGCCGAAATCCTTCCGCCCGCGCGTCATCTTCTGCCAGGCCGCGAGGGCGTCATCCATGCTGCCTGCCAGCGTCTTGCTCACCGCCACCTCGAAGGCGCCGTCGCTGCGCTGGCCCGGCGCGCGCCGGCCGATATGCTGCTCAAACGCCACCGTGATCTGCTGCGCCCACCAGCCGGACGCCTCACCCGTCGCGGCGATCCGCTCCGCAATCTCCTTATGGGTCAGCTTGGCCGCGCCGATCTCGTCCAGGAATGTCAGCCAGCCGGCCCAGTCCCGCCCGGTATTCTTTTCAAATCCTTCCACGGATGCCGGCTTCGACATGGCGCTCCTCCTCGCGCAGGCTGACTGCCGGAATAGAGACGCGCTTTTCGGGCCCGGTCAATCGGGCGAGGGCGGTTCATGGTAAACGCGCATTAAGGTTAAAACCTGCTTCCGTACCCGGACGAGATTAACCGCGTTGCTTTCAGAAGACCTTATGCCGCATGCCCTAAAAAGGTAGCCGGAGCCGCAGCAGAAGCTGCGCTGGAGGGCTGCAGAAATGAAAGCTTTACCCCTTATCAGCCTGGGTCTGTCCCTTGCGCTTGGTGCAGGTGCAATCTTCTTCGGGCGTGAGTTCATGTCGGACTCCGGCCCGGAGGCCAACGCCGCCGTCAGCGCGCCGGCGATCCAGATGACGAGCGTTCTGGTCGCAGCCACGACCATCGAGCCCGGCAAGCTGATCGACCCGGCGATGGTAAAATCAGTCGACTGGCCGGCCAGCGCCGTGCCGCCGG
Organism: uncultured Hyphomonas sp.; assembly: GCA_964419865.1. GTDB lineage: Bacteria > Pseudomonadota > Alphaproteobacteria > Caulobacterales > Hyphomonadaceae > Hyphomonas. The sequence goes on along the minus strand of CAYQRX010000057.1, from coordinate 8,064 downwards.
GCGCCGTGCGCAGCCTCACCGATCTCGGTGAGACCCCCTATGCGCGCGGCCTGATGGTCACGGGCGAGCCGCTGATGGCCGAAAAGGTCGATACCGCCGGAACGGTGCTGACGCTGGCCGCGCATATCGCGCCCGGCATGCGCGCGGTGTCCATTGTCGTACGCAACGATACCGGCGTTGCCGGCTTCGTCCTGCCCGGCGACCGGGTGGATGTGAATGAGTTTCTCGATGCCGACGGCCCCGGCGGCGCGGTCGAGGGCACCCGCATGTCCGGCAAGCTCATCGCGCGCACCGTGCTGAAGGGCGTCCGTGTCCTCGCCGTTGACCAGACCTTCGAGTCCGGCCTGGAAGGCGCGCGCCCCTCCAACACGGTGACGCTTGAAGTCACGCCGGAAGACGCGCTGCAGCTCGGCGCCGCCAGCCAGCGCGCCGCGCTTGGCCTGGCGCTGATCGGGCGGGCAGAGGAGGCCATCGAGATCGTCGTGGCCCCGCCGGACGCCGCCGCGCCGCCGCCGCGTCCGCAGACGCGCAGCCCGCGTGCCGCCACGCCGCGTGCGTCCACAACCACAATCCGCGTCATCAATGGTTCGGAAGACTCCGAAGTGAAGACGCCCGTTGCGCCGCCGCCGGCGGCCGCAGAACCCACCAAGCTCGCCGGGGGAGCAGGCTGATGCATACCATTTTCCGTTTCCTGGCCGTTGCCGGCCTCAGCCTCGCGCTCGCGGTGCCCGCTTCGGCCTGGACCCAGCGTTCGGCCGCGCCCGGCGCTGACCGGCTTGAGCTTCGCCGCGGCAAGTCCGCCGTCGTCGAGGCCGATGCCGCATTCGCCACCATTGTCGTCGCCGACCCGCAGATCGCCGAGGCGATGCCGACCTCCGACCGCTCCTTCTTCGTCCGCGGCAAGGAGCCCGGCGGCACGACCCTGCTGATCTATGACAACGCTGGCCGGATCGCCGAACTGATCGAGGTCGAGGTAAAGCTTGGCCTGGACGAGCTGCGCGCGGATCTCCGCCGCCTGCTGCCTGGCGAGGTGATCGACGTTTATCCCGTCCATGACGGCGTCTATCTGGATGGCAAGCTGACCACGGCCGCGGCCGCCGAAATGGCGCTCCAGCTCGCCGAGCGTCATGTTCCGGGCGGCGTTGCCAATGGCCTCTCCGTCGGCCAGAGCCAGCAGGTGATGCTGGAGGTGCGCTTCCTTGAAGCCAGCCGCAGCGCCGTGCGTGAAATCGGCTTCGGCAACACCATCAATGCCAATGATGTGGTCCTCAACACCGAAGGCGGCACCGTCTCCGGCCTGCTCGAGAAGACCCTGGCCGTGTTCACCAATGTCGGCGGCGAAAATATCGACGTGCGCCTGCGCGCGCTGGAGGAAAAGGGCGTGATCCGCACGCTGGCAGAGCCGAACCTCGTGGCCCTGTCCGGCGATACGGCGAGCTTCCTGGCGGGCGGAGAGTTCCCGATCCCGGTCGCCTCGCGCGATGGCGAAATCTACATCGAATTCAAGAAGTTCGGTGTGAGCCTGGATTTCACGCCGACTGTCCTCGGCGACGGGCTGGTGAACCTGCGCGTGCGCCCGGAAGTGTCCTCCATCGACCGCGCCAATGGCATCCGCGCAGCCAATATCGAAATCCCCGGCATCTCGGTGCGCCGCGCCGATACGACGGTGGAGCTGCATGACGGGCAGGCATTTGCCGTCGCCGGCCTGCTCCAGAATCAGTATACGAATGATGTGCGCCAGACGCCGTGGCTTGCCAATGTCCCGGTCCTGGGGGCGCTGTTCACCTCCAAACGCTATCAGCGCGATGAGACCGAACTCGTCATCATCGTCGTCCCGCGCCTGGTCCAGCCGGCCGCACATCCCGACCTGCTCGCCTCGCCGCTCGACTCCGTTGCCGAGCCGACCGAAGCCGAATTCCACCTGCTGGGCCTGACCGCCGGCCAGTCCAGCCCGCCTCCGGGGAACTGACAGATGAGACAGAAACTAAAGCTCCTTCCGCTCGCTGCCCTGCTGACGATCACCACAGCCTGCGCGAGCCATGACAATCAGGACCGTTTCGTGCTGGGCGAGGCGACCCGCCAGAACATCGCCGAACAGTCCGTGCGCGATGTGAACCTGCCGAACTCGCGGCCCGTCGAGTCCAATTCCGGCGTGCGCGCGGCCAAGGCCGTGCAGGCCCTGAATGAGGGCAAGACCAAACAACTGGCCGAAACCGCGACGGGAGCGGCGCAATGAGCCAGGCTGCCCCTGAACAGGCGGCGCCGCCCGGCGAGCCGTGCGAACTGCCGCCGCTGGCAGCGCTCGCCGGCCCGGCCCTGGTCGCGTCGCTGAAACCCGCCTGCGCCGAGCTTGCCGATGTCAGCGCGCTGACGCCGCCGGAAATCGTGCTGCGCCATGGCGGCGGCAATCTGCTGATCGAGCAGGGCGCCCCCGGCTGGGACCAGCTCCTGCTTCTGGTCGCGGTCGAACGCCCCGGCAGTGCCGTCATCGTCGTCTCCGATCACCTGCCGGCCCATATGGTCCGGGCTCTGATGAAGATTGAGGCATCGGACATTCTGCCTTCCTCGGCCACCCCTGCCGATATTGCCGCTGCCCTTGAACGGCTCGAAAGCCTGCGCGTCGTGGAGGAGGCCGAGAAAGGCCCGCCGCGCGCCTCGGTCTGCTGGGCATTCCGCGGCGCCGTCGGCGGCGCCGGCGTGTCCACCATCGCCATCGAAAGCGCCTTCGCGCTTGCCCGCCTCGTCGGGCCGGGCAAGGTCTGCCTGGTTGACCTGAACCTTGCCGATGGCATGACGGCGTCCTTCCTCGAGGCGGTGCCGAAGCTCGACCTGCCGGCCCTCGCCGCAGCGCCGGAGCGCCTCGATGCCCGCCTCCTCGCCGCCTGGTGCTCGCAGCATGAGGACGGGGTCTCGATCATCGCCGCCCCGCGCAACCCGGATGCCGACACGCTCGCCAGCGAGGCCGCCGTGCTGCGCCTGCTCGATGTGGCCTGCGGCGCGTTCGAATATGTCCTGGTCGATATGCCGCGCCACATGCTGCCCTGGACCAAGCCGGTGCTTGCCGCGGTCGATCAGGCGATCATCGTCAGTGAGCTGACCGTGCCCAGCCTGCATGCAGCCGCCGATATGTGCCGCGACATCGACATCCTGCGCGGCGACGCCCCCAAGGCGCGCCTCGTGCTCAACCGGATGTTCCCGAAGCGCCAGTTCAAGGCCGGTTTCGCCGTCGACAAGGCCGAGAAGGCGATTGAGCGCACCATCGACGTCACGATCACCTCGGACTGGGACGCCGCCCGCACGGCCGTGAATCTCGGCAAGCCCATCGCCGATGTCAAACCCAAGAGCCAGCTCGTGACGGATGTGACGGGTCTCGTGCGCAAGTTCGCGCCGGAAGAAGCCCTTGCCGCGAATGAAGCAGGCCATAAAGCGAAGCGAGCGAAACGATGAGCCGGTTCGGATTCACCAGCGCTGCGGCCAAGGCGCCCGAGGTTGCCCCGGCCGCGCCTGCGCCTGCAGCCCCGCCACCGCCCGCGCGCGGCAAGCCGGAAGCGCCCGCCGGTTTCGACTTGCTCGACGCAAAGCTCCGTGTCCACGCAAAACTCATCGACGAGCTGGACCTCTCCGCGCTCGACAAGATGGACGATGACACGATGCGCCGCCGCGTGCGCGCGATCATCGCGGAGATCATCCGCAAGGAGGAGATGGCCCTCTCGGCGGCGGAGGAGGCCTCCTTTGCCGATGCCGTGATGGACGAGATGACCGGCCTCGGTCCCATCGAGCCGCTGCTCAAGGACGACTCCATCGCCGATATTCTCATCAATGGCTGCAACCAGGTCTATATCGAGCGCGGCGGCAAGCTGCAGATCGCGCCGGTGCGGTTCGCCGACAACGACCACCTGCTGCGCATCGTCCAGCGGATCGTCGCGGCTGTCGGGCGCCGTGTGGATGAAAGCCAGCCGCTGGTCGATGCCCGCCTCCTCGATGGCAGCCGCGTCAACGCCGCCGTCGCCCCCATCGCCATCGACGGTCCGCTGGTCTCGATCCGGAAGTTCTCCAAGTCGCCGCTGACCATGGACAAGCTGGTCGAGTTCGGTGCCATCCCGCGCCCGGTCGCAGACTTCATCCTCGGTGCCGTCAAATGCCGCGCCTCCACCGTCATTTCCGGCGGCACGGGCTCGGGCAAGACGACGCTGCTCAACGCGCTGTCTTCCGCCATCAGCCCGGACGAGCGTCTCATCACCATCGAGGACGCTGCCGAGCTGCAGCTGCAGCAGCCGCATGTCGCGCGGATGGAAACCCGCCCGCCGAACATTGAGGGCAAGGGCGAGATCCGCCAGCGCGAGCTGGTCAAGAACGCGCTGCGTATGCGCCCGGACCGCGTGATTCTCGGCGAGGTCCGCTCCGAAGAAGCCTTCGACATGCTCCAGGCGATGAACACCGGCCATGAAGGCTCGATGGCCACCATCCACGCCAACAATCCGCGCGACGCGCTGACCCGCCTCGAGCAGATGGTGATGATGGGCGGCATGAAGATCTCCGAAGAGGCGATCCGTGGGCAGATCGCCTCGGCCGTCAATTTCATCGTCCAGGCCACCCGCCTGTCGGACGGTTCGCGCAAAGTGGTCTCAATCGCCGAGATAACCGGCATGGAAGGCTCGGTCGTCCAGCTGCAGGAAATTTTCCGCTTCGAGCGTACAGGCACCACGCCCGAGGGCAAGGTGCAGGGCCATTTCGCCGCCACGGGCCTGCGCCCGAAATTCCTCGACGAAATGGAACGCAAGGGCGTTCACATGCCGGCCGGCATGTTCGATCCGTCAACGAAGTTCTGAAGGGGGCAGGGCGCGCGATGTTCGGACTGCCGGATCCTGCCAGCCTCGATGCCCGCCTGGTGGTGCCTGCCATCATGGCGCTCGGCGCGCTGTTGCTGGCCGCCCAGTCCGTCTACAGCCTTGTGTCGGATGTGCGCACCCAGCGCATCGTCAACCGGCGCCTTCAGTTCAAGGAGCGGTTTGAAACGCACAGCGAGGCGATGATCGAGCTGCGCAAGAGCCGGGGGCTCGACCGTGACGGCAACCTTGCCATGTCGCTGCGCTGGCTGAACCAGATCATTGTCCGCTCCGGCCTGAAATTCCAGCCTGCGCGCTGGGGTGCGATGGCGCTGGCAGGCGCTACGGCCGCCGGTATCGGCGCCTTCATCTATCTCGGCGGCCTGATGGCGGCCATCCCGGTCTTTCTCGTCACGCTGCTGGCCGGGCCGGTCCTTGTGCTGAAATACCTGGCCGCCGCACGGGCCAAGAAACTGTCGCACCAGCTGATCGACGCGCTGCAGATCGTCTGCCGCAGCCTCGAGGCCGGCCACCCGGTCGCCACCGCGATCGGCCTCGTTGCCCGCGAGATGCCCGACCCGATCGGCACCGAGTTCGGCATGACCGCCGATGAAGTGTCCTATGGCATGTCGCTGACCAATGCCGTGCAGCGCATGGCCGAGCGCTGCGGCGACCCGGATGTCGAACTCTTCGCCGCCACCGTCCGCCTGCAGGAAAAGACTGGCGGCAATCTCACCGAGCTTCTGAAAGCCAATACCAACACGATCCGTGAACGCCAGACCATGCGCCTCAAGGTCAAGGCGGCCTCGTCCGAAGGACGCGTCTCGGCGATGATCCTCACTTCGGCGCCGTTCATCGTGATGGCCGCCATCCACATGATGCGCCCGGAATTCTATGGCCGCGTCATGCACGAGCCAATGATCCAGTATGGCTTTGCCGGCCTGTTCGTCTGGATGGCGATTGGCAATTTCGTCATGAACCGCATGATCAATTTCAAGTTCTGAGGTTGATGCCATGCCCGCCTTCCTGACCACCGGCCCGGCCATCCCGATCCTTCTCGGCGTCTGCGCGCTGCTTCTGGCGCTGCCCGGCCTCATCACCTTCATCCGTAGCCAGAGGGATGCCGGCGAGGTAGAGCGGCGCCTGATGCAGCGCGCCGGTGGCCCGCCTGCAGAAGTGAAGCGCAATGAAAGCCGCATCGGCAAGGCGGTGATGGGCCTCGCCGATCAGGCCGCGCCCACCGAAGGCGCCGAGGTCAGCGCCGCGCGCGCCAAGCTGATCCAGGCCGGCTTCACCCAGCCGACCGCCGTGCCGCGCTATTTCTTCGCCCGCTTCGTTTGCGTGGTCATCCCCCAGGTCGCCCTGTTCTTCGCGCTGCCCTATCTGGCAGACCTCGAGAAATACTGGCCGGTGCTGATCTCGGTCGTCCTCGTCCTCGCCGGCCTCGCCGCGCCCGGCAAATATCTCGATCACCGCATCGCCCAGCGCGCGCAGGCCGCCTCGGTCGGCTTTCCCGACATGATGGACCTGATGGTCGCCTGCGTCGAAGCCGGCCTCAGCCTCGATGCCTCCGTCCAGCGCGTCGGCGAGGAGCTGGAGCTGCGCCATCCCGTCATCGCCGGCCATCTGCGCACGCTCTCGCTGGAGCTGCGCGCCGGCAAGACCCGCAAGATGGCCTGGCGCGCCTTTGCCGACCGGATGGGAATCGATGAGGCCGGCTCCCTCGCCACCATGCTCCGCCAGGCCGAGGAAATGGGCACCAGCCTCGGCCAGACCCTGCGCGTCTTCTCCTCGGACATGCGCCAGCGGCGCATCCTGATGGCTGAGGAAAAGGCCATGGCGTTGCCCGCCAAGATGACCCTGCCCTTGATTTTGTTCGTTTTTCCGGTTCTCTTGGGCGTTCTTGTCCTGCCCGCCGTGGTCATGCTCGGCAACACGCTCGGCTGAAAAGGCGCTAGGCGAGGCGGGCAGGGATTGCTAGGAACCCGGCCATGGCAACCTATCTCGAATTTGAAAAGCCGATCGCCGAACTCGATGCGAAGATCGCCGAGCTCGAAGCGCTCGCGGCCCGCAAGGACGGCCCGGCGATCAGCGACGAACTCGCCAAGCTGAAGACCAAATCGGTCAAACAGCTGAAACAGATCTATTCGGAGCTGAACGCCTGGCGCATCACCCAGGTCGCCCGCCATCCGGACCGGCCCCACCTGTCGGACTTTATCGCCACCGTCTTTGAGGATTTCGAGGAACTGGCCGGCGACCGCGTCTATGGCAATGATGAGGCGATCATCGGCGGCATCGCCCGGTTCAAGGGCCGCTCCGTCGTGCTGATGGGCCATGAAAAGGGCCGCACCACCGAGAAACGCCTGAAGCACAATTTCGGCATGGCCCACCCGGAAGGCTACCGCAAGGCCGTGCGCCTGATGGACCTTGCCGAGAAGTTCAACATGCCGGTCCTGTCCTTTCCGGACACCGCCGGCGCCTATCCCGGCAAGGGCGGGGAGGAGCGCGGCCAGGCCGAGGCCATCGCGCGGGGCACCCAGCGCGGCCTGTCGCTTGGGGTTCCCTTTGTCACGCTGATCATCGGCGAGGGTATGTCCGGCGGCGCCATCGGCATCGCAGCGGCCAACCGGGTTCTGATGATGGAATACGCCATCTATTCGGTGATCTCGCCGGAGGGCTGCGCCTCGATCCTCTACCGCGACGCCGCCAAGGCCAAGGACGCGGCCGAAGCCATGGGCATCACCGCGCCGGACCTGCTGCGCCACAAGATTATCGACGGCATCGTCAAGGAGCCTGTCGGCGGTGCCCACCGCGATCCGCAGCGCGCCATGGCCGCCGCCGCCAAGGCGCTCGACACGGCCCTGCGCGAACTGGAAGGTATGAGCCCGGCCGAACTGCGTGCCCAGCGCCGCGACCGCTTCTACGCCATCGGCCGTGAGGGCGTCTGACGCCGCCGCCCGCCCGGAAGGCCGCTGACATGGCCGAGAAGGACTGGATACGCCGCTATTTCGCGCCGCTCGCGCGCAGCTCCGGCGCCGCCGGGCTGGCCGACGACACCGCCGAACTCGCCCCCGTCTCCGGCCCCCTCATCGCCACGGTCGATGCGATGGTTGAGGGCGTCCACTTCTTCCCCGATGACCCCATCGACACGGTTGCGCGCAAGCTCGTGCGGGTGAACGTCTCCGACATCCTCGCCTCCGGTGCCGCGCCGCATGAGGCACTCCTCACCCTAGGCTGG
>CAYQRX010000056.1:0-14074 GCA_964419865.1 uncultured Hyphomonas sp. | reverse complement strand
TGTCGGCCTGGCAGACAAGAAACCAGTTGACAGACCCAACTTTCAGACAACTATGACACCGGTTTCCGAAACTGTCCATCTGGCAGGTTCGACAAAAATTCAGCGAATGATCCGGCCACGCCCGTCAGGCGGCGCCGGCGCACCGACAGGCAGCAGGAATGGCGCACGGCAACACAACCGAAGCAAGCAATGACACGACCATCGCAGCGCGCGCCGAGGCCTTCGTGCGCGCCCGCCTGGCCGCTTCCGCGCTGCCTGCCTATCCCGGTGCCATGCCGGAGACGCTGGCCGAGGCCTATGCCATCCAGGACTATGCCATCCACCTCTGGCCAGACACCCTCGTCGGCTGGAAGGTCGGCCGGATCAATCCGCCCTGGGACGCCGCCTTTGGGGGCGACCGGCTGGTGGGGCCGATCTTCTCGCGCCAGGTGGCCGAGGCGCAGGGCGGGGCCGCGCAGGGGTTTGTGTTCGCGGGCGGATTCGGGGCGGTCGAGGGCGAGGTGATCCTCGTCGCCGGCGCCGATGCGCCGGAGGACAAACTGGACTGGAGCCTTGAAGAAGCGAGGGAAATGGTCGGATCTGTGCTGATTGGCGCCGAGATTGCGTCCAGCCCCTTCCCGGGAATCAATGATCACGGGCCGCTGGTCACGATCTCGGATTTCGGCAACCATAATGGCCTGATCCTCGGCCAGGCCATGGACAATTCCGGCCAAACGGGGACAGACGGGCCCCTGTTCCGGACCCTCATCGACGGCGCAGAGGCCGGTCGGGCCACGCCGGCGGCCATTCCCGGCGGACCGATCGAATCCTTCCGCGCCCTGCTCGAGATCGTCGCCCGGCGCGGGCGTCCGGTGCGCCGGGGCATGTATATCTCGACTGGCGCGGTCACCGGCGTCCACCCGGTTCAGATCGGCCAAAGCGTCGTGATCGAGGTGGCCGGCCGCGAATCCCTCAACCTTAACATGCAGGAAGCGCGCCCAACCCCGGCGCCACCACCCGGGCCGGACGCCTGAGCGGCGTTTCGGCAACAGCTACAGGAAAATCGCGAAAAAGAAGGATCTGTGTAAAGTTTAGAATTGCTACCGGTGGCACAATTGCTAATGATACCGGTGGCATAATTATCGGCCTCTCAGGAAAATTGTGGGAGGCAGCCAACCGAAATGACGTTATCCTGGGGAGGAGACCAGCCATGCGTTTCACAGAGAACAGCTTTAACTTCCGCCTGCTCATGGGCGTGGCGGCGGTCGGCCTGATGGCCGGCGGCGTACCTGCGGCTGCGCAGGAGCAGACCGGCGACGAGGCCGAGAGCCGCCAGGAAACGGTTGTCGTCACAGGCTTCCGCGGCAGCCTTCAGCAATCGCTTGCGGTCAAGCGCAACGAAACCGGCATTGTTGACGCGATCACCGCCGAAGACATTGCCGACTTTCCGGATCTGAACCTCGCCGAATCCCTTCAGCGCATTCCCGGCGTCTCGATCGACCGTGTGGCCGGCGAAGGCCGCCAGATCACCGTGCGAGGCCTCGGCGCGGACTTCACCCGTATCCGGATCAACGGCATGGAAGCCATGGCCACGAGCGGCGCCTCCGATTCCTCCGGCGGGTCCAATCGCGGGCGCGGGTTCGACTTCAACACATTCGCCTCCGACCTCTTCAACGAGATGCGTGTGACGAAGACCACCTCCGCTTCGATCGAGGAAGGCTCGCTCGGCGCAACGGTCGACCTGCGCACTGCGCGCCCCTTCGATTATGATGCCGGCTTTACCGCCGCCGGTTCGGTCCAGCTCGGCTTCAACAGCCTCTCGGAGGAGACCAATCCGCGCTATGCCGGCCTGCTCTCCTGGAAGAACGACTCCGGCACCTTCGGCGCCCTGATTTCGGCCGCCTATTCCGACCGCACGATCCTGGAGGAAGGATTCTCAACCGTCCGCTGGGCCGATGCGAACTTTGCCTCCGTCGGAGGCGTTGCCTGCCCGGCCGGTCCGGCATGCGCCGACATCGGCGCTGGTTCCGGGGTCTATCACCCGCGCATTCCGCGCTATGGCCGCCTCACGCATGAGCAGGAGCGCCTCGGCCTGACCGGCTCGCTGCAGTTCCGCCCGGCCGACTCCACAACCATCTCCATCGATGTCCTGCATTCCGACTTCGACGGCTCGCGAGAGGAATCCTACCTGGAAGTCTTCATGCGCAGCCAGGAGAACCGGTTCGCGGTCACTGATTACTCGATCAACCCGTCGAACAACACGCTGGAATATGGCGTCTTCGATGTGAGCCCGCTGCCAAACGGCACACACCCGATCCGTTCCGAAAACCGTTATGACGAGCTGCAGACGACATTCACGCAGTACACGATCAATGTGGATCACGACTTCACGGATCGGCTGCGCGGCAACCTTCTGGCCGGGCGCGTGGTTTCGGAGTTCGACAACCCCGTCCAGACCACGATCCTGTTCGACGCAATTGCGCCGGTCACGGGTTATACCTATGACTTCCGCGGCAATGGCAACACGCCCTTCATCAGCTACGGGTCTCTGGATGTGACGGACCCCGCGCAGTTCGCGTTCACCGAATTCCGCGACCGTCCGCAATATGTCGACAATACCTTCGAGACCATCGCCGGCTCGCTCGCCTATGACCTCAACGACACGTTGACCCTCAGCGCGGGCGCGAGCCTGAAGCAGTTCGAATTCCGGACCACCGAATACCGGCGCGAATCGGCTTTCGGTTCGATCGTCTGCAATCTGCCGGACATCACCTGCCCCGCTGGCTCGCCCGGCCTTCCGGTGACCTCCAGCATTTTCAAATATGTCAACGGGTTCGGAAAGGATCTCGGCGCGCCGGGCGGCATCGACACCCGCTGGCTCGCCCCGGATGTTCAGGCCGCCGCCGCGCTCATCGGTGTTTACGGCATCCCTGGCGTCCTTCAGGCCGGCAATGACCGCGGGGTGAAGGAAGAAGACCTTGGCGGCTTCCTGCAACTCGACTTCAACACCCAGCTGGGCACCATTCCGGTGCGCGGGAACGTTGGTGTACGGTATGTTGAGACCACCACGACCTCGCGTGGCCAGGTCAGCGGCACCACCGTTGTCGTCGAGCGCAGCTATGACGACACGCTGCCCTCGGCAAATGTCGCATTCGAACTGCGCGATGATTTCATCGTCCGGCTCGCGGCGGCAAAAGTGATGGCGCGCCCATCGCTCGGCAACCTGACCCCAGGCGGTGCGCTGGACAGCTTCAACGGTCCGGCCTTCCGCTACAATTCCGGCAATCCCGGCCTCGATCCGTTCCGCGCGACGACTTATGACGCCTCGTTCGAATGGTATTTCCGGGAGGAATCGCTGCTGGCGCTCAGCCTGTTCTACAAGGATGTGGACAGCTTCTTCACGCGCGCCTCGACCACCGAAGTGCCGTTCAGCCAGTCCGGCCTGCCGGCCAGCCTGCCCCCGGCCTCCAGCCCGCTGCGCAACCTGCTCGATGCCGGCCAGGACCCGATGGTCGAAATCCGGGCGGTGGAGAATGGCGGCGCAGCTAGCGTGAAGGGCTTCGAGATCGCCTATCAGCAGCCCTTCTCCTTCCTGCCGGCACCGTTCGACGGCTTCGGCTTCCAGGGCAACTATACCTATGTCGACTCCGACGAAATCCGGGGCTTCTCGCCAAACGCCTACAATGCCACGCTCTATTACGAGAAAGATCGTTTCGCCGCGCGCGTCTCGGCCTCCTATCGTGACGCCTATCAGACGGTCGCTCCGAACGCGGCCGGACGCAACGAGCAGGGCTATGCAGCGACCACGAATGTCGACTTCTCGTCATCCTACCGGCTGACGGACAATATCGACATTACCTTCGAAGCGATCAACCTGACCGACGAGTATGAGCATCAGGTGTTCGATGCCGGCGATCTGGTGAGTGTCTATCACCATACCGGCACGGAGTATCTTCTGGGCGCCCGTTTCCGCTTCTGATGGGTGACATAAGTGGTCCACAGGCCAGCGCTCTCCCTTCGCTGACCTGATGCGCCCCCGGTGAGGCCGGCGGTTCCTGAATAGGAGCCGCCGGTCTTTGCATTCCGGCCGACCTATCCCCCACATTTTTCCGCCCGCCCCCGGCAGTCACGCCAGATCGCAGGAGAGTGTCGCAAATCAATCCGACACCTTCCAGACGGTGGTATTATGCTGGATGTCGTCCGTGCAGGGTATGCACTGGCGGGCGGGGGCGAAAGCTCCGGCAGCGGAGACATAAGGGGTCCCGGCTGTATGTTTCACACCAACCCAGCTTGCGGCCTGCTATGTCTCCGCTCGCTACAAACCCTCAAAACCGGAAGGGCGGCGCCCTGTCCGGCTTTTCGTGCTGGCGGCGGGATCTGAGAGGCGCTAGCTTCCCCACTGAATGAAGGGCACCCGGGCAAACAGTGCCCGCTCCGCGCCGCGCGGATCGCTCTCGGTACGGATTGTCTCTCCGAAGATCATGGTCTCACGGGCCGGCAGCGTGTGACGCGGCCAGGGCGCAAGCCCGGCATGGTTCGGATCGCCTGACCGGGCAAGCGCGATGAAGGCGCCGGAGAGCGCATCGGCCGCGCGCTGAGCTGGGCCCGCCTCGCCCGGCATAGCACCGCTCCGGTCAAGGTTCAGGAAGGCATAACCAATGTCGGCAGCATGCGGCGCGCGCCACCGGCCATTGTCCGCCGTCCAAGGCAGATCGAAGCGATAGACCCAAGTCGGGCCATCCTCGCGCGCGCGCGCATCGGCCTCCTCGACCTGCCCCCGCCAGGATCGGGCCGCTGTGGCCGCTGCAAAGAAAACATCCGATGGCGAACGATCCGGATAGAGGCCGCGATAGGCCTGGACAACCTCATGGGGGTCGATATCGCAGCGCATATGCCGGGCTAGCGCGGCGGGCAACGCTTCCCAGGACAGGGCGAACATCTCCGGCTCGCTCCGTCCGATGAGATTGCGCGTTTCGTCCAGCGTGTTGCCGAGAATCATCGGGATATGCGCCGACTGGCCCGGCGCGTCGGGCCAGAAGGGATGGCGGGTCAGCAGCCGGCCATCCAGGACCGGGCCAAAATATATCTGGAAGTCGGGGTTCACCGGATCAGCTGTATCCAGCGCGTCGACAATCGCCCCGGCAGGCACCGATTTCAGCGCACCGGCGTCGCCCGGCGCAATCGCAAGACGCGCCAGAAACGCTTCGGCGCGGCGCTTTGCGTTGAGCGGGCCGGACGCGGTCACCTGCTGCCCGCTCATCGTCGCGGCGGCGTGAAACAGGCCCTCAGCTGCGGGCGCGGCCATCAGGGTGGCGATCTTTGCCCCGCCGCCTGACTGGCCAAACAGCATGACGCGGCCGGGATCCCCGCCAAAGGCCGCCGCATTGGCCTTCACCCAGTTCAGTGCAAGGAGGATATCCCATTGTCCGGCATTGCCGGAGTCGGGAAAGGCCTCCGGCATCAGCTGGCCCAGCGAGAGGTATCCGAACGCGTTGAGGCGGTGATTGATGGTGATGACGACAACATCGCCGCGCGCTGCGAGCCGGGCGCCATCATATAGCGGGGCGGAGCCGGAGCCGGTATTGTAGGCGCCGCCATGCAGATAGAGCATGACCGGCCGGTTGCCGCCGGGCCGCGCTTCCGGTGTCCAGACGTTGAGGAAAAGGCAGTCCTCGGACTGGTTCGCCTCACCGGCGCGCTGGGGGCTGGCGGCGCCATAGGTTGTGGCCGGACGCACTTCGCGCCAGGGCGCCGGCGGCGCTGGCCGGGCGAAGCGGGTGCCTGCCGTATCGGCGCCGTAGCGGATGCCCCGGAACACGGCGACGCCGTTCTCATGGACGCCGGAGACGGGGCCGTTGGATGTCATCACGACCGGATCGCCGCTCCCACCAGCGCCCGCTGGCAGACCGAAACCGGCCGCGGCGCCGAGACTTGCCATCAGGCTGCGCCGGTTCAGCCGCATGGGTTTGCCACCGGTGCTGTCATTGGCCTCTGCATGCGCCTTCTCCCCGTTCCGGCTTGTTGCAGCGCAAATTGACACCGGTAGCAATTCTGGTCAAGGCAAACCATTCGGGGCCGGCGGCATCCTGGGATCAGGAGGCGGCGCCGTATTCCGCGCGCAGGCGTAGCTTGTCGATCTTGCCGGTCGGCGCCAGCGGCATGGCGGGCAGGCGCACGACCGAATCCGGAATCCACCAGGACGCCACCCGGCCCTTCAGGGGCGCCAGGAGTTCATCGTCGCTGATGTCCGTCTGCGTGCGCAATTCGACCAGCAGATGCGGGCGCTCGCCCCATTTTGGATCGGGCCGGCCGATCACGGCTGCAAGCGAGACCTGTGGCAATGCGGCGACGATCGCCTCGATTTCTGCAGGGTTGATCCACTCCCCGCCCGACTTGATGAGGTCTTTGGCTCGCCCGGATATGATCAGGTGACCGTCCGTATCGATCCGCGCGAGGTCGCCGGTCGGAAACCAGCCGCCTGCATCGGTCGCGCTTGCCTCCTGACCAAAGTAGCGCTCGACAACCGCGGGGGCCCTGACGCGCAGATGGCCCTCGACGCCGCGCTGCTCCGGTAACGGATGGCCCTCCGCATCGGTCAGCAGAAGGTCGATGCCGACGGCCGGCCGGCCGGAGAGTTCCGGCGGACGCTTCGCGGCGAATGGCGGCATGATGACGCCGAGCGGGGAAAGTTCGGTCATCCCCCAGCTTGTCTGCACCGTGACGCCGAGGCGGCGCTCGAGCCGTTCCATCAGCGCCGGCGGCATCGGCGAGCCGCCAACGAGAATGCGCTTCAGCGAGGGCAGCTCAATGCCCGCTTCCTCGACATGGTCGACAAGGCCGAGCCAGCAGCAGTTCGACCGGCGTGGGGCCGTTGCCCTGACCGCAGAGAACGGAAGGATGGTCGCCGTGAACCGTGTGAGGGCGGTCATGGCTCTGCTCTCCGCCGGCACCGAAAAAGCCGGAGAAGGTCGTCTGGCTGTGGGTGCCGCTCAGCCATTCGCCATTGGCGCGAAAGGTGAATTTTGCGAGATCGCGCTGTTCGTGCACCGCGCCGAGCGTGGCGACGAGGGTCGGCACGTCCACCCCGTTCATGGCCATCTTGGCGGGCTTTTCCATAGTGGTTGTCATTGTCTGGTCCTTTCTGGTTCGGGTTTCGCCGGGCGGGGTCACAAAGCTGCCGTCCGGACACGAACCGTTTCCGCCACTAATGTTTCAATACGATGCCGCCCTGGGGCCGCTTGCGTTTCAATTGTTGCGCTGGACGGGGAATGTGGCGGTCCGCCCTGTTTCTGCAACGATTGAAACCTTTGAGCCGCCGCCCTGCCAACAGGCTGAAACATTCGCCTGCGATATGTGCCGCAAGCGGACGGTCTGATCTGACTGCCGCCTGAGAAAGAGATAGGAGTAAAGACAATGAGCACCGCAACCGCCAGAATACTTCGCGCGCCGGCCGCGCCCGCCCCTGGCCCGGCCAGCCCGGCAACGTTTTATCGCGATCCGGCTGCTGGCGAGGCGAAGCGCCCCGCCCTTCTTGTTGTCGGGACGGCAGCCGCGCGCCAGCGGCCACAGCCCGCTGGCCGGCCATTGCCGGGAGACGGACCGATTCTGGCCCGCCTGCGCCTTGCCGTGGCGATCCTCGTCTACCTCGCGCCCCTGGCCGGTATGTGGATTGCGCTCCGGCCCATCCTGTGAACTGCGCCTGGCGGCGATCCGTCAGGCGCGGCTCGCCCGCAGCACCGGCCCGGAGGGAACGGGCGCGCCCCGCTCACTCGGGTCCAGCCGCTGAAGTTCGCTGCGCAGCCACTGATGATGCTGTTCCAGTCGCGTGACGGCTTCGAGATCGGTCTCATTCCGGCAAACCAGCTCTTCGCGCCAGGCCGAAAGAACCTTCAGCTGCCCGCGAAGCCAGCAGAGCATCTGAACATCATCAATAGGCATGCACATCGTCAATTTTCCCCTACTGACCGAACTGCCAGGAAACCGCGATCTTGAAGTTCCGTCCGGGTTCCGAAACCCCTTCGAAGACCCGGTCGTAATCGTGATCCAGAATGTTATCGACGCCGGCATCTATCCGCACGCGCGGCGCGAACTCAGGACGCCAGGACGCGTAGAGATCAAGCACGACATAGCCCGCCCGGCGCTCAACAATGCTCGGCACGCCGCCAGAGACCGCCCGACGCTCGAATTCATCCGCCATCTGAACCCTTGTTCCGACGCGCGCATTCCAGTCCGCCAGCCTCAGTCCGGCATCGATGGTGAGCCGGTCCGGCGTCAGTGTACCGATGTCCGATCCGGTCGAATTGTCCGTTCCCTCAATCGAGGAAAAGCTGAGCCGGCCGTACCAGTGGGCGGCGTCATACACAGCCTCCGCCTCCCAGCCTTCGAGGCTGGCGCCGGCGATATTGGCCGAATTTGTCGTGCCGGCGGTGCAGGGAAAAAAGGCGGGACCCGCAAAACAGGTCGGGTCATAGGCGAAATCAACCGTCAGATTGATGAGATCGCCGACCTCGCTTTCGAACCGCGACAGCTTGCCCTGGAAACGGTCGCCGCTGGTGAGCACATTCTTGAAATCGAGGCCGAAGCCGATCTCGGTTGTCTCGCTCGATTCCGGCTTCAGATCCGGATTGGGCACGAAATTGTTGCTGACGAAGACAAACTGCCCGAGCCCCGGATTGAAGAGTATGGGATGGGGAACCGAGAAATGGACGCCGTCGAGATAAAGCTCGTTCAGCGATGGCGCGCGGAAGCCCTCGGAATAGCTGGCAAAGAGGCGGAGCCAGTTCACCGGCGCATAGCTGGCCGCGAGCCTTGGGGATATCTGCTCATCCGAAGAGACGTCGGGGCTGAGCTCCGATCGGCTCTCGAAGGAATCGTAACGCAGGCCGGGAATGACAATCAGACGGCCGGGAAGACCGAAGGGGCGAGCCAGTTCGCCTTCTGCCTGGACAAAGACCCCGGTAAACTCCGCGCTGCCATTGGGCACGCCGCCGCGGACGCCGCCGGCGCCTTCTGAGTCTGTGCCGACCTGCTTGTCCTCATACCAGTCACCGCCGATCGTCAGTGTCGTCGCAAGCCCGCCCAGATCAAAACGCGCCGCATTGCGCAGGCTGACGCCGCTGGTTTCGATCTCGCGCAGCGTGGTGCGCGAGATGCTGGCGTCATATTCATCGACCGATGTCGCGGCGCTGTAGACGGTGAGCCTTGTGTCGATCAGGTCCGATGCGGGATTGAAGCGGAGGCCTGCGCGCCAGACTTCGCTGGTCACGTCCTTGTCGACGTCGCGGTCCAATACGGCGTCGCCAGTCCCGGCACTGCCCTGGCCATTGTTGGGTTCGACGGCGCTATTGGAAAACTTCTGCCAGCTGATGTCAGCGGAAACCGCATCCGTGAAATCATAGCCGAGCTTCACCAGCCCGGTTGCGATCTCATCATCCGAAGGAAGGTCCGCCCCCGAGCCGAGCTCGATATCGCCGGACCGGCGCAGGCCGATGCTCGCCAGCGCGTCAAGCCGCCCCTGGCGGCCATAGACCGTCGCCGATCCCAGCCATTCCTCGTTCACGCTCTGATAGCCGGTGCGCAGGCGAACGCCGAAGGCTTCGCCCTCGGCCAGCAGGTCGGCGGCGTCCACCGTCTCGAAGGCAAGCACGCCGCCGACAGCGCCGGAGCCATACAGCGCCGAGGCCGGGCCACGCACCACTTCGGCCGAACGCACCAGTTCCGGGTCCAGAAAGAAGCGCCCGTCATGGGCGGAGATGAATGACTGGCGGGCACCGTCCAGAAGGACCAGCACATTTTCGCGCCCGAGACCGCGAATGCTGGGCGTTTCGCCAGTCCGGCGGGGGCCTCCTGAAAATTCCAGGCCCGGCACATCGCGCAAGAGGTCGGACATCGTACTTGGCTGAATCAGCTCGAGCGTATCGCGCGAGATCACAGTAACCTGACCAGGATAGTCGAAGACCGGCAACGGGTTGGAGGTGCCATAGACCGTGATGGTCTCCTCGCGCTGTTCGTCTTCGGCCACAGCCTCCTCGGCCGCAGCGGGCAGAACGGCGCCGACCGCAAATGCCGCCGAAGCCAGAAGGGCCCCGCGCCCCGTCCGGCGCGCGCGCCTGCCTGAAACTGTCTCGCGCTCACCCCTGCAATTGGTCATGCCTGTACCTTTCAATGTTGCGAATGATTCTCATGTCCTTCTACAAACCATATTTGCGATTGCAAGTCATTTTCAGTCGCATTAGAGGAGGGACCGCACCCACCCCGGAGCGACTCGAAAGGAAAATGAGATGCCAGTTCGCCGCCAGCCGTCCGCCGCCCTGACACTGATCGCGCTAAGCGCGTCCCTGATACTCACGGGATGCGCGACCCAGCCGGGCGCCGCAGCAACCGGCCAGCGGGCGAGCGTGGCCGCAGCGCCGGAGAATGCCCGCAGCCTTCCGGCTGCTTTCGAACAGGACCGCCAGTCGATTCTCGCAATGGCGGGCGACTACCGGGTGACATTCGACTTCACCGAGACCGTTTCCTTCGATACCGGCTATACCGTC
Organism: uncultured Hyphomonas sp.; assembly: GCA_964419865.1. GTDB lineage: Bacteria > Pseudomonadota > Alphaproteobacteria > Caulobacterales > Hyphomonadaceae > Hyphomonas. The sequence continues at coordinate 3,557 of CAYQRX010000056.1, read as the reverse complement.
ATGCCGCCGAAACTCTCAGGCGCGCATGAGGTCGTGCGCGTCATCGAGGATCGCGGCGATTTCATCAGCCTGCAGCATATCCTGGTCGCGACCCATGACGGCGAGTCGTTCCCGATCAAGCACTGGCGACAGGACTGGCAATATGAGCCGGAGCGCGTGCTGATCTTCATCGGCGCAAACACTTGGGAATGGCGTGACGTGCCCTATGCGGAGCGGAAGGGCAAATGGTCCCAGACCGTCTACCAGGTCGATGACACGCCGAGATATGGAGCGGTTGCCGCCTGGAGTTATGAGAATGGCGCCGCGAGCTGGGCCCCGCCGCATGAATGGCGCCCGCTGCCGCGCCGGGACATGACCACCCGCGACGACTATCACGCCATCAATGCCGTCAACCGGCATGTGCTGACGCCATCCGGCTGGGTGCATGAGCAGGACAATGACAAACTCATTCTGACTGGCGATGAACCCCGCATTCTGGTCCGCGAAATCGGCGTCAACACCTATACGCGCCATGACGGGTTCGATGTATCTGTGGCAACGGATTACTGGGCCGCCACCGGGGACTTCTGGAAAGCCATACGGGCCGAGTGGGCGGCCATCGCCGGGCAAGGCACACGTTTCGGGCTGACGATCCAGGGCGAGACCGAGGAACTCTATACGCCGCTGCTCGAACTTGCCGGAAAAGTCGCCAGCGGCGAAATCACATCCGCCGCCGCCGAAGCCGAGGGCCGCGCCTTCCTGCGCCGCTTCGTGACGCTGGAGCCCGGCCCGCTGCAGGCGCGTATCGCCGCAACCCCGCGCATCGGGAGCGACTCATGAGACTGGCGCACCTCGCCATTGCGTCCAGCCTGCTCCTTGGCGCCTTCGCGCCGCCTGCTGCCGGACATGTCGGCTTCATACTGCCCGACGCCTTCAGCTATGATACCTGTAGCGCCGCCGGGGCGATCGCATCTTTCAGCGATCGTTTCCCGGCGCCCGAAATCGCTCTGATCTCGGACGGATTTGCGCTGATTACGCCTGACGGAGAGTCAAAGCCGGTTGACCGGGCCAGCGCAGACCATGCCATGACGCGGCTCGAAGCCTCGCTGGGCCGGCCCGGCATCTATCGCTGAACCAGCGGCGAGCGTCTTGGGCGCACGGGCAAGGTGGCGGTCGTGGATGGGGCCTATGTCCGGCTCGACGCGGAGGCCGATACCGGGCCCGTGCCCTCCGGGGGCGCCCCAATTCTCAGCTCACAGACCGCCACCGTCTCCGAGGCATATTTCAGCTGCGGCGCCGAGGCGGGACTGCCGGATCTGCGCCCGGCCGGCAGGCTGGCCATCACGCCCGATGAGGTCGCCCTCGAAGCCGGACGGCCCGCGGTTCTCCGGCTGACCTTCGACGGCAAGCCGCTCGCGCCGCACGAGGCCGCCCTGTTGACGGCCTATGGCCGGTATGCCGGCGAGCATGAAGACGGCCGGCCCGCGCCTGCCACGCCGGACGGGACGATCCGCCTCGAACCGCTCGCGCCGGGCATCTATACCCTGCTGGTCCGCCACCTCGCCCCGGCGCCGGAAGGGGCCGCAACCGACCTTCGCTCATACTCGACCGCCCTGACCTTCGAGGTCAGCGCCGCAGACCCCGAATAACTGCCGGGCGCGCGCCCTCAGGCCGGCAGGACGCTGGGGCTCAGACGCTCGCGCAATTCGCGCTTGAGAAACTTGCCGCTGGCATTGCGCGGCAGAGGTTCGTCCATGAACCAGACATAGCGCGGCACCTTGTGCTTCGCCATGATGCCCGCGCAATGGGCTCGCAGACCCTCTTCATCCAGGCGCTCTCCGGGTTTCAGAACCACAGCAACGCCGACCTCTTCGCCGAGGCGCTCATCCGTCACGCCGAACACGCAGCACTCGGCGATGGCGGGATGGCGGTAGATCGCCGCCTCGACCTCGGCGCAGTAGATGTTCTCCCCGCCGCGCAGCACCATGTCCTTCTTCCGGTCGACGATGAAGATGAAGCCCTCTTCATCAATCCGGGCGATGTCGCCGGTATGAAGCCAGCCATCGGTGATCGAGGCGGCCGTTGCCTCCGGCCGGTTGATATAACCCTTGATGACAGATGATCCGCGCACCCACAATTCACCTACCTCGCCCGGCGCGACAGTGTTGCCATTGTCGTCAACACACTTCGCCTCGAAGTTCGGCATCGCCGGGCCGGCACTGTCGGGCTTGTCGACAAAGAAATCGCCGCTGATCGAGGTGATGATCCCGCAGGTCTCGGTCATGCCATAGCCGGTGTTCGGCCGGGCGGTTGATACCTGCGCATCAATCTTCAGCACGAGATCGGGCGGCACCTGCGCGCCCCCGCCGCCCAGCGCCATGAGGCTGGATGTATCGGTCTTCGCGAAATCCGGATGATTGATCAGCTCGCGCGCCATCGTCGGCACGCCGCTCATGCCAGTCACGCGGTGGCGTTCGATCAGGCGCAGCGCCTCGCCTGCATCCCAGCGATACATCAGCACGAGCGCGCCGCCCGCAGCGGTGGCTGCATAGGCGCCGCAATTGTTCGCCGTCACATGGAACAGCGGCGTGGTCATCAGCGTCACCGGCACCGGCGGCGTCGCCGGCGGCGCGACGCCGGTCGCGCGCTCCAGCGCCAGCGCCGAGGAGGCGCCGGCATACATCATGTTCATCAGGTTGGAGACACACCCCCGATGGGTCAGCTGCGCGCCCTTGGGAAAGCCGGTCGTGCCGGAGGTATAGAAGATGCAGGCGTCCGAGTCCGGGTCCACAGTGACGTCCGGCATCGCGCCGCCATGGGCGATGACCTCATCCCAGGCAATCACGCCGGCCGGCACGCTCTCAAGCCGCACGCCAACGAGTATCATGCCCTCGGCCATCTCCGGGTTTTCCTGCACTCGGGCCAGGCGTTCGGCGTCAAGGAACACGACCTTCGGGGCGGAGTCCTTGAGGCCATAGGCCATTTCCTCGGCCGTCCACCAGGCATTCATGCCGACCACGGCGATGCCGGTGGACACGCAGGCCCAATAGATCAGCATCCATTCGGGATAATTGCGCATCGCGATCGCTACCCGGTCGCCGGGTTTCACGCCCTGTGCGGCCAGCCAGGCAGCCACAGCGTTCACCCGTTGATGCGCCCCGGCATAGGTCAGGATTTCATCCTGATAGATCAGGTAGGGCCGCTCGGCGAACTGGAGGGTCGAGAGCCACACTTCCCGCACGCTCGGCGGCGCGTTTTTGAATACCCGGATACGGTTGCCCAGGACATCGGCCTCGACGATCTCGAACTGCCCGCCCGGACCGGTCAGCTCCTCCCGCGCCTTGCGAAGCTCGGCGTAGTGCATGGCTCTCCCCATATGTTTGTTCTTTGTATCCGCGCGATCTTACACAGGCGGATTTCGGAAGAAACATGGACGCGAGGGAAGGTCGGGCGCTGGCGTCGCGGGGCTGGAGATGCAGTTCGGACCGCCCCAAAGGCGTCCATCGAGCGCAGCAGCGCAGTATCCTGATTTTCCTGAGTTTTCCTGGAGCGGGCGAAGAGATTCGAACCCTCGACCC
>CAYQRX010000055.1:0-14194 GCA_964419865.1 uncultured Hyphomonas sp. | reverse complement strand
CGAAGAGTTCGACAAACCCTTCCATCCCGGCCGGCACGGCGCGGTAGAAAAAGTCCGGCATTGTGAAGTTCGGGTGCTGCTGGAAATATTCCATCTGCGCAACCGTCGCTTCACGCGAGATACGCCAGTCATGATTGCCCATCATAGCATAGATGGTGAAATTCTCCGTCCCCTCTCCGAGGCGTCCGTATGGCTGGTCGAGCATATCATGGAAGCGGCGGGCGTCGGAAATACCGTCGGCGCCAAGCGTGGCGCCGTCCGGATAGATATTGTCCCCCACCATCGCGGCAAAGTGGCAGCCGCGGCGCCGGCAGACTTCATCGGCCGCCATCGCGACCGGGTACATCCCGCTCGCCTCGATATAGCCGCCAAGTGCGGATTCAAAGACCCAGGGCGTGGGACGGAAGCCCGTCAGGGCAGGATTGCGTTCCAGCCAGTCCTCGGCCTGCGCCGCCAGATAGTCGCCCAGCGTGCGCAGCGGCCCCTCATCTTCATCATAACGCTCATAGGACGGAATGTAGCCGGTATCGCCGACAACGACGAAGCTGGCGCTGCGTCCATCCGCATTGGCCGCGCCGGTATGGCTGCACGCAGCCAGCGCCAGCGCCAACAGACCACTCATCAATTTCGTCTGCATGTGCCGATCCTCAGTTCGCCGGGACAAGCCCGGATGAGTTGAACAAAACCGCGATCCGGTCGGCCCCGTGCCTGCCGGATCGCCGCTGCTTTGTCAGAAATTGAAGCGCACACCGCCGAACACAGTGTAGCCGAAAGCCTCGCGCTCGATCACGCGGCTCCGGTCACCGGCATAGCGGATACCTTCCGAGTTGGTCAGATTCTTGGCTTCCAGATACACACCGAACCGTTTCGTGAAGTCATAACTCGCCGAGAAGTCGAGCTGCTCACGGCCCTCCCAGTAGATATCGAGGCGGTCATCACTTCCGTCGACCGCCTGCAGATAATCCGACCGGTCATTCCAGGCGAGACGCGCACTGAGACGGTCAGCCTCATAGAAGACAGCAATGTTCAGCGTCGTCTCCGACTGGCCGGGAAGGATGCGCTTGCGGCTGCCGGAAATCGGCGCCGCCAGCGTCATTTCCGCATCCGTATAGGTGAAGTTGGCAAAGATGCCGGTGTTGGCCAGAAGGCCCGGCAGGTTCACGAACTGCTGCTGATAGGTCAGCTCGACCCCATAGATCCGGCCATCCGGCGCATTCTCGGCGGAGGTGATTTCGGCTGGCAGTCCATCATAGACGCCTTCGCGAACCAGCGTGAACTCATAGTTCTCGATATCCTTGTAGAAGGCATTGATCGCGAGGAGACCGACAGGCTCGAAATAGAACTCAAGGCCGGCATCAAGGTTATTCGAAAGGGTCTCGCGCAGGTCGGGATTGCCCTGCGAAACGCTGACCGGGAGCGAGGAGCGGTCGCCCTCCTCAATGCGCGGCACCACATCCTGATAGTTCGGGCGGGCAATGGCGCGGGTCGCCGCAAACCGGCCGATCAGGTTGCCCGTGAACTCATGACGAAGCGTCAGGTTCGGGAAGAGATTGGTGTAATTGCGGCTGACGGAGTTGATCCGGATATTGTCGCTGGCATCAATGAAAGGGGCCGAGCCATCAAATTCTGTCTGCTCGATGCGCAGACCCGCGATGACGTTCGTGGCGCCAAAGTCGACTTCTGTCATTCCGTAGAGGGCGTGGATCGCCTCATCGGCCTTGTAGTCGGCCGTGGTCGACTGCGGAATGCGGCGAGCCGCGTCTTCGGTGGAGAAAGCCTGAATATTGTTCCAGTATGCCGTCACCAGGCCGGGATCATACTTGTTGCCCAGGAGATAGTCGAAGTTCTGCGAGCGTTCGCCGGAGAGAAATGCGCTGATCGGCTGGCCAGGATTCGCACCCGCCCGGCGATCGCGATACTGCTCGTTGTCATTGGTGACTTCACGCAGGCGCGTGCTGGCACCGACCCGGTATTCTGCCGGCTGGCCGAACAGGCTGGCATTGCGGAAGGTGAAGTTGATACGGGCGCCCAACTCCTCCTGGTCTGTGGTCTGACCGCGGAAGACGTTCTCCCGGAATCCATACGCTCCAAGATCGAGATGCTCATTCGTCTCGAAAAGCGACAATGCGGGGCTATCAGCATTGCTGAAATCATAGCTGAGTGTCGGACGCAGAGTCGATCGGAACAGGAACTGCGCGCGGCGCGGATTGAACTGGCGGGATTCGGAATAGGAAGCGGAATAGTCGATGTCCATGTTCGGCAGGTTGTGGGCGCCGCCCGCCTGAATTGTCGAAATCTCGTTCTGAACAATCCGGTGACGGAGCTCTTTCTCGAGACGTGTGTTGGTCCATGTTGCGACGCCGCTGGTGGCGCCCGCTTGCAATGCGCCGTCACCATAAAGAACCAGGAGCGTATTGCGGAACTCGTCATCGCGAAACTTGGAATAGCTGCCGTTCAGGAAGAACCGGTTGGCGTCGTCGGGACGGTACTCCAGGTTGCCTGTAAATGCCGTGCGTTCGCGGCGCGTGTCATAGTCCTTGAATTCCTGCTCATCAACGACAAAGATATCATTCCCGTTGACATCTTCGATGATCCAGTTCGACTCGATATTATCCACCTGCCGGTCGGTGCGAGAATAGCTTGCCGAGAGAAGGGCGCCGAACTGATTATTGTTGCCGAACGTGTTCGAGATCGTGCCGGAGGCGCGCTCGTCATTGCCCTTCCCGAACTCGTTATAGCTGATCCCGCCCTGCCCCGAGATGCGAAGGCCCGGCTTGTCAAAGGCCGAACGGGTGACCAGATTGACCGAGCCGGCAATGGAGTCGGCCTGCTGATAGGGCAGCAGCGTCTTGGAAACTTCAAGCGCGCTCACAAGATCGGACGGGATCGTGTCAAGATCGACCGCGCGGGTCGAAGGATCAGGAGATGCGATGCTGACGCCATCAACGGCAATGCCGGTGAAGTCGCCCGGCGCGCCGCGCAGGTTGATGAAACGGCCCTCGCCCTGATCGCGGGCCACGGCAAAGCCGGGGACACGCTGCAGCGCTTCGGCAATATTCGTATCCGGGAAGCGGCCGATGGAGTCGGAGGACACAATGTTCGTCGTGGCCGAATTTGTGCGCTGCTGGTTCAGGGCCCGCGCCGCCCCATCAAGAATGGATCCCAGCACGACCACCCGGTCGAGGGCCTGATCATCCTCACCCAGAGTAATGATGATGATGTTGGGTGCTCCGGAGCCGACCGACACCGTGCGCGAGGCGTCCGGCAGGCCAAGATACTCCACATCCAGTGTCAGGTCGCCAGCGGGAACGGAGGGGAAGGAAAACTCACCCTGGCGGTCGGTCGATGTCGCGGTGCCGGTCTGGCGGGCCGTGACCTTGGCGCCGGGCAGCGCAGCCCCTGCTGCGTCAACCACACGGCCGCGCAGCACTTCCTGCGCCGATGCCGGCAATGCAATCATGCCGGTTGCGATCAGACCTGACATGGCGAGAAGTGAAACAGAGTTGCGAACAGACATTGTGATAGCCCCGGTTGAGTGCTCGCGGGTCCCCGCGACCTGCGCCTGAGCGGGCTTATTCAGGTTTCGCGACGGTTTTGTTTCGTTTGGATAATGCTTTCATTACACCCGCCGGGCAGCCGCCGGCCGGCGGTAGACGGCTGAAATGGCATCAGGCGAAAGCTGCAATGAATTCAGGGCAAATCGATCGGCACACCCACCTGTTGCGGCTGCGGGTGGTCAGGCCTTATCGGCAGGAATTTGGTCCGCCCCCGGCGGCGCATCCGTGCCCGTCTTCCTGGCTCGGCGCCCGAACGCAGTCACCCGTGCCCATCCGCGCCGCAGTAGGTCGGCAACCAGCGCACCGGTGCCCGGGTCTTCCTCGTCGATGACGATTCCGACGCTGGCCACACCGCCAGCCTCGTCAAGGGAGCTGACGATCAGGTCGACCTCCCCGATCGCGAAGCGGTCGCCGGTCACCGGATGGCCGTCAAAGGCCCTCTCGAGAAACTGCCCGGCGGTCATGCCATCCGGCAGCTCTATCTGTTCGAGCCCATACTGGCGAACAAGATCCGCCATCTTGACCGACCCCTTGACCCGGAACTGGAAGTCGGTGTCGACCTTCACCTCATCGGAGGGGCTTGCATAGATCTGGTCCAGCAGCCTTACGCGCCGCGGCGAGGCGAAGAGATAGACCTGGTCATTGGCTTGCAGCGGCCCGATTGTATGGACCGAATAGGACAGGCCATCGCGGATCACCATGGCAGGCCGGGCCCAGCGCGGGATACGCTCGCCCTTGGCGATCGCGCTTCCCGGGTGGATCTTGTAGCCGACAAGCTCCATCTCCGCGCCGCCGCGCAGCTCCAGCTCCACCTTGTCGACGATACCCTGCTCCGAAGACAGGCTGACATTCAGCAGCTTTGCTGCCGGCCGGATCGTCCAGCCCTGAACCAGCAGCGAGACCAGCACCATGACAAAGACGACGTTGAAATAGAAGCTGCCATTCTCCATGCCGGCAAGGCCCGGTAGCACCGCCAGGAGGATCGACACTGCGCCGCGCAGTCCGACCCAGCCGGTGAACAGTTTCTCGCGCGACCTGAAATCGAATGGCCAGAGGCAGACCCAGACGGCCAGCGGACGCGCGACGAAGATCAGGACCCCCGCAAGGGCCAGTGCCGGAAGGGCAATACCGGCAAACTGTGACGGCGAGGCGAGCAGGCCAAGCGCCAGAAACATGCCGATCTGGGCGAGCCATGTCATGCCCACCTGGAAACGCCGCAGGCGGTGCGCATACTTGACCTTGCGATTGCCGGCCACGACGCCCGCGACATACGCGGCAAGAAAGCCGCTGCCGCCGAACAGAGCGCAGACTGAGAAGACAATCAGCGCCGCCGCGAGGCCGGAAATCGGATAGAGGCCAGGGTCGAGGTTCACCAGCTTGTTGAGCAGCCAGGAGATGCCGAAGCCCCCGAGAATGCCGAACACGATCCCGAGGCCAAGCTGCTGGACCAGGCTGAATATCACCTCAAAGCCGAACAGCGCATCCGTCCCCGATCCAGCCATGATCAGCTCGACCAGCAGGATGGTCAGGAAGATCGCCATCGGGTCGTTCGCGCCGGACTCGATTTCCAGGGTCGCTCCGACTTTCTCCCTCAATCGGATTCCCCCGATCCTCAGCAGGAAAAACACGGCGGCCGCGTCCGTCGAGGCGATGATCGAGCCGAGAAGAAATGCTTCCAGCCAGCCGATGCCGAAAAGGAAATGCGCTGCCACCCCGGTCAGGCCGGCCGTGAACAGCACACCGAATGTCGCAAGAATGAGCGCAGGCGCAGCCGCCACGCGATAGCTGCGCATCGGCGTCTCGAAACCACTGTCGAACAGAATGATCGCCAATGCCAAGGAGCCGATGAAATAGGCCGCTGATCCGCTGTCGAACTGGATGCCAAGCAGCCCGTCCTCACCGGCGAGCAGGCCGATCCCGAGAAACACGAGCAGCATCGGCGCCCCGAAACGCTGCGATACGAGGCTGGTCAGGGCAGCGATCGCAACGAGAGACGCGCCGATCAGGATCGCAATGTTGATCGACTCAAACAGCGTCCGGACCTCCTTATCCCTTGGCGCGGCAGGCAATAATGGTTTTCTGCAGGTGTCCACCCTAGCTAAGAGCTTGAGCCCCCCTGAGCTAGAGTCAGGCCGGCGATTCCTGCGCTTTTATGAAGTTTAACATCCGGACTGGCAAAAAGATCACGAAATCGTGAGTGCAGGGCAGACGGAATCTTCAGCATTGCCCGTTAAACAGCAGACTCCGGTCGGCTCAGCGGCGGTAATGCTGGCGCTGTCTTGATCGGAAAGGTTCTTCGCCTAGTTCGGGGAAGTGATGGCAGGCAGACGACTCCCGCGCAGCGCGCGCCCCGGCGGCGCAGCGATCGCCCTTTTGGCGGCGGCCGCTTGCGCTTCCGTGCCCGAAGCCCCGCGGGCCGACGCCCCGGCAGTGGCCAGCGAGCGCTTCCGGGCGGCATCTGACGCCGCAAGCGTGTCTGCCGACTGGTGGAGCGGCTTCAGCGACCCTGCCCTCGCCGCCCTTGTCGAGCGGACGCTCACCGCCTCTCCCGTCTTGCGCAGCGCCGACTTCAGCATCGCCGAAGCAGAGGCCGCGCTGCGCCTCGCCATTCTCGGCCTGGGCCCGACAGCGTCGAGCCGCGCCGGTGTGACCGCCGCACGTCAGACCGGCCCGGGCGCCGACCGGATCAATGTCAGCGCATCAGGCACCATCGCCGCGGGCTGGGAAATCGACGCCTTCGGGCGCCTCGGCGCGCTGGCCGATGCCGCGCGCTTCGACGAGATCGCCGCACGTGAGCTTCGCCGCGACATCGCCGTCAGCCTCGCAGCTGAAACGGCACTGGCCTATATCAGCCTGCGCGGCGCCGAAGCGCGCCTGGAAGTCGGCCGGCGCAATGCGGAGACCCAGGCTGAGGGCCTGAGCCTCGTGCGAACGCTGTTTGACAATGGCCGCGCCACGCAGTTGGACCTCGCCCAGGCCGAAACTCTCTACCGCACGACGCTGTCAAACCTGCCTGTCTATGAAGCCGACCGTGAAGCCGCTCTCAGCCGCCTCGCCGCGCTGACCGCAACGCCGGCGACCGATCTGGCCGCGATCCTTCCGGAGCTCCTGGTAACGCCCGGCACCATCCCGTCACTCGACGCCCCCCTGGCGGCCGGGACACCTGAGGCGCTGCTGCGCCGCCGGCCGGACGTCCGCATCGCCGAAGCGCAGATCGGCGCCGCGCTGGCGCTGGGTGAGGCCGCGCGCGCCGATCTCTTCCCGCGCATCACCCTGAATGCAAACCTTCTGGGACTGGTCCGCAACTCGGGCGTTGCGATCAGCGATGAGAGCTTTGGTTTCGATTTAGGCCCCGCCATCAGCTGGGCCGGGCCCGACCTTCGCCCGGTCTACGCCCGGATCGACGCGTCCGATGCCCGCAGCAACCGCCTGATCGCCGATTATCAGGCAACCGTCTTCGATGCGCTGGCCGATGCTGAAACGGCCCTCACAAACCTTGCCACCGAACAGCGGCGGACTTCAGATCTTGAAGCAGCCCTGACCTCAGCGCGCCGCGCCTTCGAACTGGCCAGCCTGCGCTATCAGGAGGGGCTCGACTCCTATCTCAATGTCCTCGACGCGCAGCGTTCGCTGCTCGACGCCGAGGACCGCCTTGCGGTAAACAGGGCAGAGACTGCCCGCCGCGCCGTGCGCGCTTATCGCAGCCTCGGCGGTATCTGGACCGACGAAGAACTCGCCGCCTTCCGCGCACAGCAGGACTAAAGCCATGCAGAAGCTGAAAATGAATCGCGCGTCTCTGATAAAAGCAGCCGGCACCGCCCTGCTCGCCAGCCTACTCCTGGTTTCGCCAGCCCTGACCCAGCAGCGCGGCGGAGCCCGCGGCGCGCCGCCGGCAACGGCCGTGTTTGCCGAACCGGTCCGGGAGCAAAGTTTCGCAAGCCGCGTCGAAGCCATCGGCACCCTGGCGCCGAATGAGCGGGTCGACCTGACGCTCACCGTGTCCGACCGCGTGACCGCATTGTATTTCGAGGACGGCGACCGGGTGAAAAAGGGCAAGACACTGCTCTCCCTTGCCCAGCGCGAACAGGTCGCCCAGGTGGAATCGGCCGAAGCCGACCTCGCCCAGGCGCGCCTCGAACTCGCCCGGATCGAGCCGCTTGCCGAACAGGGCGCCGTGTCGCAGGCCGAGCTTGATGTATCCCGGCGCAACGTCAATACTGCCGCTGCGCAGCTGCGCGCGGTTCAGTCCAGACAAAATGACCGTGTGCTGATCGCACCATTCGACGGTGTGCTGGGCTTCCGCCGTGTCAGTGTCGGCTCTCTGGTCCGTCCCGGCGATGTGGTTGCCACACTCATCGACGACAGCGTCATGCGGCTCGAATTCGCCGTGCCCTCGACCTTCCTGCGCGTCCTGCGCCCGAACCTCGAGATCGAAGCGTCGACCAGCGACCTGCCCGGCCAGAAGTTTGCGGGCCTGGTGGACTCGATCGACAATGCCATCGACCCCGTGACCCGCTCGGTGCGCGTGCGCGCCAAAGTGCCGAACCCATCCGGTATTCTGAAAGCCGGCATGTTCATGTCGGTGACCCTTATGGCGGAGCCGCGCCGGGCGCTTTCAGTCCCGGAAGTGGCCCTCCAGCCGCGCGGCCCGGAGACCTTCGTCTGGGTCGTCGACCAGAGCGCAGGCGAGCCGGTTGCGCGCCGCGTCAAGGTGGAGCCGGGCATCCGCCAGGCCGGCCGCGTCGAAATCGTCTCCGGGCTTTCGCCTGGCCAGATGGTCATTACCGAGGGCGTGCTGCGCGTTCGGGAAGGCGGCCCCGTGACGCTGAAGGATGAACGGATCCTGCAGCCGACCGCAGCCCCCCGGGTGGGGTCGGCCGGCGGCCCCGCCGTGAACCGGAGATAGGCCGATGCTCCTGTCGGACACCTCGGTCAAGCGGCCGGTTTTCGCCTCGGTCCTGTCAATTCTGCTGATCGTCTTTGGCCTTGTCGCCTTTTCGCGCCTACCGTTGCGCGAGTTTCCCGACATCGATCCGCCGGTTGTCTCGATCAGTGTCAATTATCCGGGCGCGTCCGCCTCTGTTGTCGAGACGCGGATTACTCAGGTGATCGAAGACAGGATTGCCGGTATCGGCGGCGTTCGCTTCATCAACTCACGCTCGCGCGACGGCCGGTCCAACATTTCCATCGAGTTTGATGTGAGCCGCGACATCGACGCGGCCGCCAATGATGTCCGAGACCGGGTGTCGAGTGTCGCCGACCGCCTGCCCCCGGAGGCCGACGCGCCCGAGGTCGAAAAGGCCGACGCCGATGATGATGTGATCCTGTGGCTGAACCTCGCCAGCACACAGATGACGACGCCGCAGCTCACGGATTATGCAAACCGTTTCCTGGTCGACCGGTTCTCCGCCATTGACGGTGTCGCCCGCATCCAGATCGGCGGCGCGCGCGACTATGCGATGCGCGTCTGGCTCGACCGGCAGGCGCTCGCCGCGCGCGGCCTGGCCGTCAGTGACATCGAACAGGCACTCCGGGCGGAGAATGTTGAGGCGCCGGCCGGCTCGCTTGAATCCGGCGCCGTCAACTATACGCTTCGCATCGACCGGCCCTTCCGGACCGCGGAGGACTTCGCCGGTCTGGTCATCGCCCAGGGCGACGGCTACCTCGTACGCCTAGGCGATGTGGCACGGGTCGAACGCGGAACCGTCGACGACCGCACCATGTTCCGCGGCAATGGCGAACCGATGGTCGGGCTCGGCATCGTCAAGCAATCCACCGCCAATACCGTCCAGGTGGCAAAGGCCGCCAAGAACCTGGCCCAGGAACTCAACCAGACGCTGCCCGATGGCATGCAGATCTACCTGTCTTTCGACAGCTCAGTCTTTATCGAAGCCTCGATCCGCGAAGTCTGGACCACGCTCGGAATCGCGGTCGTTCTTGTCACGCTTGTCATCTTCCTATTCCTTGGCAGCTTCCGCACGACCCTGATTCCCGCCGTCACCGTTCCAGTCTCGGTGATCGCGACATTCATCGTCCTCTACTCGCTCGGCTTCACGCTGAACCTCCTGACCCTGCTGGCGCTGGTTCTGGCCATCGGCCTCCTGGTCGACGACGCCATCGTGGTACTCGAGAACATCCACCGCCGGATGCAGGAAGAAGGAGAAACGCCGCTGGTCGCCGCCTATAACGGCGCCCGGCAGGTCGGCTTTGCAGTCATAGCGACAACCCTGGTGCTGATGGCGGTGTTCATCCCGATCACCTTCATGCAGGGCAATACCGGCCGTCTGTTTACGGAGTTTGCCGTCACGATTGCCGCCGCCGTGGGGTTCTCGAGTTTTGTCGCGCTCACCATGTCGCCGATGCTGGCTTCCAAGATTCTGAGGTCGCACGCAGACTCGCGTAACGGGTCGATGTCCGGCTTCGTGCGCGCCATCGATACTGCCGTCGATAAGACCCGCGGCGTCTATTCACGCATATTCGACTTTCTGGTGCGCCGGCCTGTGGCCATTGCCGTGGCCACGCTCGGCATCATGGGCGCCAGCTGGTTCATTTTCCAGGACCTGGCCAGCGAGTATGCCCCCCGTGAAGACCGGGGAAGTTTCTTCATCCAGGTTCGCGGCCCGGAAGGCGCCTCGTTCGAATACATGGAGCGCTATCTCGACGAGATCGAACGCCGCCTGCTTCCCTATACGGAGTCCGGAGAGATCAACCGCCTGCTGGTCCGCGCGCCCGGCTGGGGCGGCGGCTTCAATCAGGGTGTTGTCGTCTCCGTTCTGGCAGACTGGGGCGATCGCCGCCCGGCTGACCAGATCATCAACGAGATCAATGCCGGCCTGTCCGACCTGCCCGGCATCCGCGCCTTCGCCATGATGCGCCAAGGCCTCGCGGGCGGCGGCGGCAAGCCGGTCCAGTTCGTCATCGGCGGACCGTCCTATGAAGAACTTGTCGTCTGGCGCGATACGTTCCTCGCCGCCCTGGAAGCGGACAATCCCGGTATTGCCGACATCGACTGGGACTATAAGGAAACCCAGCCACAATACCGTATCCGGATCGACTATCAGCGCGCCGCTGATCTGGGCGTCACGGTCGCCACCATCGGCTCGACGCTGGAAACAATGCTCGGCTCGCGCCGCGTGACCACCTATATCGACAATGGCGAGGAGTATGACGTCATCCTCGAAGGGATCCGTTCGGAGCAGAACACTCCGACAGATGTGCAGAACATCTATGTCCGCTCCGCCCGCTCCGGCCAGCTGATCCCGCTCTCCAGCGTCGTCACCCTGCAGCCTTTCGCCGACAGCCCGACGCTCAACCGCTACAACCGCGTGCGCGCCATCACGATCGACGCCGACCTCCAGCCGGGCGTGACGCTCGGCACCGCGCTTGAAGGCATGGAGCGCATCGCGCGCGAGGTGCTGCCTTCCGAAGCGGTGATCGACTATAAGGGCCAGTCGCTGGAGTTCCGCTCCGCCGGCTCGTCGATCGCCTTTGTCTTCGCCATCGGCCTGCTGATCGTCTTCCTTGTCCTCGCGGCCCAGTTCGAGAGCTGGATTCATCCAATGGTGATCATGTTCTCGGTGCCCGCCACGCTCGCCGGCGGCCTGCTGGGTCTGTGGCTGACCGGGCAGACCCTGAACATCTACACGCAGATCGGCCTGATCATGCTGATCGGCCTTGCGGCCAAGAACGGCATCCTGATTGTCGAGTTCGCAAACCAGCTGCGCGATGCCGGCAAGGATTTCGATACCGCCCTCAAGGAAGCCGCGCTCGCGCGCCTGCGTCCGATCCTGATGACCGGCCTGACGACGGCGGCCGGCGCGGTTCCCCTGATCATCGGTAGCGGCGCCGGCGCTGAAACGCGCCTCGCCATCGGCGTGGTGATCCTGTTCGGCGCCGTCACGGCCGTACTCGTCGCGCTGCTCGTCGTGCCCACGGCCTACACCCTTCTCGCGCGGCGCACCGGTTCACCCGGCGATGTCTCGCGGCGGCTGGATGAGGAAGCCGCCCAGCCCGGCCCGGTGCACCAGCCCGCCGAATAAGGTTACCCTGAAAATCTCCGGCTGCGCGAGCCCTTCCGGCACGGGGTTCGCATAGGCGCGGTGTGCCCGTTAGGAGCTTGTGAACACCGCTATCCTTAGAGTGCCGCCGTCATGAACCTTTTCTTCCGGTTCCTCCGCATCTTCCTGCCGGCCCTGTTCAGCAGGGCCCGCACCAGCCTGCTCGACCTGCATGTCATCCGCTCGGCCGTCTGGCTCGGCGACCAGGACCCGATGGGACACATGACGAATTCGCGCTATTCTTCTTTCACCGACCTTGCGATCATGAACTATATGGGCCGCACCGGCGCCCTGAAGGCCTTCCGAAAGCGCGGCTGGATGCCGGTCATCCAGTACGAATCCTTCTCCTATCTGCGCATGCTTCGCTATCCTCAGAAGTTTGAGGTGCAGACGCGCCTTGTCGGCTGGCAGGAAACGCAGATGATCTTCCGGCACAGCTTTGTATCGGAGGGCCGCACGCATGCGGAAAGCATCATGATTGCACGGCTGACCGGGCGGAAGAAAATGCGCGTCACCACCGAGATGGCGATGGCGGCGCTCGGCGTGGAGCTGGAAAGCCCACCCATCGAGCCGCGCCTCCAGGCCGTGCTGGACGAGCTGAGAGCGCCCGGCGCATGAGCGCGCCCCTGCCCCTCCTGATCGACTGCGATCCCGGCATTGATGACGCGGTCATGCTGATGATGGCGCTCGGTTCGCCGCGCTTTGATGTGCGCGCCATCACGGCCGTCGCCGGCAATGTTCCCCTGCGCCTGACCAGTCGCAATGCCCGCATGGTCTGCGAGCGGATGGGCCGGCCGGAGATCCCGGTCTTTGCCGGCTGTCCGCGCCCGCTGCTGCGCCCGCCGGTCACCGCTGAGGAATTTCACGGCGAGAGTGGCATCGACGGCATCGACATCTTCGAGCCGTCTTCGCCCCTGGCGAGCGCGCACGCTGTCACGGAAATCATCCGCCAGCTGAAATCCGCCCCGGCCGGCGGCCTCACACTCGTCGTCACCGGCCCGATGACCAATATTGCCTGCGCGCTCGTCATGGCCCCCGAGATCGGGGCTCATATCCGAGAGATCGTCGTCATGGGCGGGGCCGACACTGAAGGCGGCAATATCACGCCGTATGCGGAGTTCAACATCTTCGCCGACCCTCATGCCGCCGCCATCGTCTTTGACAGCGGCCTGCCGGTGACAGTGCTGAGCCTGGATGCCTCCCACCAGGTTCGCGCAACCGATGCGCGTATTGCCCGGATCGCCGCCCTGCCCGGCCAACGCGCCGCGATGATGGCCTCGCTGCTGACGGCCGCGAACACGCTGGAAACCCGCGCGCGCCCCGGCACGAAAGTGCCAATGCACGACCCGTCCACCATCGCCTGGCTGCTCGATCCGGGGATGTTCGAAACCGCTCAGGTGCGCGTCAGCGTCATCACCCGGCCCGGCCGGGAGTTCGGCCGCACCCGGCTGAAACCCTCGAAGAAAGGCCCGCACCGCTGGGTAACCAAAGCGAACGCCGATGCCTTCTTCGCGCGGATCGAGGAAATATTGAGGTCCGCCCCATGATCACGGTCGTCGGCTCGGTCAATCTGGACATTGTCGCCTATGGCAAGACGCTGCCCCGGCCGGGCGAGACGGTGACCGGCGCCAAACTCGCCCGCCATCCCGGCGGCAAGGGCGCCAACCAGGCCCTCGCCGCCCGAAGGCTCGGCATGGAGGTCCGTCTGCTGGCGGCTGTGGGAAATGACGATATGGCGGAAGAAGCGCTGAAGCTTCTGCGCTCCGGCGGCGTCGATCTTGCGGCCACACAATACATCCACGGAGAGACAACCGGTGTCGCGCTGATCGCCGTGTCGGCAGAAGGTGAGAACCAGATCGTCGTCTGCCCGGGCGCGAACAACGCCCTCGACCCCGGCGATGTCGAAGGCGAACGGATCGAGCATATGATGGGCGTGCTGGAAGTGCCCGTCCCGGTCCTTCTGGCCGCCGCGCAGCGGGCCAGCGGCTTTGTCGCGCTCAACCTTGCGCCGGCCATGGAAGTTCCCGGCGAGCTCCTGCAGCATGCAAACCTCCTCATCGTCAACGAGACCGAAGCCGGGTTTTATGGCGCCGCCCTCCATGCCCCGGGCCGTTATGTCGCCATCTCTCTCGGCGCGGCCGGGGCGGAGCTCTGGAAGGATGGTCAGAAGATTGCCTCGGCCCGGCCGCCAGAGGTCAAGGTCGTCGACACGACCGGCGCCGGCGACACATTCAGCGCCGCCCTCACCGTCAGCCTGATTCAGGGCACGGCGCCTGAGGAGGCCCTGCGCTTTGCGGTGACCGCCGGCGCGCTGGCCTGCACCCGCCCCGGCGCCCAGCCAAGCCTGCCTCGCCGCAGCGAGGTCGAAGCCCTGATAAAAAAAGGGGGATAGGCGCCGCCCTATCCGCCCCTGCCCCGCCCCCTCCTCTTATCATCCCGGAAATCGCAGTGAGGCTGGGCAAGTATCCGTTTATGTTTCGGGGCATGTCGAGCTTGCGAAGCAAGGCAGGGTTTCGAAGCGGGATCTCATTTTTTTGGCGATTTGAACGATCTCGGGACAGTTGCGGCGTTTTCTGTGAT